>NZ_CP021850.1:1892486-2207900 GCF_002896855.1 Clostridium thermosuccinogenes | reverse complement strand
CCTCAAACCTCTATGTGTGGGATAAGAGCGTGGATATGAAAGCAGGAATGCTCCGTCTGGTCTTCGGGCTTGGTACGCGTGCTGTAGACAGGACCGTCGGGGATTATGCCAGAATCGTATGTCTGGATAACCCTTTGCGCATGCTGGCTATGAATCATGACGACCAGAAAAAATTCTCCCAGCACTTTGTCGATGTTCTTTCACTGGAAGAGAATGCTCATAAAACCTGCGAGCTGGATGAAATCATGTCCGGAGACATAAATACCGACAAGGAGCTGTTCGGCACGCCGGACTACCAGGCTGCCAACCGTCTGCGGGAGTTGGGATATACCGATGTAAAGACCCCTTTTATTCTCAACTTCAAAAAGCTGCTTAAAGACACCGGTTTCCCTGAATTGATGAGGGAAATGCTGGCCTTGCTTTCCAAGGTGTATGATTATCCTGTGGACATTGAATTTACGGTGAATTTCACAAGAGACAACCAATTCAAGGTAAACCCGCTCCAGTGCCGTCCTTTGCAGACAAAGGGCCTGGGCAAGCCTGTCAGGATGCCGGAACTGACAGACAAAAAGGACTGCTTCTTTGCAACCAGGGGCAATTTCATGGGTGGAAATGTGAGACTGCCGGTGGATTTTGTTGTATATGTCAAAGCCCGGGAATATCTTGAGCTCAGTGAGCAGGAGAAATATACCGTTGCGAGGCAGATCGGAATGATCAACACCAAAATGAAGGGTAAAAATGCCATGCTGATGGGACCTGGAAGATGGGGGACCACCACGCCTTCCCTGGGTGTACCGGTACATTTTTCGGAATTGTGCAATATGCAGGTCCTTTGCGAGGTTGCATCCAATGAAGCAGGATTCATGCCGGAACTGTCTTATGGAAGCCATTTTTTCCAGGACATTGTGGAGTCGGGAATATTCTATGTCGCCATCTTCGAAGGTCAGGAGGGCGTTGTGTTTAATCCGGACCGCATTCTTGAAAAGGAGAATATTCTGGAATCCGTTTTGCCGGAAGGTTCGAGGTTTTCAAATGTAATACATATTTCTCAGACCACCGGAATGGAGATATTCTCCGACATTGTGACCCAAAAGCTCATATGTAAATAGCTACATCATGCAACAAAAAAGCAGGCTGCCATGAGCTTCAAACTCGTACAGCCTGCTTTTTTCTGTTAGAATCAATCTCTTTCCGTTTTTCTCATGAATATTTTGATTATCTCATTTGCTGCAAGGGGTATCAATGCCAGCAATATTACGATTCCCCAGTCGTTTAAACTGAGGTTGTGAAGATTGAAGGCGCCTGCCAGGAAAGGCACGGAAATAACCATCAGTTGCAGGAATATTCCCACGACAATGGCACCGATGAGGTATTTATTGGAGAATAATCCAATCCGGAAAATGGATTTCACCGGGTTCCTCATCGTCAGGGAATAGAACAACTGGGAGGCAGCCAATACAACGAAGGACATAGTTCTCGCATAAATCAGAACTTCTTCGGGTATATTCTCTGAGCCTAAAGTATAACCGTGCTCTCTAAGGCCGAAGAAGAAGGCCAGCAGTGTCAATGCACCTATCAGCACACCGCCGATGATCGCTCTGAGTCCCGCACCTTTGGCAAAGAAGCTTTCCTTCGGATTTCTTGGCTTTTTCTTCATGATATCACTATCGCCGGGGTCAACCCCCAGCGCTATTGCAGGCAATGTATCGGTTATCAGATTGATCCACAAAATCTGGGTTGGCATCAGAGGCACCGGCCAGAAGAACAGTATGGATGCGAATATTGTAATAACCTCACCAAGGTTGCAGGATAGCAGGAATATAACCGATTTTTTTATGTTGTTATAGATGTTCCTGCCCTCCTCTATGGCATGGACGATGGTTGTAAAGTTGTCATCGGTAAGAATCATATCGCTGGCACCTTTGGATACATCGGTTCCGGTTATGCCCATAGCGACACCTATATCCGCATATTTCAGCGAAGGAGCATCATTAACGCCGTCACCGGTCATGGATACAATATTTCCCTGGGCCTTGAACGCTCTAACAATCTTTACCTTATGCTCAGGGGAAACCCTGGCAAATACCCTTAAGCTGTTTATTTTTTTAGAAAATTCTTCATCAGAAAGCTGGTCGATCTCAGCACCGGTGATGCTCTGATCGATGGAATCAGCAATACCTAGCTCTTTTGCAATGGCAACAGCAGTGTTCTTATGGTCGCCGGTGATCATAACAGGGGTTATTCCGGCCATCTTTGCCACCCTGATGGAATCTTTAACCTCCAGCCTCGGCGGGTCGATCATGCCTACAAAACCGATAACGGTTAGATCTTTTTCCATCTCCTCTGGGGAAATCATGCTGTCGGTATCCTTATAAGCAGCGCCCAAAACCCTTAATGCATTGTCCGACATCTCGTCGGCGGATTTCAGGTAATTTGCTTTCATCTCTTCGGTCAAAGGCACTCTTTTGCCATTTACAAGGGCATGGGTTGAAATCTTCAGTATGTTGTCGATGGCTCCTTTCGTATGCACTCTATAACCATTTCCTTCCACGTTTAAAGTGGACATCAGTTTTCTGTCAGAATCGAAAGGTTTTTCCGCCACCCTTTGATGCTTTGAATTAAGTTCGTTTTTTTCAAGATTATATCTGTTTCCCAATACTACCAATGCCACCTCTGTGGGGTCACCGGTGCCCTGGCCGTTTTCATATGTAGCATCGGAGCATAGCACAAAGGTTTTGATTAGTTCCGCTTCATCCTGGGAAGCGCTGAAATTGCTTCCTTCAGCAGGAACATCCTTCAAATTGTTCAGAGTATAATATTTTACAACGGTCATCTTATTTTGCGTAAGGGTGCCGGTCTTATCCGAGCATATGATGTTTACGGAACCTAAAGTTTCAACGGCCGGCAGTTTTTTCACTATGGCATTTATTTTGGACATCCTCTGTACGCCCAGGGCCAGCACTATAGCAACTATAGCGGCAAGACCTTCCGGTATAGCGGCAACAGCCAGGCTTATCGCAGTCAGGAACATTTCAAAAAGATCCCTTTTCTGGAACAGGGAAATAACAAAGATGAGTACGCAAATGCCGATAGCGATAAAGCCCAGAATTCTGCCGAGCTCATCCAGCCTTTTTTGCAAAGGGGTCATTTCCTCATTGTCTTCATCCAGGATCTTTGCTATTTTACCGATTTCCGTATCCATAGCAGTAGCTACCACTACACCTTCGCCCCTTCCATAGGTGGCAAGGGTGGACATGAAGGCCATATTCGACCTGTCGCCGATCCCTGTTTTCGGATCATCAAAAATAGCTTCAGCATCCTTGTCGGAAGGTACGGATTCACCGGTCAGGGCAGATTCCTCTATCTGAAGGTTTGCGCTGTCTATCAGCCGCAAATCAGCGGGAATATATCTTCCTGCATCTATAATTACGATATCCCCGGGAACCACTTCCTCCGAATTTACTTCTTTTACCTGTCCGTCACGTCTTACCAGAGCTTTTGGAGTAGTCATCTGCTGCAAGGCTTCAATAGCCTTTTCAGCCTTATACTCCTGAACGACTCCTATTATGGCATTTAGGACTACAACTAAAAGAATGATTACAGCATCGACATACTCACCGATGATCATGGTGATTAAAGCTGCGCCTAAAAGAACATATATGAGCATGTCTTTCAGTTGATCAAAAAACAAGGCTGCCAAGCTTTTCTTGGGTTTACCCTTAAGCTTGTTTCTGCCGTATTTTTCAAGCCTAGCTTTTGCTTCTTCACTGGAAAGACCGGTAGCACGGTCCACTCCCAGTTCCCTAAGAACTTCTTCTTGCGTTTTTGAAAACCACATATGATGCACCTCTCTAACAGTTTTTGTTATTTCAGCACAAGCCATACTAAATTAAACCAATTCTAGTATTTTATATTCTGCTGAATTAACTTTATTATTATTTCTATGGTTTCATTTATATTGTACTATAGGAAGTCGTTCCAGTAAATTAAAAAATGTAAAACTTTAGCTATAAATGGATTTATATCGGGAAATATCAATATTAATATTTTTAAGTTTATGTTAATAAATATTGATATTATTGTAATGAGGCTTATGTTCTATTATGATAATAGAAAACGAAACTTTAAAGTAAGGAGATACGAAATGAAGCTGTTTTTTATTTCAGACATACATGGTTCTTTGCATTATGCCAGGATGGCCCTGGAGGCTTACAAAAAAGAAAACGCGGGATATATTGCAATACTGGGGGATCAACTGTATCATGGAGCAAGAAATCCTCTTCCTAAGGAATATAACCCTAAGGAAACGGCAGCATTGCTTAACGGATTTGCCGATAAAATTATTGCTGTAAGAGGCAATTGCGACAGTGAAGTGGATGAAATGGTGCTGGATTATCCAATCATGTCGACTTATTCTACCATTTTATATAATGACAGGAGGCTTTTTCTGACCCATGGACACATATATGGCGAAAGCAATCTTCCGAAGCTAAAGGCAGGGGATGTATTGATATACGGGCATACCCATATACCCAAAGCGGAGAAAAGAGGGGACATATATATTATTAATCCCGGCTCCATAACTTTCCCCAAGGAAAATCATCCCAATACCTACGGGATTTTAGAGGGAAATTGCTTCAGGATCAAGGATTTTTATGGGAATGTATATATGGAAGTGTCTTTGGACTGAGAAAGCCGTCGGATTATTTTTTCTATGAATAAAAAAGCGGCTGTTGATATTGAACTTAATGGACGCCTGTTTACGTCAATATTATGGGGGGGAATCATGATTTTAGCCGCGCAATAAGAACGAGTTGGCGCGTCAGAAAGGATTGTTAAAAGGTAAAATGTTAAAAAGAGTGATAATTATTCTACTGTTTCTGAATATTTTGCTGGCTTCATTTATATTCGGATATTCCATCGCAAGAAAAAGCTATGAGGCCGGCGAAGACAGCAACAAGCCCGGGGGCAGTACAGCATCACCTTCCGGGGATCAGCCTGCGGAGGATACCATACAAGAGCCTAAAAATCCGATAAAAGAGCACATCAAAGGTATGACATTGGAGGAAAAGATCGGGCAGATGGTTGTAGTCGGTCTTGACGGATACACGGTGGACGAGAAGGCCAGAAAGATGATAGAAGACTACAAAATAGGAGGATTTGTCCTTTTTGGCAGGAACATAAAAGATTCCGGCCAACTGCTGGAGCTTACCAATTCTTTAAAGGAAGTCAACCGGAAGAACAAGATTCCGCTGTTTATTTCAGTGGATGAAGAAGGGGGAAGGGTAACCAGAATGCCGGAGGAGCTTAAGAAGCTTCCTGCGGCCGGAGTTATCGGAAAGACCGGTGATGAAAGCTATTCCTTTGAAGTGGGCAGAACCATAGCCGGAGAGATAAAAGCCCTGGGGTTTAATATGAACTTTGCTCCGGTATTGGATATAAACAGCAACCCAAAAAATCCTGTCATAGGGGACAGAGCCTTCGGTTCTGAGCCGGAGGTGGTAACCAGGCTCGGAGTTCAGGCCATGAAGGGCATTCAGTCGGAAGATATTATACCGGTGGTGAAGCATTTCCCCGGTCATGGGGATACCTCCACCGATTCCCATGTGGGTCTGCCAAGAGTTGATAATGGTTTGGACAGGCTAAAGAGCTTTGAACTGCTTCCTTTTAAAAAGGCCATAGAAAACGGAGCAGACGCGGTTATGGTGGCGCATATTTTGCTTCCTGAAATTGACCCGGATTATCCATCGTCCCTTTCGGAAATTGTCATTAACGACATTTTAAGAGAGGATTGCGGTTTTGACGGAGTCGTATTTACCGATGATATAACTATGGGTGCGATAACGGAAAATTATGATATAGGTGATGCAGCCGTCAAATCCGTATCTGCCGGAGCTGACATTGTTCTTGTCTGCCATGGGTATGACAGGGAAGAAGCCGTAATAAACGTTTTGAAATCTGCCGTATCAAAGGGTGATATCCCGGAGGAGAGGCTGGATGAGAGCCTTTACAGGATATTGAAACTTAAAGAAAAGTATGGTTTGGCCGATGACAGGATAGATTCGGTCAATATTGAAGAAATAAATAGCAGAATTGACGCGGTGCTGCGCTAAATTTCGGAAAGCGTGAAGGAAAGATTCAATAAATACTCAAAGAAGGATCAATGAAGATCAAATAAAACACGGCGAAAACTCAATGAAAGCTAAAGGAAGGCTCATATGAAACCCATATGAAACTCATATGCAGCTAATATGAAAGCTGAATGGAAATGCTGCTGCGTCTTACGGCGTAATATGGTTTGCCGGTAAAAATCCTGCCATATAAACATAGCTTTAAATCTAGGATTTCAATAAAATGTAAAATTGTTACTAAGTTGACACCACATGCTATATGTGGTAACATGATACTGTAGGCACTTTGCTTCTGGCAAGGTGCCTACAGTGTTTTATATGAAAATGCCATTTTATGTATGAAACTGCATGAAAAAGCCTGAAAATTCAGCTAATTTTATTTTAAGGTGGGGAGGGCTAATTGATGGGGAAAAAGATTTGCCTTACAAGAGCAATGTTCGAAAAAGTTCTGGAGCATCTTATAAGGCTGGAAGAGAACAAAAACAGGCTTATTGATGAATACTACCCGGAGATAGGTGATGAACGTGATAAGTTTATCGATTTTCTATCTGAGTATGTAAATAAGATTGACGGGGTGGTTGAAGACATTAGAATATCGGACGAAGCGGATAATGAGTTCCCATTTGTTATTATAGGGAGTGAAGTAGAGATACATGATGTCGATGAAAATGAGGTTTTCAGATACAAATTGGTGACCCCCTATGAAAGAGATATAGCAAATGGCCACATTTCTTTTTTATCTCCCATGGGAAAATCCCTCCTCTTGAAAAAGAAGGGAGAAGATGTTTCTGTAAAAACCCCGAGCGGAATATACAGATACAGAATCAAAAAAATTGAAGTAGTATAATGCCGCATAAAGTAGTATAATATACCATCGTAATGGGGTATAAAAGCAGTGCACTGTATTTATTGAACAAATGTGGTTACCCTATTGCTTGATGAGAAAATTAATCAAAACTACTACAATTGCTTGCGGGTGTTAAAATGGCAGATACAGTATACATAACAGGACATAAAAATCCCGATACCGATTCCATATGCGCGGCGATCGCCTATGCGGAGTTAAAAAGAAAACTAGGCATAAATGCAATCCCTGTCCGCTTGGGGGATATAAACAAAGAGACAGAATTTGTGCTGGAATATTTTAATATACCAGCACCTGAATATCTGGCAACCGTGAGGACGCAATTGTCCGACCTGGATATCGACATAATAAGTCCTGCATGGCCGGAGGTCTCGATAAAAACAGCATGGACAATCATGAAAAAAAATAATGTTAAAGTGATTCCGGTGGTTGATGAGAATGAGAAGTTCCTGGGATTGGTGACTACGTCCGACATAACCAAGAAGTACATGGACATGTTGGAAAATGACATAATCGCTTACAGCAAGACTCCTTTAATGAATATCGTTGAAACATTAAATGCGAAATTGATATGCGGAAGCCAGAAGGACTTTAATACAACGGGAAGAGTAGTAATACCGGCAATGAATCCGGAAGAGATGGGGGCCTTTGTTTCCAAAGGAGACATAGTCATTGACGGCAGCAAAAAGGAAACCCAGATAAAAGCAATTGAACTGGGCGCAAACTGCCTCATTGTAACCTATAATGGCTCCGTTGATGAAGAGGTCGTGGAGCTTGCCCGTAAAAATAAGTGTATTCTGATGATTGCCCCTGGGGATACTTTTACGACGGCAAGGCTGATAAATCAAAGCATTCCGGTGGGATATGTCATGACCAGCACTAATGTGGTCAGCTTTAACATCAATGATTTTGTCGACGACATAAAGGATGAAATGCTGAGAACCAGGTTCAGAAGCTACCCTGTGCTGGATGACGAACAGAAGGTCAGAGGTTTCATATCAAGATACCATCTTATATCACGGAAAAGGAAAAAGGTAATTCTGGTGGACCATAACGAAAGGTCCCAGACCGTCGATGGGATAGAGCAGGCGGAGATTTTGGAGATTATCGACCACCACAGGATTGGAGATATACAGACCGGTTATCCGGTATATTTTAAAAACGAACCTGTGGGAAGTACATCTACCATAATAACAAATCTGTACTTTGACAAAGGCATACGGCCTAGTAAAAATATAGCGGGAATATTATGCGCCGCTATAATATCCGATACCATCAAATTCAAATCGCCCACCTGCACTCCGATGGATATTAACACAGCTCAAAAGCTGTCGGAGATAGCGGAACTTGACATTGACCGGTTTGCTTCCGAGATGTTCAGGAGGGGTTCGTCCTTAAGAGGAAAGAGTCTTGAGAAGATTCTGTACAACGATTTTAAAGAAGTACGGCTTGGCAAGTTTAAATTCGGCGTGGGACAGATAAATGCATCGGACAGGGAAAGCCTTTCTGAAATAAAGGATGATCTCATCAAATATATGAATGATATCTGCACCTTTAAGGATTATGATTTGCTGATACTTCTGGTGACAGACATAATCAATGTGGGTTCCGAGGTTTTATTTGCAGGCAGGGAAAAGAGCATAGCCCAGAAGGCATTTAATGTCGGTGCCGGGGAAGACAGCGTTTACTTAAACGGCGTTGTTTCCAGAAAAATGCAGATCATACCTCAACTGGCTGCAGCAGTCCAGTGATCCATACCCCACTTTTATGATTGTAAATCCTTCGCCTTTAACTTATAATACAGTTATATCAAATGTAAATGTTGGCTTAATATAATTTATGAGGTGCCTCATGGAAAAAGAAAAAAGGCAGAGGATATGGGAACTGGATTTTTTAAGGGGCATAGCCCTTATCATGATGATATATTTTCATGTCATATATGATATGAAGGATATATATGGTTATGATGTCGTCTATAGCTATGGAATCAATTACTGGATCGGGAAAATATCGGCATCAATGTTTATTTTGATCTCCGGCGTAAGCTCTACCCTTAGCCGCAGCAATGTAAAAAGGGGCTTAAGGGTTCTTGCTGCCGGGATGGCAATAACTCTCATTACCTATCTTTATGACCCGGAGTTTATTATAAAGTTTGGGATACTTCACTTTTTGGGAATAAGCATGCTGCTGTATCCGTTGTTTCAAAAAATGCGCTGGGAAGCACTGGCTGCGATCGGAACTGCAGTCATAATAGTCGGAAAGGTTCTGGAAAGAATTAATGCTCCCAATGATTATTTCTTTGCTTTTGGATTGACAAGCAGCAGCTTTTTTTCCTCTGATTATTATCCCTTGCTGCCTTGGTTCGGACTGTTTCTTTATGGGGTTTTGCTGGGAAAACTCCTGTACTCCCGAAGAAAAAGCCTATTCGGATTTTCTCTTAAAGATAACATAATAAGCAGCGCCGGAAGGCATACATTGGCAATCTATTTGATCCACCAACCAGTGATAATCGCCGTATTGTCCTTAATAAACCGGCTGGCGGGAAAATGACCGCCGGGAGTAAACCTTTGTTTATTTTCTTTGCTTTACATTACATGAAAAAAAATTGAACAAAAATGCTGAAATTTTCGTCCCATTATGTTAACATAAAATATGTTATGGTAATTATTAAAAGCTGAATCCTCTTTTTTAAGAGGTACGGAGGAACCAACTGTTTTTAGGGGTTAATCCATAATGGTAACTGGAAAGATGTGTACTGTTACATATATGATGTTATTAACATCAGACTGCGGTATGATCTTTGATATTTGATTAACAGCATTGTACACCTGTTTTCAGTTATCCGGCATGGTAGGGGTAATCCTATTTACCGAACCCGTCAGCTAACTTCGGAAGCTAATAATAGGAGGTTACGATGCATATTTTTAAAAAGGTACTGGCAGGTACCATGGTACTATCTTTTGCTTTAAGCTTACATACGGACGCTTTACATGCGGAAAACGGAAATAAGGAAACAGCAAAAGAAGAATCCCTCGTAGTTCTTGCCCAATCTGCAAATAATTCAGCAAAAGTATTGTCAACTTTTCTCAAAGGAACAGAATTCATAGCTTCAGGAAATTCTGGATCATGGATAAATGCTACATATGAAGGCGACGGCAGCCGGATTGGGGAGGATTTTGTATCGGAGCTGGCAGTCGCAGTAAACAGCAAAACTGAAATTAAAGAAATAGCCATAGTAAATACAGATGTCCTCAATATCAGAAAAGAGGCGAGTACCTCTTCTCCTGTAACCGGACAGCTTAAAAGGGGAGAGAAAGTAGGCATATTAGGCAGTTCGGGAAACTGGAGGAGAATAAAGACCTCTGAGGGAACCGTAGGATGGGTATATTATGAATACCTGTCGGACAAAGCGGCAGAATCAACAGCTAGTACTTTAGCTGCGACTGCCGCCCAGGAAAGCAAAGAAGCCGCTGCTACAGGTACGGCATATGTTACTGCCGACGTACTTAATTTGAGGAGTGACGCAAGCACTGCCGCATCGATAAAAGGAAAGCTGAAGCAAGGGGAAAAGGTGAGTGTATTAGGCACTTCCGGAGATTGGACAAAGGTAAAGACATCTGGGGGAACGACAGGATGGGTTTATTCCGAATATATTACGAATAAGGCACCCGTTACCTCGAGAGGCACCGCAGCAGCTAGAACTGACAAGGCATCGGATTCCTTATCCAAAGGGCAAAAGATCGTCGAATACGCCAAAAAATTCCTTGGTGTACCTTATATATGGGGTGGAACCACTCCCAAAGGTTTTGACTGCTCAGGCCTTGTATATTATGTATACAAACAGTTTGGAATAAATTTGCCAAGGACATCCAAGGAGCAGGCAACCAAAGGAACTACGGTCAGCAAATCGGATTTGAAGCCGGGAGACCTGATGTTCTTTGACACAAGCGGTGCAAACAACGGGGTTGTTACTCATGTGGGCATATACATAGGAAACGGAAAATTTATTCATGCTTCCAACCCAAAATCGGATGTAAAGATCACCAATGTAAATGACAGCTTTTATGTAAAAGCTTATATAAAGTCCAAAAGAGTGCTTTAATATTTAGCGATGGGAGTTTATCTACGAGGGCAGAAACGAATGGTACCATGACCGGGCAAATACCGGCAATCGTACGAAGCAAAAAGTTTAAAAAGAGAGAAATTTGTCATTATGAGGTCAATTGAAAAGGTAATTTCCACTTTGCAAAAGTAAATTCCATGGATGCTGTTATCATTGAGAAAAATAGTAATTCAGCGGGTTTTGGATTAGTTTATTTAGGCAAATTTTTAATGCTTTTCAGTCAATAATAGGTTAAAATATGAAGTAGAGGAACAAAGCCAGCCCTTTTTTGGGTATATCAAACTAGAGGTGTGAAGATTAACTAACTTTTTGCAAGAGTAATTTCCACCCTGTTTGTAAATGCTTATAGAGTTGTGGCTGGTGGTGCCTCTGGTTATTTAATATTTATTTCTTAAGAAGGGATGAATGCAGGGTGACATTATCTGTCGGGATGAGTTCTACATTCATCCTTCTTAATATTTCTTCCCCGTAGAGCAATCCAAAAGCCCAATAAGGGGTTTTATCCCCGAGATTCAGTCGACTGTACGAGTTGATATGGTTCATCATAAGAGTTATGTCCCGCTGAGTAAACTCATCAAGAGAAGTACCCTTTGGGATAATGCGTCTAATCAAAGCATGGTTGTTTTCTGCTGCGCCTTTCTGGTAAGGAGCCAGCGGATTACAGTAGAATACACAGGTTCTGCGTTGCCCATGTGAATCGAATTCAATAGCGGACGGATTCGAGAACTCACTGCCGTTGTCACAAAGTAATACCGGGAACAATTTGCGGAAGGTATCCGGGCCTAGTTCCAGGTAAAGCTGATCAAAGATATCAATGACAGATTGGGAGGTATTAGCATCTCTAATGAATGCGAGCATGAGCTGTGGGACAGTAAAATGCAGTGTCAGCAGGACTTTGCCGCCTATTCTTCCTATTACCGTGTCCATTTCCACTACGGGAAGGTCCGGATGCTCTTGCATAAATTTAAGAAAGTCTTGATAAGTTCGGCCTATTCGGCATTTTTTATCCACTTTGAACTGGTCTTTTCCCTTTTTACGTCTGCCCATACGTACAACTCTTGGCATATCGATATTTTTTGCTGTAAAGATACCCTTGTCCACATAGTTGTAGAGTGTGCGTTCATCGAGCATGATTTCATCAGCATGGTTAATGCATATATGGTGGAGTGACTGGCCTTTAATTAGCAGCGGGCTAATAATGGAATCCAATCTTATCGCTTCTTCTTCAGTGATTTGTAAACCCTGACGGCACTCAGAGCGTACTGTCTCGTATTCTCTTTGTGCATGTGTTGCAGAATAAATCCTCTTCTCTAATGTACAAGACTGTTTGTCTTCACAACCATTACAAACATAGGGCGGCTTCGAAAGCTTGGGACAAATTTCCTGTTGATACTCATGACATAGTGATGAACACATGCGAGACTTGCAAGCGCGACAATAACGGCTACAACGCAAACTGCCGCAAAGATGCTTAACAGGGCAACCAATACGATGTTTACAATCATTGAACACTCTTCCATAACAGCCGGTTTTCCTAAATTGGATATGGTTCTTCACTTCCTTGGATATCGTGGTTGGGTCCTTTCCAAGCTCGCGTGCTATGCTTTTGAATGATTTCCTGCTGATTAACCTTTGTTCAATTATATTTCTTTCTTCCTGACTCAAATGTTTAAAGCCACGCATATATGTACCCCCTTCAGAGGCACCACCATATATATCATAGCTTTTTGAGAGACAATATTCCAGCTTTCACAAGAAAATAGGAACAGTGTGATCTTTGCAAAAGTAACTTCCACCTTTCTCATTTCTAGCGATTTGCAAAACTAAATTCCACTGTCTATGAATTTGGGGTGGAAATAACTTTTTCAATTAAACTTTGTCATTATGATAGATTTCTCTCTTTTTAATTTGATATAAAGCATTAACAATACCCAATGTTTATTGTATAATAGATAGAAATATTTATAGGAACATTATTGACAGAGAGGGAGATGCATTTTATTATATTAAACATATAGGTATAGTTGGAATTACATATGAATATCATGTAAGAAAGAATACCAATTAATTTTCAAAAAACTGATAATAGCTGTGAAAAGATTAAAAACAGGGAAAACCGATAATTTTAAGGGGTGTATATAATGCAGGTTTATGATAAATTTGAAAAATTGAAAGAGAATCTGAAAAACATGGGCAGTGTTGCGGTAGCATTTTCCGGAGGTGTCGATAGCACCTTTCTATTGAAAACAGCTTATGACGTATTGGGGGATAATGCCGTGGCCGTCACAGCCACCTCGTCCACTTATCCGGAAAGGGAATTCAAGGAAGCCGTAGCCTTCGCAAAGGAACTGGGGGTAAGGCACATAGTAATTTCATCGGAAGAGCTGGAGATTGAAGGTTTTAAGGAAAATCCCGTGAACAGGTGCTACTTCTGTAAGAACGAACTGTTTACCAAGATATGGGAAATAGCCAAGCAGAACAACATAAAATATGTGTTGGACGGTTCCAATTATGATGACCTTGGAGACTACAGACCCGGTATGCAGGCTATCAAAGAACTGGGGGTTGTAAGCCCTCTTAAAGAAGCCATGCTGACCAAAGAGGAAATAAGGAAGCTTTCAAAGGAAATGAATCTGCCTACCTGGGACAAACCTTCCTTTGCTTGTCTTTCATCAAGGTTCCCTTATGGCCAGGAGATAACAAAAGAGAAGCTGGAAATGGTGGATAAGGCAGAGCAATTCTTGCTGGATCTGGGATTTAAGCAGGTTAGAGTTCGCCATCATGGTGATATAGCAAGGATTGAGGTATCCAGAAGCGAGCGGGAAAAATTCTATAACGGGGAACTTATGGATAAGGTCTATGAGGAATTCAAAAAGATAGGGTTCAGATATACTGCCCTTGACCTTAAAGGCTACAGAACAGGAAGCATGAATGAAACCTTAGACATAAAGTCTGATAGCGGGAAGTAGATGCAAAGTGGATAAAAGTCTTATAGTTCAGATATACATATTGGATAAAAGGGGTTGAAGTGGGTTGATAGAGATAAGAAATCTGAGTAAAAGTTACAATACTCAGAATGGCAGAGTAAACGCTCTGAATAATATAAATCTTACCATCAGCGACGGAGAGATATTTGGCATAATAGGCCTGAGCGGAGCTGGCAAATCTTCCCTCGTCAGGTGTATAAACATGCTTGAAGTGCCTGATTCGGGAGAGGTTGTCGTAAACGGCAAGGACGTGACGAAGCTTAAATCCGCCGAGCTGCGAGAGGTAAGGAAAAAGATAGGGATGATCTTCCAACACTTTAACCTCCTTATGAATTCGACGGTTTACGATAACATAGCCTTCCCATTGAGAATATCCAAAATACCGGAATCAGAAATAAAAAAAAGAGTGGATCATTTGCTGGAAGTGGTGGAATTGACGGAAAAAAGGAATGTCTATCCGGCCCAGCTGTCCGGAGGTCAGAAGCAAAGGGTGGGAATAGCCAGATCCCTGGCCAACAATCCGGACATTATCCTGTCAGATGAAGCCACATCAGCACTGGACCCTACCACCACCGATTCCATATTGAAGCTTTTAAAGAACATTAATCAACAGTTTGGCATAACCATCGTGGTTATCACCCATGAGATGAATGTAATAAAAAAGCTCTGCGACAAGGTAGCCGTCATGGAAAACGGTATAATAGTGGAATACGGTTCGGTGATAGATGTTTTTTCCAATCCCAGGACGCTGACTTCTAAAAAGTTTTTGAAGGATATGATGGCTGAACTTCCTGACGGAATCCTTTCGGACAGAGATTCCCATGGAGACGAAATATTAAGGGCATCTTTCGTAGGAAGCATTACCGGTGAACCTGTAATTTCCCAAATGGTCAAGAAATTCAACATAGATGCCAACATAATAGCCGGAAATATAGAAAATATACAAAATACCCAGGTGGGGATCCTGCTTATAAAGCTTTCCGGTGACAGGGAGAGCATAATTGCAGCAGAAAATTATCTGACTGAGAATAACGTGAGAATTGAGGTGCTGACGGAAAATGTCATCTGATAGTGAACAATTATGGGAATATGCTGAATATTTGCTGGACTTGATATTGCCAGCCATTGGGGAAACTCTTTATATGGTCTTTTTCTCAACACTTTTTTCGGTAATACTGGGTTTTATCCTGGGTGTGATACTTGTAATAACAGATACGGGGCATATATGGGAAAAACCCCGTTTAAACAATATATTGGGCTCCATTGTCAATATCACCCGCTCCATACCCTTTATAATACTGATAATAGCATTGTTTCCCCTTTCAAGGTTGATTGTCGGAACTACAATCGGCTCAACGGCTGCAATTGTACCGCTTTCCATAGCCGCTGCACCTTTTGTCGCCAGGATAATAGAGTCATCCTTAAGGGAAGTTGATTGGGGTGTAATAGAAGCCTCCCTGTCGGTAGGTGCCACCATACCCCAGGTGATATTCAAGGTTATGATACCGGAAGCCATGCCATCGCTGATATTGGACATAACCACCACGGTTATAAGCATACTGGGATATTCAGCCATGGCCGGAGCTATTGGCGCAGGAGGCCTGGGGGATGTAGCCGTAAGATATGGCTATCAGAGGTTTCAGAATGATGTATTGGTTGCGACCATAATTGTACTTATTATATTGGTTCAAATTATCCAAGCCGCAGGCAACGCACTTTCAAAGAAATTTGACAAGAGATGAGGACACATCTCAAAAATGTTTATATCAGCAATTCAAACCAATACAAACCGGTGCTTGCATAGAACTGCCAATATCATAATCTGCAAAGGTTTGCAGATATGAGTCGGCATATGTTGTTGCATCTTGATGAGTATTTGTTATTTCAACAAACATCACCAGATAAATACATATATGGGATGATATGCCTTTGCTTAGAATTATTATTACATAAGTGTGTAGAGAAAAAGCAGCATTGATAATTTGTCATGATATTTAATAATGGCAATTTTGCCAAATTTAAATATAAATTTCAGGGCTGTAGTTAAGGGTGCCCAGATTATTAAACTAAAATTAAAGGAGTGAATTGTATGAAGAAAATATTAGTTGCTTTGTCGATTATTATGGCAATTTCTGTATTTGCCTTTTCTGGTTGCACTTCCGGAAATTCAGGGAAGAAAACCAAGCTGGTGGTAGGTGCCAGTCCTACTCCCCATGCACTTATTCTTAAAGAAATCCAACCGATTCTTGAGGAGAAGGGTATTGAGCTGGAGATAAAGGAAATGACTGATTATGTCACACCAAACACAGCGCTTAATGATAAGCAGCTGGATGCCAACTTCTTTCAGCACACGCCTTACATGGAGAACTTTGCAAAGGAAAACAATATGGAGCTGGTGGTTGCCGCAGAAGTCCATATAGAGCCGATGGGCGCTTATTCCGAAAAGATAAAGTCGGTGGATGAACTGCAAGACGGAGCCATTGTAGCTATACCTAACGATCCGACAAATGAAGGAAGGGCACTTATATTGCTCCAAAAGCAGGGCCTCATCAAACTGAAGGATGAGGATGAACTTATCCAGACACCAAAGGATATCGTTGAAAATCCGAAAAATCTCCAGTTCAAAGAACTGGAAGCTGCACAGCTCCCAAGAGTCCTGCCGGATGTGGATCTGGCTGTTATAAACACCAACTATGCTTTGGATGGCGGCCTCGATCCCATTAAGGATTCAATATTCATGGAGGACAAGGATTCCCCATTCCCCAATGTACTTGTAGTAAGGCCTGATAACAAAGATGATCCGGCAATAAAGGAGCTGGCAAAAGCTCTTAATTCCGAAACTGTAAGGAAATTCCTTAAAGAAAATTTCGGGGATTCAACTATTCCTGCATTCTAATATATAAATAGAAATATTTGCTCCAAATCATCAAGTAGTCAAAAAAAACTATCCCGGGAAGCAATACTCCCTGGATAGTTTTTTTTGTAACATCAAGGCTGATTTGCAGGACGCCATAATTCAAAAAGAACTGTGGGTGGAATTATTCCTCACAATGGATAAAATTATCGGTCATTTAAAACGAAAACACTATAGTGTATATATAAAGTTTTTAGTTTAATAATAAGGATGTCGCTAAAAAGCTTGTGTTATTTGCTATAGAAAGCATAGGGGTTTTCAAATTATCAAAGCAATGCAAAACATGAATGAAAAGCATGACATGACGCTAAAAGAGAGGAAAGGCATCAGGAGGTATGCAATATGAGGTTTGCCAATTTTATCAATAGAATAAGCACTCAAATGCTCAACACTTTTCCTTTCAGAAGAAATGAAATGAGGGACAAATCCAATGCGGAGAAAGAGCTGGAAGCTATAATGGAAAGATATGCAAAAGAGGAAGGAAAGAAAAGGAACTAATGATAAAAAGATATGAATAGTAAGAAAACAAAATCCTTGGGAAACCATCCGGGATTTTGTTTTACTTTCAGGGTATGCATGAAACAGGTTATAAAAATAATTTTTTAGTAGCTATTGACAATTTTGAATAATAAATATAAAATAAAACCATAAAAACCGATAAGAATAGTAAGATATAAATTGGAGGTAGCATTATGGCTAAGATAGCAAAGAAGTTAACGGATCTGATAGGCAATACTCCACTGTTAGAACTGTCAAACTATAACAAGCAAAACAACATAGAAGCCCGGCTTATTGCAAAACTAGAATATTTTAACCCAGCAGGAAGCGTTAAAGACAGGATCGGATATGCAATGATAAAGGATGCGGAAGAAAGAGGGCTGATAAAAGAGGGAACCGTTATAATCGAACCTACCAGTGGAAATACCGGTATAGCTCTGGCTTTTGTATCGGCATCCAAAGGATACAGGCTGATACTCACAATGCCGGATACGATGAGCATTGAAAGAAGAAATCTGTTAAAAGCTCTGGGTGCAGAGCTGGTGCTTACTCCGGGAGCGGCAGGCATGAAGGGCGCTATAGAAAAAGCCAAGGAGCTGGCAAAGGAGATACCAAATTCGTTTATTCCCCAGCAGTTTGAAAACCCAGCCAACCCTGAAATTCACAGAAGGACTACCGCAGAAGAAATCTGGAGGGATACCGACGGCAAAGTGGATATATTTGTTGGAGGAGTAGGAACAGGCGGAACTGTAACAGGGGTTGGGGAAGTATTGAAGCAGAGAAATCCCAATGTTAAAATCGTCGCTGTAGAACCTAATGATTCGCCGGTTTTGTCCGGAGGTAAGCCGGGACCGCATAAGATACAGGGTATCGGAGCAGGTTTTGTTCCTGCAATATTCAATACCAAGATAATTGATGAAATATTCAAGGTAAAGAATGAGGAAGCAATGGAAACCTCAAGAAAGGTTGCAAAAGCCGAGGGATTGCTGGTTGGAATATCTTCCGGCGCTGCTTTGTACGCAGCAACACAAATCGCCAAGAGGCCTGAGAATGCAGGAAAAACTATAGTGGTTGTCCTTCCCGACACCGGTGAAAGATATCTGTCGACGGTTCTGTTCCAGGAAGAATAAGAATTATCGCAGAAATGAATTTAATTTAATGAAATTTGGCATATTAAAGTAAAGAGTTTGAATACTCTTTACTTTTTTGTTTATGAATTGTTTTATGAATTATCAACTGCTGGATATGATTTTATGATTTTATGATTTTATGATTTTATGATTTTATGATTAAGAGATTAAATATAGGCGATTGTACCGGAAAGAGGAGTGGACATGGCCGGAAGATTAGAGCGAACTTATGGTAAGATATATAAATATCTGCTGGCTTTTATAAATCCCATCAAAAAGCGGATAGTTCGTGTGGAAGCCGGCATACATAAATATATAAACCGCCGGGCGGTGGATATATTGAAAAATGACGGATATAAAGATGCATATTACTTTTTTTACGATCACATGGCGGAGTTGAATGCCGGAGTTGTATGGGCAGATCAGGATTTCAAAAGCATAAACCATTTTTTTGACCCCAGCAGGAAAAGAGGACTTTATGGAAGCAGCAATGCGGTGAAGCTGGCAAGCGAATATTATGAAAATGCCCTTCGGTATTGGAATGCCATGGATACGGAAAAGGCCATTTTCTATCTTGGGGCTGCGGTGCATATAGTCCAGGACATGACCATACCGCAGCACGCCAGCATCCGGCTTCTGGCCAGCCATCATCAATATGAGGCATTCATAAGGAAAACCTATCTGTATTCATCGCGATATGCAGCCTATAGGGGCGGATATTATAATATGGGCAGCATAGAGGATTATATCCACTGCAATGCCCGCACTGCGGTAAAAATCTACAGGAAACTGAAAAATATTAAAGATAATAACAGAAAATATTACACCATAGCCAAGTTCACTCTGCCGCTCGCTCAAAAAACCACGGCAGGCTGTCTCCTGAATTTTTACAAGGAGATATCACGAAGGCATGTATAAAGATGATTTTAATTAAATTCAACAGAGGAATCCATGTGTATAAAGATGCATTTTACCAGGATGATGTTTAGTAAAAGAACTCTTAATTGTAACAATCAAAGCAACCGTAAGATAAAAAATGATTAGTCAAAATCCAATCCAACAGCTGGAATAATCAGACTTACAGGGTGTTTTATTAAAACAGGGTATTTAAAGGGGAAAGGTTTCTTTCTCCTTTTTTGTATGGAAAAGTATTCAACTTGTTGCTATAATGCTTGTAATGAGCAATTTATAACAGCATTTTTCATCCATTGGCTTGTAAGGAAATGCTTTGCTCGCATACATGCAGAATGAAATGATAGGGGGTTTAATGATGATTGGTATAGGAACTATTGCCAATGTGGCTGCAATAATTGCCGGAAGTGCCCTGGGCGTCTTTGCCAGAAACGGGCTTTCCGAGAGATTTAAAAATACGGTTATGCAGGCTATAAGTCTTTCTGTAGTTATGATTGGTATCTCCGGCACATTGGAGGGTATTTTTTATGTTGCAGAAAACGGAGGAATAAAAAGCCGGTACATAATGGTCATGATACTGAGCCTTGTTGCAGGCGGACTGACAGGAGAAGCTCTAAGCATCGAACAAAAGCTGGACAAGCTAGGTGAGTGGTTTCAAAGAAAAGTTGCCGGCAGCGGAGGCAGCTTTGCCCAGGGTTTTGTTACTGCGACCCTGGTGTACTGTGTTGGAGCCATGGCTATAGTTGGCTCTTTGGAAGACGGATTGATGGGAGATGCAGGTACTCTCTTCGCCAAATCCATTTTAGATGGCGTTACTGCCATAATTTTTACGACTACAATGGGAATAGGGGTGGCCTTTTCCGCGTTGCCCGTGCTTATTTACCAGGGCAGTATTACTTTGCTGGCGGGGATAATAAAACCATGGCTTACGGAAGCTGTAATCACCCAGATGTCCATAGTGGGAAGTGTTTTGATTATGGGCATTGGAATAAACATGTTGGATATAAAGAAAATCAAGGTGGGAAATTTGCTTCCCTCGATTTTCATGCCCCTTGTCTATTATGTGGTTTGCACTTTGTTAAGCTCAATATAGGGGAGTAGAACCTCAAGCCTGTGCTTAGTCTTTTATAACAATAATATCAATTTTGCAAAAAAATTGAATCAAAAATAAAAATTCTTTTGTTTTACTTGGAACCTTTTGGATACATTTCTCGTCTAAAACAATGATAATCTGTGGAAAATTTATCCTATAGCAGATTTAAAATATTGATTAGGAGGTATAACTAATGAGCCTTAAAAAAATCGCATCTTTATCCCTTGTTTTTCTGTTGATTGCGTCCTTGGTTTTCAGCAATACCGTTTTTGCAGGGGATCTCACCAAGGAAGAGATTATGCTTAAGATAGCTGCCGGAGAAATTATGCCGGAAGAAGCTATTAAGGAAAGCGACGTAAAAATAAAAAAGGATCAGGCTGTGAAAATCGCAGAGAAAATGCTTGATGACCCTGATCTTTATAGTCAGGGGTATGTTTCTCTATCCCCATATTGGGGCAGCGGCATCACGATATGGAGCGTAGAGTTCAGTAAAAAAGAAGGCTTGTCAGGAAGCGTAAGTGTGGCTGTTGATGCCAATACAGGAGATATTGTGTCCTTTAACGCTTGGGAGTCTTATGGCAATAACAGTGCTTTTGTTGCAAAGTTTACCCGCGATGAAGCAAAAGCTGTGGCAGAAAAATATATAAAAGAAGTATTGAAGGAAGATATAAAGAATTTTGAGCTTCAAAACGAAGATGATCCTTATCTGTACAGCAGCTATCGCACCAGTGGAGTAAAGGAGAGAATAACATATTACTTTGATTTTGCAAGAAAAATCAACAATGTAATTTTCCCGAACTACAGCATAAATATTGGAGTGGATGGCACGGAAGGTAAGGTTACCAGCTTCAGCATCAACCGTTTTGATTTGGACAGCATAAAATTCCAGACTCCTAAGAACTTGAAAACGGTAGAGGAAGCTCTGAAGGAATACAGGAAAACAGTAGATTTCAAACTGCGCTACTCATTAAATTACAAGCAGAGCATTTTTGGTCCTGCAAAGCAAAAGGTAATCCTGGCTTACACACCTGTGTCCAGCATGTACATGATGGATGCGGTTACAGGAAAAGAAATGAATTATGACGGGACAGTGATTGACAGCAAAGCAGTTGAGACCGGGCTGTCAGATGCTGATCTGGTTCCAATGGATCCTAATGCAAAAGAACCAAAGAGCAAAGCTGTTAATGACGAGGAAGTCAAGAAGATCGCAGAGGGATATAAAAAGGCTGTAGAGGAAATCCTTGGGGTAAAATTCGATGAAAATAATTCCGGAAATGGATATTACTACTTGAATGGCTCGGAAAAAATATGGAATTTCAACTGGTATAGGAATGAAGAATATAAACAAACATATTTGAACTTGAGCATAAATGCCAACACGGGTCATGTTTTAAACCTTAACACCGGCAGCTATGATTATTCCTACGATATTATGCTTAAGGAAGGAAAAAAGGCTGAAGAAATCGTTGAGAATGTGAGCTGGGAGCAAGGTAAAGAAAAAGCTGCTGAAGTTATCAAAAAGCTGGTACCGTCCCAGTATGGATTTTATTCCGATAGAAACCTTAAAGCTCCTGAGCTGAATGAAGAAGCCAAGAAGTACATGAAGGAATACAGCTATAACTATGTAAGGGTTGTAAACGGCATTGAGTTTGGAAGCAACAATATTTATGTAGGTATTGACCGTACAACAGGAAATCTGACCAACTTCAACTTTACATGGAGTGATGTGGAATTCCCTAAGGTTAAGGATGTAATTCCGCTAGAGGAAGCAGCAGAAAAGTATTTTGAAAATATGACAGCAAAACTTAGATACTTTGTTAGCATAACCTATGATGAAAACGGTAAACAGAAGGTTGGCGATACGGCGAAGCTTGTGTACAACTTCTACAATAAGGATAATCTTTATGGATATTATGAAATTGATGCATTAACAGGCGAGCTTGTGGATTGGTCAGCTTATGATGAGAGGATTACACCCTTGTCCAGCATAAAAGCTCTCGGACCTCACTGGGCTCAGAGGAGCGTAGAGCTTCTCATATCTCAAGGAATTTTGAGAAAGCAGGATTTCAAGTATGATGAGAATGTTACAAGGCAAGATGCAGTAAAAATGTTAGCTCTGGCCAAGGGTATAAGTTACTACTATACAGTAGCCACAGACAATAAATCTATGACTTTTAAAGATGTCACTGTGGACGATCCGTACTTCGTCTATGTGGAGAGTGCCGTAATTGATAAAATTATCGTTCCCAGCGGTGATAAGTTTAACGGCAAGGAAGAAATAACCAAGGTGGAATTTATAGAATTGCTTACAAACCTGATAGGATACGGAGATATAGCAAAGAAAGATGAAATTTTCAAGCTGCCCGAAAATATTGAAATTAGCAAAGATAAAACAGGGTATGCAGCCATCTGCTCCGTATTGGGCATACTGCCTGTCAAAGAAGGAGAAGTTTTCAAGGGAGACGACAAGGTTACTTATGCTGAAGCAGCGCAAGCTTTATACAAAGCACTTAGCTTCATAAAGTAAAGAAACACTTTGATGAAAGGTGCCGTAGAGCTAATACTGCGGCACCTTTCCAATTATTGACAAGAAATTATCCTTTATGGCATAAATTGCAATTTTAATTGAACTGGGCAAAGGCGTATGATATGATGTATATAGCCAGTATTAAGGATGCCTGTTTGTTGTTACCATAAAATCTGATGTTGCGGGGGGTTAGCTTTTTATGGATAATCTCATCAAAGTGGGAGTTTCTGTTGTTTCAATTTCCGATTCTGAAAGCAATAATGATAATTTTTATATAGACGGAAGATATAAACAGGAATATGAACAGGATAAAATTCAGGTTTCAGTTGAAAGAAGCTCCGAACTTCATTTATTCGGGCTGACCTTTGGAATGGACAGAAGCAGTCCGGAAATGAAAACGCCGGTCTCGATGGTAAGGGAACTGAAAAAATTTCAAAGCAGGATATCTACCTGGGGCGGTGATATAGACGGAAAGCTGGAGCAGATGTCCGATTGCGTAAATGAAATAAATAATATTATATACAGCATGTCTATAAATAATCCTGAACACAGGGACAAGCCTTACAGTTTCGCGGGGCTCCTGATGGACGGCGGAATGGCAGCGGCTGTAAGCAGCGGAAGCAGCAGGATCTATTTGATGAGGGACGGGCGTTTAAACCAGCTTTCAGGTGAAAACAGCAAAATTGAAAGATTGTTGAGAGCAGGAATCATATCCAAAGAGCAGGCTAAATCCCTTTCATCCAAAATGGATGGCATTTCAGGCAACAGCATGGCAGGAGTACAAAAGTCCAACACCTTCCATTTAAAAGAGGGAGACATATTCCTGATATGCAGTGATAATATAGTCAAAGCTATGGATGAGCAAGCGATTTCTGAAGTGCTTTCAAAGGATGCCGATACGGACTATATGGCCAATATGCTGGTCAAAAAAGCTATAAACATGGAGCTTTCCGATGGAATATCCGTAATGATAGTTAAGGTGGAATTGGTAAATAGTCCGGAAGAGGATTTTGAAATAAATGTAGAAAGGAATACAGAATCAGAAGAAGATTTTTACGAGGATAAGGGAAAACGCAAAAGTTCCGGTTTTACCGGCACTATTGTGGCATTGATCACTTGCATAGTGGTTGCAGTTTCTTTATATTACCTGTATAATGAACTGTGGCCGGGAAAACATCAAAGCAAAAACGACATTCCCACGGGACAGACCAGCACTTTGGACCCGACAGATTCCAAATCCGGCGGTAAAAACGGCGACAGCCAGGACCAGCAGAGCGATGAGATTGGAGAGGATCAGAGCGGAGGCGAAGCGGATGCAGAAGGTGATGCTTCTTCTGGTGAAAACGAAGGTGCTGAACCTGTTGTGCATATAGTTGAACCGGGAGACACCCTGCAAGGGATAAGCAAAAAGTATTACAATGATATAGAGAAATACACCTTGATAATGGAAGCAAACGGGTTGACTGATCCCAACAAGCTCATGGTGGGGCAAAAGCTGATAATACCAGAAGATTAACAGGCTTTATCCCATCTAAAAGGAGTATTTAAGCTATAATTGCTATTGTTGCAATTTAAGTATCCTGGCATAGCCTCAGGCTTTAAGGAGTTGGTTTCTTTTTAGGTTTGCGAATTTGCTGCAGATGCCGATCCAGCTGAATTCGGATGCGCTTGAACCCAAGAATTCCGGTGATAAAGGATGATGCATAGGAATAATGTAAAAACTTTGATGATATGATTTTAATGATATTGTAAAGAAAAATTCTTATGTAAAGGGGATATTTACAATTGGACAGAATTTCATATGATACGGAACTGGTTTGCTCAAGAAAAATAACTTTCAGCATAGAAGACGGAATAGTAAAAAGTGTAGAATTTAAGGAAGGATGCCGGGGCAGCCTTCAGGGAATCGGAAAACTGGTGGAGGGAATGCCGGTTTCCGAGGTTATAAAGAGGTTAAAAGGCATAGACTGCAGGGGAAAAGGGACATCCTGCCCAGATCAGCTGGCAAAAGCCCTGGAAAAGGCTTATGAAGCAAAGGCAGGGACATAGAATGACTAACCCTGCCCGTTTCCGTGCATCCTCCGGAATTCGGAAGGTGTCAAGCCTTCATGCTCTTTAAAAATGGAGCAAAAGTAGCTGGCGTCGTTGTAACCCGCTCTTTTTCCTATTTCCCGTATAGGTTCATGTACGGATTCGAGCATCATTTCCTTTGCCTTCTGGACCCTAAGTCTGGTGAGATATGTAAAAGGGCGCATATTAAAGGTTTGCTTAAAAATGCGGCATAAGTGGTATGGGGTTATATCTATGAGTTCCGATAATTCCTTTAAAGTGATATCCTTGCTGTAATTTTGCTCCATATAGGATATAACAGGCTGCAGTTGATTGTATTTTGGATATTTATTCGTGGAATTGACAGGATCTATATGATTTTTTACTTCGATAAGAAACTTATAAAGCAAAACTGAGGTTTCAAATCCTTTTACCGCTTTTGACGACTGCAGTGAAACATAAATGCCTTCCATGAGATTTTCTACAGCCTGAATATCGGACAGGCTGAACACTTCCCAATCTGTAAGTTTAAGAAGCTCCATAAGCTCATGCACCGCATAACCGTTAAAAGTCAGCCAGTGGGTTTCCCAGGGTTCTTCCAGGGGATAATACTCATGGGGTATACGGGGATAAAAGAAAAAACCTGTGTTTTCAGATATCAGATGCTCACCGCCATCTATTTTCAGCATGCCTGAACCCTTGACACAATGCAACCAATGGTAATCCCCGCACCCGGAAGGCCTCACCATATGATCCTGATTTTCAGAGATACCTACACTGGTTACGAAAAAGGGTAGTTTTTTCTCTTCTTCAGTAATTAAAGGAAAAATGGTTTTACTCATAATACACCTCATAACGGATTTTACCCATTATTATAACTCAATATAAAACATTGTGCCATCTTTTCAAATAAGTAGGTTCAATATGCAATTTACTTGCATCCGGAGGCAGGCAAATCTCTTGGCCTTAGAATACCTTAGAAAAAGCAGGCCGTCATTGCATGCATTAATTTTCACAGGTATAATATTACTAGTATAAAATTGGAGGGATATGCCATCACGTTCAGTAAACAGGCGCTAAGAGCCATTGAAGCTCCGGGGGATAAATCCAAAATCATACTCAGAGGACCTACCGGATCGGGAAAATCTACGATACTGCTGGAAAGATATAAATACATGGTGGAAAAGCTGGGCATACCCAGTGAAAAAATACTGATACTGCTTCTTAACAGGATGCAGTCATTGGAATGGAGGTCGAAAACAGTCCTTGGTTCGTCAGGAAGCATATGGAGAACTTCTTATTATGGCTTCATCCAGGGAGAAATAAAGACCTTTTATCCGATTGTTTTAAAAAACTGCGGCGAGATAGCAAATAAAAGCATTCAGCCTGTATTTATGACCTTTGAGACGGCACAGTACCTTGTATCCAAGGCTATAGAACCCCGCCGGGATGCCAAAGGCATTTTTGCCGGACTAACTTCCTTTACCGACCGGATAGCCATAGATCTTACATCCAATCTGGTTAAGGCGGCCACTTCCGATATTCCTTATTATGAAATCGGCAGCAGGCTTTATAATGCACTGGAGCAGAAAAATGACATAAAAAAGCAAATTTTTAGTGAGGCTGATGAGATAATCAGCGCATACAGAAAGAAATGCCTGGAACTGGGAATCCTCGATTTTGGAATGGCAGTAGACCTATATAATAACTGCCTTTTAAAGGATGAGGAATATAAAGCCCATCTGTTTAAAAGGGTGGAGCACATAATAGTTGACAATATAGAAGAATGTGTGCCTACGGAAGTTGACTTTATAGAGTACCTCCTGCCCAACCTAAAAACATGCCTGCTTGGCTACAATCATGAATGCGGTTATGGGGAAATATTCGGAGGAAACCATGAATATATGAAGAAAAAGCTGCTGGACAAATGCAGCATTATTGACCTGGAAGGGTCTTATACCTGCAAGGAATTTATGTATGAATTTTCCGACATGTTGTATAACAATATAGAACACTCCCAGGGTGCAAAGCTAAAGGATGATTCGGTAATCATCCGGGAAGCCCCGGTGGAGCTGAGAAGTGAGATGTTGGAAAATATCGGACAGAAAATATGCAGCCTGATAAAAAATGAAGGGTACAAGCCTTCGGATATTGCTGTGATTTCGACCTATGCGGACCCGGTGACTGAGTTTGTCATAGGAAGAATGCTGGAGAAAGAGGGAATTCAGCTTAAAAATCTGACGCGTAAAAACCGGGTGGTGGATAACCCCTTTTCCCAGGCTCTTATCACCCTGGCCCATTTATGCCATCCGGGATATAATATTTTTCCCAACCGGGATGATGTAAAAGCTTTGATAAGGATGCTGCTAAAAATCGATCCTGTGCGAAGCTCCATCCTGGCAGGAGAAATATGCAGCCAGAGGCCATTTGCAGAGCTGCCCGATGTTGAGTTTCCGGGTCTGGTGGAGAGGATAGGCTATTATAACCTGGAAAAATACGAGTACATACGCAACTGGATAAAGGAGTACAAGGAAAGGGAAAATCCTCTTCCGATTAATGAGTTCTTTCAGAAGGTTTTTCTTGAAATTCTCATTTCCAGGGAGATTTCCGATGATGACATCCTGCAGGCAAAGAAGCTTATAGACAGCGCCCAGACCTTTGTTGACACGGTTTCCAGGTTCAGCAACATGAATGCGAACAAAGGCTTCCTGGACATGATAAGGGGAGGTATAAAAGCGGCGGAGAGCATTTTTGAACTGGAAGAAACTCTTAACGGAGACTCGGTGATATTGTCCACGCCCATAGCTTATCTGTCCAGCACCTTAAAAAGCAGGATAATAATCCTAAGCGGCATAAGCAGTGAGAACTGGACGCCTAGGAGCATAAAAGAGCTGACCAATGCCCATGTCCTTACAAAAACCTGGGACACCGGCAAAATTTACACGGAAGAAATGGAAGAATCCTATCAAAGGCATTATCTTGCCATAATAATGCGGGCGTTGCTAAGACGCTGCAGTGACAGGCTATATACCTTTGAATCAAATCTATCGGCCAACGGATATGAAAACAACGGCATGCTGTCGGAATATCTGGATGAAATGCTTCAGTAGAGTAATTATGGTAACTCAAACACTCTTAAAAGCATAATATGTAAATATGAATGCTGATAAAGGAGAGTGTTAGTATGATTCCATATGACGACGACCGCCAAATAGAAGGACAGTTTCCTCCCTTCGGACAGCAGTTTGGCCCTCCCTTTGGACAAGGGCTGGGACAGTTTGGACCAGGCCAGTTTATACCGGGATTCCAACCCGGCGTGCCAGGCGGTTTCATGCCTCCCGGCCAGGCAGGTCAAGGTTTTCAGCCGCCATCAGGGCCACCGCCAAGCTTTACACCTTCTGTCGCCCAGGCCCAATCGCTGGCAGCACCGGGTACAGGAGTAGGAGTATTTGCCGTGGACCCTGGAGCTATTATTCCATGCCGTTTCAGATTTGTTTATCTGTGGCTTAGAAACGGACAGCAGTTCTGGGCGTTTTTAGTATTCGTCGGCAGACGTTCGGTGGCAGGCTGGAGATGGACCGGACGCAGATGGGTATACTTTGGTGTGGACCTGGATGAAATACAGTTCTTCGCATGCTATTAGTATATTTCAGCCAAGCATGATAATAATATAACTCTTTGGTTCTGACCTCTGTTGGTTGAAAATATCCTATTTTAGAGCAACAAATCAGACTAACACTGAAATTTAACAATTTATCGTATAATTTTCAACCAATTCAGTAAAGAACCTCTCTTTTGTTTCAATAAGGGCGGATTTTCTCCGCCCTTGATATTTACCAAAGAAATTACCACGCCTTTCCCTAAAATGGTATAATATAAGCTGTGTGGACAAATCATTATCGGAGGAAAGTAATGGGATTACGAAAGGGTCAAAAAGAGCTGGTCGAACAATATCGAGGCGGATTTTGCGCGGTTCCGGCCATTCCCGGCGGCGGTAAAACCCACTGCCTTTCCATCTGGGCTGCGGAAATGATAGCTCAGGGGCTGCATAAACCGGGAAAAATACTTATTGTTACATATATGAACAGCGCGGTAAACAATTTCCGGCAGAGGATAGCAAAAGAGCTGGCAAGAAGGGGTATATCGGGAAATAAGGATTATGTAGTATCCACGATACACAGCCTGTGCCTTAAAATTGTAAAGGAAAAGCCGGATTTAATTAGCACTAATGAAGAATTTGAAATCATAGATGAGGTCACCAAATTTCATCTTATAAGCAGTGCGGTGGATGAATGGAGAAGAAAAAATGAAGATATATTCAGATATTATTTGGAAGAATCCAACCTGAGCGCCAACAAGCTCTCAGAAAATTACAAAAAATGGAATGACAGACTTTGCGGAGTAGTGCTGGGGGCTATAGGCGACTTTAAAAGCCATGGCATGAAGCCGCTGCAGGCCAGGGAAAGCTGCAGGAAGCTTCCGGAGACTTCCCTTTTGAAACATGCGGCCGATATATATGCCATTTATGATAAAAAGCTAAAGATGAGCGGATTTCTGGATTTTGACGATATGCTTTACAATGCGAAGGAGCTGCTTACCATGGACAGCAGCCTTCTTGAAAAGTATCGCAAAAAGTTCACCTTTGTCTGTGAGGATGAAGCCCAGGATTCAAACCTCATCCAGAGTGAAATACTTACACTGATAGCCGATGGAAACCTTTTGAGGGTGGGAGACAGCAACCAGGCCATTTGCGGCAGCTTCAGCAACAGTGACTTCACCCTGTTCAAAAGCTTTTGTGAAAAGCCGGAAACTGTCGTTTACAGGATAACCCAGTCCAGCAGGAACACAAGGGAGATAATCGATCTGGCCAACTATTTTGTTAAGCTTGTGAGAGAAGAGCATCCGGTTCCTGAATGCAGGGAGAGCCTTCTTCCTCAGTTTATTGAGCCGGTGGACCCCCATGATGAAAGGCAAAACCCCGTCACCACTGAATACGGAATAAAGGCGCAGATATACGGTTCATGGGATGAGGAAGTAAATTCGGTGGTCACGGAAGTGATCCGCATGGTTAAGAGGCACCCGGACAAGACGATATCAGTGCTGGTTCCCAACTCCTACAAGATGAGGGATATAGTGCGCTGCCTGGAAGATAAGAACATACCCTTTGAGCAGCTGGACAACACTTCGGACGAAAGGAACAGGACCATCAAGGTTCTGGGCAGGATCATAGATTTTATTGCAGAGCCGGAAAACGGAGAGAAGTTTGGTGCCATGATGAATGAATGCTTCCTCCGTGATAAATATGAAGATGAGATGCCGGAATCGGAATTTAACCCGGACATGCACGGCAAGGAAAGCCAGAGGGAGATGCTCACGGCATTCCTGAGAAAATATCCGGTGGAAAAGCTGCTGTATCCGGCAGCTGGGGAAATAGACATACGGGAAATACCGCCGGAGCTCCTCAAATCAAAGATATGGAGGGACTTTACTGATAAGCTGGAGACAGTGAGAGGGTTTTTGGAGTTTCCCACGACAGTGGTGGAAAAGCTGATATTGTATATATCGGAAAAGCTGAACTTTGGCAGGGAGGAAAGGGCCATAGCCCAGAAGGTCGCCGGGGATGTAAGGTATCTCATGAACCAGAACCCGAGATGGAGGCTCAGCGATCTGGCGTTGGAGCTTTTGAGCCCCAAGAACATGTTCAACTTTTTCGCCGGCATTGTATGGGAGCTTAAGGGATACGAGCCAAAACCCGGTGTGGTGACCGTAGCCACCTATCACAAGTCAAAAGGGATGGAATGGGATATAGTGTTCCTTACAGGGCTTAATTACGCTGATTTCCCTGTTTATCTTACCGATAAGTTTGTCGGAGAATACTGGTTCCTGAAGCAGGAATATAAAAATCCCCAGGCCTTGGTAAAGGCCGATCTGGAAAAAATCCTTGGGGCCGGTACCGGGGAGGACTCAATACTGAAGTCAAAAATAGAGACTATATCAGAAAGAGCCCGTCTGCTATATGTAGGAATAACCAGAGCCAGGGAGTATCTTTACCTCTCAGGTTTTCATGCCAATCAAGGAAAATGGAATGAAAACCTGCCGTCAAAATATCTTTTGGATATTAAAAAGCATATTGAGGAGGTGGGCGCAAAATGGACAGGGATTTGAGACTTGCCGACCATTTCCTTTATACCCAGCATTCCCTTGCCACCTTTGATAACTGTCCTTTGAAATTTAAGAAAAGATATCTGGAAAATCTTAAGTGGGACAGCTTTCCCGATGAGGCGACAAGAAAGAGTATCGAGGCAGGCAATAACTTTCATCTATTGGCCTATAGATATTTTATGGGCATTGAAACTGCTCCCGTAGAGGCTCTGGAAAAATACCCGGAGCTTTCAAGATGGATGGAAAGCCTCATGAAAAGATTCAATATAAATCCGGAATTCAAATACCTTCCTGAATACAAGCTGAGGATGTCTTCAGGGGAGATGAAGCTGGAAGCGAATTTTGACCTTCTGATTGTAAAGCATGATCATATCGAGATATGGGATTGGAAGACCCATGGGGGCAGGGGAAAGGTGAGTGCCGCAGCAATAGGAAAGAAACTTAGGAGCAGCCTGCAAACCATGGTTTATATGTATGCCTTGAAAGAGCAATCAAGGCTGGTGGCAGGAGAAGAAATAAAAGCTTCAAATATAAGCATGCACTATTGGCAGCCGGAACCGGCCATGACTCTGGCTGAGATAAAGTACAGCGATGCACTGCATGAGCATTTTGGCAATATAATAAGGGAAAAGATAAGAAACATACTTAACTATGATTTCAACAGCTTTGACAAGGATATGTACTCCAAACACTGCAGGGTTTGTGAATTTAACTGGTTTTGCAACAATGAGAGGGTGGATTTCTCAGCCATGCAGGAGGACGAGGATATTATGCTTGAGCTGGACTGGGAAAGGGCAGAAGAGGTGTACTGAGTTATATGAAAATAGATGTCAACATACTCAATGAAAATACACATATACCTGATGAAATCATTGAAGCTGCCGACGGGGACGAACTTATAGCGAGGATTTTCTTCAACCGGGGCTATAAAGACCCGGATACCATAAGGCAGATGCTCTGCGAAGATTTGTATACGCCTGTACAGCCGGAGGAATTCCCCCGCATGGACAAGGCTGTGGCAAGAATCGCAAAGGCTATCGAAACAGGAGAAAAGATTGCTGTATACGGAGACTATGATGTGGATGGAGTAACCAGCACCGCTCTTTTGGTGCAATGCCTTACCTGGTATTCAAGCTCCGTCATCTATCATGTGCCGGACCGCTTCACTGAAGGATATGGAATGAATGAAGATGTCATCCGGTCTATGGCAAAGGACGGAGTAAGCCTCATCATCACCTGTGACTGCGGTATTTCAAATATTAACGAAATAAAGACAGCAAAAGACCTGGGGATGGATGTTGTTATTACCGATCACCACAATCCCGATGTCCTTCCCGAGGCTGACGTCATACTGAATCCGAAGCTTCTCGGAGAAGGCCATAAAGCGAGGAATCTGTCGGGATGCGGTATGGCATATTTTCTTGCCCTTGCCCTTTTGGAGCAATATGGAGAGAGTGAAAAAGCAGAAGCTTTTCTGGATTTACTTGCCATGTCGCTGATTGCCGATGTGGTGAGCTTAAACGGTGAGAACCGTTATCTGCTGAAAAAGGCCTTGCCCAAGCTGTTTGGCACCAAAAGAACGGGACTTAAGGCGCTGCTTGAAATCGCTGAGAAAGACAGCAAGCTGCAATCGGAAGAGGATGTGGCCTTCCAGTTGGCACCCAGGATAAACGCTGCCGGTAGGATGGAGTCCGCCCGTTTGCCCGTTGAGCTGCTTCTTTGCAGTGATGCCCAAAAAGCTATGGAGATGGCCCTCAAGATTGACCATCTCAACAGGGAAAGGAAAAGGATTCAGCAGGAGATGGTTGACGAGGCCATAGAGCAGGTGGAAAACAGAAAGAAGAACAAGAGCATACTGGTTCTTTTCAGCGAATTCTGGCACCATGGGATAATAGGCATCGCTGCGGGAAAAGTGTGCGAAACTTATCGTAAGCCTGCCATACTGTTCTCATTGAAAGAGGATGGAACGACTGTTACAGGGTCCGCCCGTTCCACTGAGGAAGTCAACATCTATGAGCTTATTAAAGCCTGCAGCAGCAAGCTCTTGAAATTCGGAGGCCATTCCCAGGCAGCCGGGCTATCATTAAAGAGGGAGGATCTGGAGGAATTCACCCGGGAAATAGAGGAGTTGGCGGAAAGAGAATACTTCATAAAAGATGAGATAAAAGTGAACGCAGATATGGAGCTGACCCTGGATAATATCGATGAAGAGCTGTATGGCAGGATATTAAAAGCAGGACCCTATGGGGAAGGCTTTGAAGCTCCCTGCTTTATAACAAGGGGTGCGACTGTCGCCAGCGATAGAAAAACTGCTAAAAGGCACCATATAATGGTTTTGGCGGACGGTCACGGCAACAGGCTTCCTGCGGTTAAATGGTTTGGAGAGGATGAAGATTTAAGTGGAAAGCTCTTCGACATAGTATATAAAATAGGCAGGAATACCTACAGGGGGAATGATGAAATCCAGCTTACGATAAGTCATCTCCTGCCGGTGGAAGGCACTCCGGAAGCTGTATTTGAAGGTGAGTTCATAGACGGAAGGGGAATGGATATAAAAACCCTGCTGAAGGATTTTGAAGAAGCTGTATTTTTTTATGAAGGTTTAAGGCTAAAATGCCCGGTGGATAACACTGTCGACAGGTATGACCTGAGAACGTCCAAAAAGGTTGAAACCCTGGTGTTTTTGTCAACCCCGGTAAACGCTTCGGTCTTCCGGGAGGTTATAGCCCTTGCCAGACCCAGAAAGGTGGTGCTAAGCTTTGCCGTCACTCAGGATTATACCTTCAAAGGGTTCATGACCAACCTGATGGGCTTGGTTAAGCATATCATAAACAAGCAGGGTGGGAGATCGAGCTTGGAACAACTGGCTCTAATGCTTTGTGTCGAGGACAATATAATGAGGGCAGCATTGAAATACCTAAGGACCATAGCGCCGGTGGAGTTCCTGGAAAACAGCGAGGACGAAATATATATATATGGAGTGAAAGAACGTTCTACTGCGAATAATATTGCTGTTGAGAAAAACATAAAAAATGCGTTGATGGAAAAGAACGCTTATCAACAGTTTTTGATGAAGCTGGATGTAAAATCCTTCGGCCAGTACTTAAAATAGCGGTTCATATTCAGCCGATATTGGAAACAGTGATTCAATTTTGAGCTTTCTTGAAACTTTACAGCTTTTCATAATATTGACACAATATTGACATAGAATAAAACATAAGTTAATATGAAGCTAAAGCTTGTAAAAGAGCAGCATACATTCATAATATTGATAATATACTTGTTAAAGTTAGATATAGCGGATATAACGAGAATTTACATGCCTTTAACTTTGCACCGCCGGGGGAAGTGAGGTTAACTATGAAGGCTCTGATTTTGTCAACCAAAACAGGGCAGGGTCATAATTCAGCTTCCATGGCCATAGCCAGTTGCCTGGAGAATGAAGGCTGGGAAGCGATAGTATCCGATGTCCTGAAGTCAGGAAAAAGAAACGTGTCAGCTCCGGTATCTGCTTTATATGATAACATCGTTTTGCATATGCCTGCGCTTTTCGGAATGCTTTATCGCGCAGGTGAGCTTGTAAGCTCAAGCAAACGCCATTCACCCATATACTACTTGAATTCCATTTATTCCGGAAAGCTTTTGGATAAAATCAAAAGCACGGAGCCGCAGATAATCATATGTCCCCATATTTTCAGCGCTCAAGCCATAACCAGGCTTTATGAAAAGCATGAGCTTTCTACTCCTTCTGTCGGTATTTTGACGGATTATACCTGCAGTCCTTTCTGGGAGGAAACGAGGCTGGATGCCTATGTGATCCCTGCACCTCAGCTCATTGATGAGTTTGCTTATAAAGGAATTCCCCGGGAGAAGCTTTATCCTCTTGGAATACCCGTAAATTCCTGCTTTAAGAAAACTCACGATAAGGCTGAGGCCCGGCGTTTATTTGGAATCACTGCCGACAAGGTATTTACCGTAATGGGAGGCAGCATGGGGTATGGATATATACGGGAGCTCTCCACACTTCTGGCAAGGAAGATGCCGAAGGCTCAGGTGGTTGCTGTGTGCGGAAATAATGAAAAGCTTTTCAAAAGTTTCACAGGAATCAGTAACATTATTCCCTTTCAATTCATAGATAATATTGACATACTGATGGATGCTACCGATGTTCTGCTGACAAAGCCGGGTGGCCTTTCGTCTACCGAAGCGTTGTCCAAAAGGCTGCCTGTAGTTCTGACATGCCCGATACCCGGGGGAGAAGAAAGAAATGCCGATTTCCTGTCCTCCATAGGGGTGGCGGAATATGCAAAAACTCCGGAAAGCGCAGTGGAAAAAGCCATAGAGCTCGTGTTTGACATGAGGAAACGCAAAAAAATGATAGAAGCTCAGGAAAAGTACATAAACAGGGATGCGGACAGGGATATTGCCAAGCTGATTATCAAATTATCTGAAAAAGCAGGAGGTAGGCAGATGTGCAAAGCTGTATAACAATGACTATTATAGGCTTTTTTGCAGGTTCCTTGATGTTTTCATATTTTATTCCCAAATGGTTTTTGGGCATCGACATAAGGGAAAACACCGAAGACGGCAATCCGGGCAGTACCAATGCCATTAAATCCGCCGGAGTGCATATAGGTTTGCTGTGTATGTTCCTCGATATATTAAAAGCATTTATACCGATATATATATCGATAAACTATTTGAACATTTCGGGGTTATACCTTGTTCCGGTTATAGCCGCACCGTCAGCCGGACATGCTTTTTCACCCTTTATGGGTTTTAAGGGCGGCAAAGCTGTTTCAACGCTTTACGGTTCTCTGCTGGGCATTCTTGGCATAAGCAGGGCGGTTTTCTTTATTGCAGCTTTGATGGTCCTTTTCAAGACACTGATTGTCATCAAGCCTGATTCCGCCATGGTGACAGTGAGCCTTATCAGTGCAAATGCTGCGGTGCTATACTATGAACCTCTTTATGAAGTGAAAATAGCCGTCACTTTAATCTGTCTCATCGTATCCTATAAGATTTTAAAAAATCCCAACAAAGGTGATATTGTCGTTTCTATATGGAATTTACACATCATCTTCGATGAAGGAAAAGTCAAGGTAAGACATATTTAGTGCCGATGAAAAGTTCACATAAAATAAAGGAATTTGTCGTCTTGCATAGAATTGTATATCACTATGAGTTGTATGAACCCCTAATAAAAATAAATAACAGGGTATGGTTAGTTTTGGCTAAATCAATAAGGAAAAGCTTTTAATCTTTTTTTATTGCAGCATTAGGTTGCATAACATAGGCTAGAAGAGGTGGTATTTTGAATAAAGCAGCATATATCACTACAGTGGGAGGGCTTTTGCATGACTTCGGCAAGGTGTTGCACCGCTCCGGTGCCGCAGATGGACGTTCTCACAGCATTTCCGGTGCAGATTACATAAAAGGGTTTACCAGTGATAAGGATATAATAGATTGTATCAGGTTCCACCATAGAAAGGAAATAGATAGCGCTTTACTGTCGGATGAAAGTCCGGCATATATTGTTTATATCGCCGACCATATTTCATCAGGAGCCGACAGAAAGGGTATTGAAGGTGAAGCAAACACAGGATATGACCAGGAACGGATGCTGGAGTCGGTGTACAACCTATTGAGCAACAGAAAGGGCAAAGCCGTATATGCTCCCGGAATGATTAAAAACACCATCAACTATCCGGGAGAAGGCATAAAAGCTGCTGCCACCGAGTATCCCAGACTCTTATCAGGTTTTACCGATGGCCTTTCCGATATTTGCTTTGAACCGGAGTACATAAATTCATTGCTGGAGCTTTGCGAAAAATATCTGTCCTATATTCCCGCTTCCACCGATTCGGGACAGGTTTGTGATATTTCTCTGTTTGACCATTCCAAAATAACGGCAGCTCTTGCATCCTGCATAGCGTTATATTTAGAGGAAGGAAACAGGTTAAATTACCGTAAGGAGCTTTATGAAAGGGAATCCGATTTTTGCAGCGAAAAAGCTTTTTGCCTCTTTTCGGTAGATATATCAGGAATACAAAAGTTCATATATACGATTTCATCCAAGGGCGCTCTTAAGGGATTGCGCTCCCGATCCTTTTATTTGGAGATTTTGCTGGAAAACATCGCTGACGAAATTCTTAATGCCTGCGGTGTTTCCCGGTCGAATCTTTTATATACCGGAGGTGGACATGCCTATCTGCTGCTTCCCAATACCGGCAAAGTCCTGACGACTGTTAAGGAATCCTTTAGCAATATAAACCGGAGGTTGTTGGAGAAATTCGAAACCGAGCTTTATATAGCTTATGGAATAAAAGCCTGTTCAGCCAATGAGCTGATGTCCAGGACCGGAAATCCTGAAAGTTATGTTAACTTATTCCGTAGTGTGTCCTCACAAATATCGGCTATGAAGCTGCGCCGGTATTCAGCGGAGGATATAAGGTTTTTGAATTCCGTTGGCATTGACAGGGAAGGGAGAGAATGTGCGGTATGCGGCACCTCTTCTGTAAGATTGTCGGAACGGAACGGCAGCATTATGTGCGGCATGTGCTCATCGTTGTCGGATATATCGGGAGGACTCATAAAAGAAAATGTGGTTTTTGCCGTTTTGCGGGAAGAACCCAACAATGCGTGTTTGCCTGTCTTTTCTGCTGACGGAAGCTCACTATATTTAAAGCCGATGACAGCAGACGCTGTCCGGGAAATGTTGAGGGAGGCTCCTGAAAAGGTTGTCCGTATTTACAGCAAGAATGCCTATAGCACGGGTATTCCCCATTCCATTAAACTATGGATGGGTGATTATGCCGCAAAAAGCGCCGAAGGTGCACTAAAGACCTTTAGCGAACTGGCACAGGATTCTCAAGGAATAAACAGAATTGCTGTTTTAAGAGCCGATGTGGATAATCTTGGAGCAGCCTTTGTAAGCGGTTTTATGAGGGAAAAGGACCCCGAAAATAAATATAAATACATGACGATTTCCAGGACAACCACCCTGTCCCGCAGTCTTTCCCTGTTCTTTAAATATCATATAAATTATCTTATGGAAAACCCGGAATTTTCCTTGACGGATAAAGAAGGCAAAAGAAATGTGGTAATTGTGTATTCCGGAGGAGACGACCTGTTTATTGTGGGTGCCTGGGATGAGGTATTTTCTGCTGCGGTTGATATACGAAGGGCATTTAATCGTTATACCGACAGAGCCTTGACACTGTCTGCCGGGCTTGCGGTTTTTGATGAAAAGTACCCCATATCCCTTATGGCGGAAGAAACAGCAGAGCTGGAGGAAAGGGCAAAGGACAACAAATATGAAGGTGGCTCGAAAAATTCCGTTTCCCTCTTTGGCCTTGAATCGGAAAAAGGACAACTTACCGACAAGCATACTTATAACTGGGATACCTTTGAAAGCAAGGTTATAGGTGAAAAGTATAAAGCAATAAAAGCTCTTTATGAAGCAGGCGGAGATTACGGGAACACATATTTTTACAATATTTTATACTTCTTAAGGGAGTCGGAAAATGAAAAAGTCAATGTTGCCCGACTGGCCTATCTGCTGGCACGCCGGGAGCCTGACAAAAAAGCCGCAGATAAATTGAAACAAGCCTACTCCAGCTTCAGTGCCAACGTCTATAAATGGGCTTTGGCACCGGAGGACAGGAAGCAGCTAATCACAGCCCTCATAATTTTCATGTGCACTTTGAGGGATGAGAAGGAGGATTAAAAGATGGATATCATGAAAGATGCGCTGAAGAAAGCCGGATATAGTGAACCGGATAACAGGAATAAGAAGGCAGAAGCAAAGCATTCTACCTCAAAAGGTTTTGATGCCTTTGAGAAGCTCCATGAAGACTACACTGACAGAGCTGAACGGGTGATAATAGAGCTTCAAAATAAGTTGGGAAAAAACTATAAGGATTTCACCACTTCCAAGATAAGAAACATATTGGCAATGGTGAGCGATATATACAATGATGTCCTGACGGAGCAGGATGAAGTTTTAAATGATGAAATCAGAGGGAAAATCGCATACCTTAAGGTAAGGCTTATATATGAATGCGGACGGGAACCAAATATAGTAAAACCCTTTGTTGAACTGGCGGGATTGCTGGACATCATATCCGGCATAGGATACAGCCGGCAGAGATTCATTGATTTCGAGCATTATATGGAAGCACTGGTGGCATATCATCGCTTTCATGAAGGAAAAGACTAGGACGGAGAGAATTAAGGGGGGCAAAATATATGTATGGGAAAATAGCAATCAATTGCAAAATGACTGTTTTGACAGGAATGCATATAGGTGGTTCATCCATGTTTTCAGCTATTGGAGCTGTGGACAGCGTAGTCATAAGAGATCCGTGGACCGGAGAGCCTATGGTGCCGGGCTCCAGTTTAAAGGGTAAAATGCGCACATTGCTGGCCAAGGAAATAAGAAATGATTATGTAATGCAGGATTTCAGTGATGATCCTGATATTATAAAGCGTTTATTCGGGACAACCGGAAACAAAAATACCGGTGAGAAGCCGAAAGGTGCAAGGCTGCAATTTGCCGACGCTTTTCTGACAAATGCCGAACATTTGAAGAAAAGAGGAGGAATGACCGAAATCAAGTTTGAAAATGTTATAAACCGCTACACATCCATCGCAAACCCCAGACAGATAGAAAGGGTTGTGCGAGGCGCGGAGTTTGCCATAAAAATGGTTTATGATATGGAAAAGCCGGAGGAAATCCGGGAGGATTTTGAAAGCATCGCAAAAGCCTTGAAGCTTTTATCCATGGACTATCTTGGTGGGCATGGAACCCGGGGATATGGCAGGGTGAAATTCTCGGACTTTGATATAAAAGTCATGAACGGGCAATGTAATGAGGATACGAATGAGCTCCTGAATATTTTGAAAGGAGTAGAGGACTATGGGATATTCTCTTTACAGGCTTGAGTTTACTACTGGGCTGCATATAGGAGTTGACAGGGGAGGCCAGTCCCTGGATGATGGACGCATGACCATCCATTCGGACACGCTTTTTTCTGCATTGTGCTGTGAGTGCGCAAAACGTGGGGATATAGATCGCCTGTATGAGCTTTTTTATACTGGTGAAATAACAACTTCCGATTGCCTGCCTTACAAAGGCAATGAATATTATTTTCCAAGACCTATACTACACACGGGAAAAGCCCAGCGAGAGGGTAGACCGGAAGCGAGAAAAGCCTTGAAGTCCGTTGAGTACATTCCGGTTTCATTGTTTGATGCCTTTCTGAAAGATTATGCCAATAAGGAAGTTGACACTGACAGGTTAAAATGCAATTTCGGAGGGCTTACATCGTATACCCGGGTAGCGATGAAAGGCCAGCCGCAACCCCAGCTTTATCAGGTGGCCTTTTGGCGTTTTGCATCAGGCTGTGGTCTGTATGTGATTGTGCGGTATAAAGATGAAAGCTCGCTTTTGTTTTTTGAAGAGGTTTTAACCGCCCTGGGCTTGTCCGGGGTCGGAGGAAAGCAATCGTCCGGCCTGGGTAAATTTAATGTTATGAAATCTTCTTTGCCTGAGAAAATGGAAGAGCTGCTGGAGGACGACAGAGCCGATTATCATATGCTGCTGGGGACAGCTTTGCCGGAGGAAGGCGCGCTGGATGATATTCTTTCTGAAAGCTGGTATGCTACCTTGAGACGTGGAGGCTTTGTCCGATCAGAAACCTATTCAAAGGCGCAATTAAAGAAAAAGACGATATATATGCTGGCACCCGGATCTTGCATAAAAAAAAGATTTGACGGAGGAATGTTTGATCTGTCGGATGGAGGTACTCATCCTGTCTGGCGGTGTGGTAAAACCTTGTTTGCGGGGGTGAGACTATGAGGTATGGTCATCTGGAGAGGGTTGAGTTGGTGCTTCGCACACTTTCCCCGGTTTTTATCGGCTCAGGTGAGAAGCTGACCAAAAAGGAATACATATATGATAAAAACGACAGAGTAATTTATATGCTCAACCTGGCAAAACTGGTGGAATATTTATCCAGGAGAAAGCTTGAAGGAGCTTATGAAAGATTTCTGCTAAGCCCAAATAAAAATGATCTGCAAGCTTTCTTATATGAAAACGGGGTTTCGAAGAAAGACTACAAGCTTTTTACCTCCTATGCGATTGATGCGGGAGAGGTGGCTGCTTCTGAAAAATTCCACGGTGTGCTGATGTTTATAAAAGGCTCAGACGGTAAACCTTATATACCCGGCTCCAGCCTGAAAGGCGCTATACGCACGGCAATAGGATCAAAGCTCATGGAAAAGGGGAACTATGATAAGGAAATATTGAAAATCGAAGAATCGTCAAAAGTATTTAAGAGTCAGAAAACATATGTGTCAGGGGAAGCAAAAAATCTGGAAAGCAGGCTTTTTTGCAAACTGGGCATAACGGATCCGCGCAAGCCTGGCAAGATAAAATGGAACAGCATTTTGAATGATTTCATGAAAGGGATAAGCATCAGCGACAGCTTACCCATAGATTTAGAAAACCTTACTCTTTGTGGTAAACATGACCGTAAACCTGATGGTAAATCAAAGCAATTGCCCATTTATCGTGAATGCCTGGCACCGGATACCGAAGCCCGCTTTGTAATGACCTTGGACAGGACAATAATGGACAAGGTGGGTATAGATTTGGATTTCATACAGGACGCACTGCAGAGATTTTCGAAAAAGCATTTTGAAAATTTCGAGAAGTATTATAGAAAGCTGCCTGAGGATGCCGAAGATAAAAGTACAAGCGGTGTAAAAATAATTTTAGGCGGCGGTGCGGGATATGTGAGCAAAACCCTTACCTATCCTCTGATCCGGGAGAGGGAAAGGTCAGTTAAGCTTGTGAGTGACATGATGGCAAAACTTTTCAGGATACATAAGCATGAAAAAGACCTGAAAGTATACAAGGTATCACCACATATTCTCAAGACCACCATGTATAAGGGCAAGTACTACCAGATGGGCAAATGCGAGCTGATGTTCAGATGAGTTTTCCGCGGAAGTCATGTGGACATGAAACCTAAGGGGTTTCGCAGATGCAGTATTTAAGGTGCTTTGAGTTAGATATTGCGGTAAAATGAACTTTGAAAAATGAATATTGAAAGTAGGGTCCGCGGAAAGAGACTTTGAAAACCTTGGTTTTGGTGTGATACAGGTATGCGCAGTAACAACTTGCACCCGCGAGGGGACGGCAACTCCAACCACTCTGCTTTTACTTGGCCGTTTGGTTGTAACAACTTGCACCCGCGAGGGGACGGCAACGTCTCTACCTATGCGGAGTATACGGGCCTTTTTAGTAACAACTTGCACCCGCGAGGGGACGGCAACTTTTCAAACATTCTTCTTTTGTGCTTTCACAATAGTAACAACTTGCACCCGCGAGGGGACGGCAACGCTATTGCCAGGTCGTTGAGTGTCAGCGGCTTGAGTAACAACTTGCACCCGCGAGGGGACGGCAACGATGGTGGAAATGATACATTAGACTTAATTATAAAGTAACAATTCGCACCCACGAGGGGACGGTAACACCTGCTTTACATATTCTTCTGGATAATCCTCAAAATAACAATCTGCACCCGTGAGGGGACGGTAACTGCCCTCCTTCGATTTCAATAGTATCGCCATAAATGTAACAACTCGCACCCACGAGGGGACGGTAACTCTTCAGCGACTATTGCAAAGAACAACTGCTCAAATAAGTAATACACACCCATAAGGGAAGGTAACTTAGCTGCTGTTCTGACCAGGTTTCTATCTATAAAGCAACCCATACCCGCAAGGGGACGGCAGTAGGTCTTTTTCATATCTAAAAATGGATTTATCGTGTAGCAACCTGTACCCGTGAGGGGACGGCAAGATTTCTGCTTTCTTGACATGTGCTTCATATTCTTATAACAACCAACACCCGTAAGGGGACGGTGATTTCAGATTGCGCAGTTCATTACATGTGATAGCAAATAACAACCTGCACCCGCAAGGGAACGGAGCAAAATCTAACCTCATGGCACTGAAATATACCATTGCTCACATGTATTTACAAAAGCATGCAAATGCGTTAACATAATATTCATGGGAAATAAGCATGAGGCAGTAATGATGTTATTCTCAACGCAGAGCAGTTTTTATAAACTGAAAATTGAAAGTTTTATTTAAAAGTAAAATTAATATAACCCTGAGGGGACGGGAATGGATTTAATTTTTTCTTAACATATTCGTTGTGCATAAAAAAGCTCCATAAGGAGACGATACATTGACTTCAGTTGTCTCAGTTGTGCTGAAAATATAAATTAGATGGGGTACACCTTTGGGTGACGGATAAAATTAGAATGGAATGTCATCGAATTCGTCCTCGCGGGAAAATGTATATTAAGAGAAAGTCAAAAGCATCTTTTCCCCGGAGGATTTTTTATGGAGTTATATACCCTGTAAAGGGACGAAATCAAATAAAAACAAGATTTTGGGCTGCATTTTCAGGTATGCTCCGTAAGATTACTTAAAAAGCACATTAGCGTATATTACCACAATGTTCCATTACCCCTATGAGAACAGAAAGGAAGATAAAATGCTACAGAGAATCACTTTGAAGCTTACATACAAAGGAGAAGCAAAAGCTTCATATAACTGGGGATCCATGATGCACGGTGTATTGATGGAATTGCTGCCTGCTGATGCTGCAGAGGCATTTCATGAAAACAGCCTAAGACCATTTTCACAATATGTACTGCCGTTGGGTGAAAGCATTATCGAATGGAATATCGGACTTTGGGGTGATGGTATATCCGACGTGGTGGCAAAAGCTATCCTGCCCGTAAACACTTTGGAAATAAAACATAAGGGTATTCTGCTTAATGTATGCTCATCCGAAAGGCAAAACCTAAGTGAGCGGGATTTTATGGCCAGATTTTTTGAGACAGAAAATCCCTGCAGGAAATATGAGCTGGAATTTTTAACACCCTGTACCCATAAAAGCGCAGGAAAGCATGTGCTATTTCCAACAACAGATCTGATGGTGCAAAGCCTATGCATGCGATTTAATGCTTATTCGCAGGAATATTCCCTGGACGATCCCGAGGCTATGAAGCAAATCGCTGAAAACATGCGCATTGTCAAATATTCTCTTCATTCTGCCCAATATCATTTGGACGGCACAAAGGTGACCGGGTATGCGGGCAGGATTGTGCTTTATATAAGTGGTCCTGAACAATTGGTACGGCTTGCCGGAATGCTTCTCTCCTTTTCTGAGTATTCCGGAATAGGCGTTAAAACATCCCTGGGTATGGGCGGATGCAGAATCAGGCCTATCTTGAAAGAAATTTAGCATAAGTAAACAGAATATAAAATAAGGGGTAAATCATATGTCCGAATATGTATTATTCTCTCCACTGGGTATGTCAGATCCGACTAGAGGCTGCAGAGACGGGGCTTTTATTCATATATGCCGCAAATATAGGCCCAAAAAGGCGTATCTCTATATGTCAAAGGAGATATGTGAATATGATGAGTTGGATAACAGGTATGAAAAATACCTCAGCTTACTATGTGAAAAGCTTGATTTCAAATGCGATGTAAAAAAGATAAAGCGTCCGGATCTGGTTAAGGTAAATGATTTTGAGGCCTTTTACGGTGATTTTTCAAAAATAATGGAAAGCATAAGCAGTGAAAATCCAGGATGTGATATTTTGATAAATCTTTCATCCGGTACTGCCCAAATGAAGTCTGCCCTGTTAGTTCTGGGTACTTTGTTTCCGAAGCCTCTTACCATGGTACAGGTATCAACTCCTTCCCAAAAATCCAATGATACAAAGCCTGTTGGAAAGGATTATGATATTTATCTGGAATGGGAGCTAAATGAAGATAATTATGAGGATTATTCCGATGAAGATAAATACCGCTGTTTCGTTTCAAAAAGCGAAAACCTGAATGCCCGGATCATGTATGAGACTGTGGGAAAGCATATACTGGCCTATGATTACAAGGCGGCTTTAACTGTAGCTGAGAATATCAAAGACTTCATGGATACCCGAGCTTTAAACCTTATAAATGCCGGATTTCGCAGACTGATCCTCGATCTTGGCAATGCAGAGAGGTTCGCAGAAAATGCAGGTTATGATCTGCTTCCCATCAATGAAAAGAGATATAACGAAAAGGAAAAGGTGGTTTTTGAATACATTCTCACGCTTAAAATAAAACGGGAAAAAGGGGAAATTGCAGATTTTGTCAGGGCCGTTTCACCGGTGCTTACCGATATGTTTGAGATATATTTGAAAAATAAGTGCAATATTGATATTGAAAGCTACTATTTAAAAGACCCATATGGCAGGTACGCACCAAAGTTATCCCGAAACCTTTTACCGGCAGATATCATCCAAATACTTGACAGTACATATGCTTCCAGAGGCGGCTACAGGGATACGGAGCCTTGCGCGGCAAATTTAAGCCCTATTGTCGCTGCTAAAGGAGATGCTAAAGCCGGAGGAATTGCAGTTAAACTACGGTCTTTTGAAGGCAGGGTGAGAAATATTGCCGCTCATGAAATTGTTGTGGTAACGGAAAAATGGATAAAAGAAAGGTCCGGCTTTAATACGGGCGAGGTATTGAAAATGCTGATGGACTTTTTTTCCTGCTGCATCGATATTCCGCAAAACACGTGGAATTCCTACGAACAGCTTAACAAAACCATATTGGAGATACCTCTGCTGAAATAATGACAAAGCTTAAAGATTATGCAATAGAAATGCTAAACCCCATACTGAAATTTTTATTAGAAATTTAGAAAAAATCAGCAATAAAACCTTGATAACAGGTGGACCAGGAGGTAGTGCCGTTCATTGGAAAAACTCAAAATTTAATTTAGTTTCCTGCGGATGCTTTGCCTGGAGGTAAAAATTATCGTGTATATTCCAGCCATATATAATAAGAATAATCAATATGGATAAAAAAGCAGGAGTTATAAAAAGATATTTTAAATATGCCTTAATCGGGCTGGTAACCGGAACCGCCAATGGCCTCTTTGGCTCCGGCGGAGGCACCATAGCAGTTCCTGCCATGGTGCTTTTGCTGGGAGTCGAGGACCACAAGGCGCACGCTACCGCTATATCCATAATTCTGCCGTTGACTCTGATCAGCGCCTTCTTTTATGTAAAAAATAATTTTGTCGATTGGGCACTTACTATAAAGGTTACCCTGGGAGGAATTGCCGGAGGTTACATAGGAGCGAAGCTTCTTAATATATGTCCTGCCCGGGTGCTCAGGAGGATTTTTGCAGCTTTCATGATAGCAGCTGCCTTGCGCATGATACTTTAGAAAGCTTTTCCGTAAGGAAAACTGCAATTTTCCATACGGTTTCAACGATCGGACGGGTGATGGGATAAATGATACTTTTTTTAATAGGTATGGCATCGGGAATTATAAGCGGGATGGGTATAGGCGGAGGAACCATATTGATACCGGCGTTGGTTATTTTTATAGGAGTGGATCAGCACATAGCCCAAAGTGTGAATCTGCTTTTTTTTATTCCCACCGCTGTAGTCGCCTTGTTTATACATTTTAAAAACAAGAGGGTCAATCTGAAAATGGCGATACCGATAGTAGCCTTCGGCCTTATAGGCGCATTTTTTGGGTCAAAGATGGCTATAGGACTTTCAGGGACGGATCTTAAAAAATGGTTTGGTTTTTTCCTGTTGGCTATGGGTATATATGAAATGTTCAGGAAGGATAAAGCTATGGAAAGGAGACAAAAAAACAGTGGCTAAAGGGAGGGCAAAAGCCTGCTTTTGAAGTTGGAAACGCATTGCAATAAAATCTTGACACGGGAGTTGTTTTGATATATAAATTAATAAAAATAAAATTTAATTTAATAATTATGCATTTAAGTTGACGGGTTTTGAAGGGTATAGCCTTAAGCATAAATTCGAGGATTGAGTAACGACAAGCTTGTAAAAGGGTCGGGAAATTCCCTGTGTTGACGGGATTTGTCTTATCCTTTCCGGCGTTATATTCAAACGCCGTATCTTTATAAAGAAACTCGCTTGTTATAAATTTATGTCAATTGCGCTCCCGCCGGTAGAAGCGTGAGACAACTTGGCAATTTGACAAATCAAACATCAACTGATTGTCATTTTGGCCGTCATTGTGCTATTGTCTGAATATCAACAGGAGAAGTGCCTTCCATGGCTATAAATTCTGCCATATCAATTCCGGCTTGTTGAAGCAGTAAATTGGAAGGCAGTAAAAGAAAAGGCTTTAGTTTACATATTATATATAAATCTACTTTAACAACGATGGAGGTCGAAATTTTGAAAAACTATTTTACGGAGCAAACCAACTTTTTTAAAGGAATCTCACCTTTTGAAATAATAAAGGAATATGGAAGTCCGCTATATGTATATAATGAATCCATATTGAGGCAAAGATGCCGTGAGATGAAAAATTTCATAACGTACCCAAATTTCAGTGTCAATTATTCCACTAAGGCAAATTCAAACCTGGAGCTGCTGAAAATAGTCAGGGAAGAAGGGCTTAACGCCGATGCCATGTCCCCGGGAGAGATATATGTGCTCCTGGCAGCCGGATTTAAACCTGAGCAGATATTCTATATAAGCAACAATGTTTCTGCGGAGGAAATGAAGTATGCCATCGAAAAAGGCATAATATTGAGTGCCGACTCCCTTTCCCAGTTGGAGCTGTATGGAAAGCTAAACCCTGGAGGAAAGGTGGCTGTCCGTTTCAATCCGGGAGTCGGCGCCGGGCACCATGAAAAGGTGGTAACCGCAGGCAAAAAGACCAAATTTGGCGTGAACATGGACTATATCAGCGAGGTAAAGGAAATTCTGAAAAGGTATGACCTCAAGCTGGTAGGAATCAACCAACACATAGGTTCTTTATTCATGGAAGGAAAACCGTATATTGAAGGAGTCAAGTCCCTGCTGGATATAGCAAAGCAATTTGATGACCTAGAGTTTGTAGATTTGGGCGGTGGATTCGGAATACCATACCGCAAGCAGGAAGGCCAGGAGCGTCTTGAATTGAAGGAATTCGGCAGCAAGCTGGATCAGGTGCTGAAAGACTGGATCAGGGAATATGGCAAAGATATTACCTTCAAGATAGAACCGGGAAGATATATAGTTGCGGAATGCAGTGTTCTTTTGGGTACCGTCCATTCAATCAAAAACAATTACGGAGTAACCTATGCAGGAACCGATATTGGGTTTAACGTGCTGGCCCGACCGGTGATGTACGATTCTCACCATGATATAGAAGTTTACCGGGAAGGTAAGCTGTTAAAGAGCACAGAATCGGATAAGCCTGTTTATGTAGTAGGAAATATCTGTGAAAGCGGGGATATCCTCGCAAAAGACAGGATGCTTCCCGAACTAAAGGAAGGCGATATCCTGGGGATTATGGATGCCGGAGCCTACGGATATTCCATGAGCTCCAACTACAACAACAGGTTAAGGCCGGCTGAGGTATTGATCAGGGAGAATGGAAGCATATCCTTGATCCGCAGAAGGGATACTCTCGAAGACCTTATGAGGAATTTTGATGTTGATTCCGGTGCATAAAAGCATTTGATGAAGCTTAGTTGTATAGGAGCATTTTGGCATGCAATTCTTGCTTTTATGACGCCCCTAAATATTTCTTGACAACATTTGCTAACAAAACTATAATGAAACTATTAATCACAATAATTTAATAATGACGGATGATGGATGAGGGAGAGATATTTCCTTGGTTTATACAGGGAGATACACCGAAGGAGTTGCACTCTCAGGTAAACGAGACCTCATCAGGACGTACCTCTGGAGAGACCAATGATGGCGCCGAAGGGGCAAGGCCGAAAAGGCTGAAATCTCTCAGGCAAAAGGACAGAGTATATCAAAGGTTGTATTTGCTTTGCACTTACAGGGGTCAAGTCTTTTTTAGATTTGGCTCCTTAATTATAATGAGACGAAAATTTCATATATTGCTTTGACGGTGTGTTGCAATTATCCTTGCAATTGCTTGCATTGCAGCAAATAAGGGAAAATGGAGGTTCAATCATGCATAAAAGGCTATTTATTCCCGGACCGGTGGAGGTAAGGGAAGATATTCTAAAAAAAATGTCGACGCCTATGATAGGTCATCGTTCTAAAGATGCATCCAAATTGCAGAAAAGCATAAGTGGAAAAATGAAAAAGCTGATGTATACAGATAATGAAATTCTTCTGTCTACATCCTCGGGAAGCGGGTTGATGGAAGGCGCCATAAGATCCTGTACCGTAAAAAGAGCTGCAGTTTTTTCAATAGGCGCTTTTGGCGACAGGTGGTATAAGATGGCTGTCTGCAACGGAGTGCAGGCCGACAAGATATCATCAGAGCCCGGTCAACCGACTTTGCCTGAAATGGTGGACAAAACCCTGGCCACAGGAAAGTATGATCTTATAACCATCACCCACAATGAGACGGCTACGGGAGTTATGAATCCCGTGGAGGAAATAGCCGAGGTAATGAAAAAATATCCTGATGTGGTTTACTGCCTGGATGCCGTAAGTTCCTTGGGAGGTACCAAGATAGAGGTAGACAAGTTGGGGGTGGATATATGCATAACATCCTCACAAAAGTGCCTGGGACTGCCACCGGGACTATCCATATGCTCAATTTCCCAAAAAGCATTGGATGCTGCGAAGAAGGTAGAGTTCAGAGGCTTGTATTTTGACCTGCTGGAGCTTTATGAGTACATAAAGAAGAAAGATTACCAGTATCCTTCCACTCCGTCCTTGTCCCATATGTTTGCTTTGGATTACCAACTGGATAGGATATTTGAGGAAGGGCTGGAAAACAGGTTTGAACGGCACAGAAAAATGGCTGAGTATGTCCGCCAGTGGGCTAAGGAAAGGTTCGCGCTGTTTGCCGATGAAAGATATGCCTCCAACACAGTGACGGCAGTTAAGAATACCAGGAATATCGATGTGTCAGAGCTCAACAAAAAGCTGGGTGAGGTCGGTTATGTAATATCCAATGGTTATGGTCAGTTAAAGGATATCACCTTCAGGATTGCGCATATGGCAGATACGACATTGGATGAGATAAAAGGACTGATTGAATCTATAGATAAGATAATAATGTGATTTTCCATATCTGGGTGAGCGGGGAGGAAGCAAATTTTTGATATGTCCTTTGACCTTCCCCGGAAACCAGGGTTAAGTGCATACACAATGGACGGTTATAATGCTGCTTATATTGTATTGCGAAGGAATGGGAAAGAAGGAGGATTAAGATTAAGATGAGGATAATTATAACGGAACGGATTGCGGATGAAGGAATTAATTATCTTAAGGAAAACGGATTCGAAGTGGATACAAGGTATGGAATATCCAGTGACGAGCTTTTAGGGATAATAGGAGACTATGACGCTATAATTGTAAGAAGCGTGACCAAAGTAAACGAGGAGCTGCTGGAAGCTGCAAAAAACCTAAAAGTTGTCGGCCGCGCGGGCAATGGTATAGATAATATCGATGTCGGCGCTTGCACCAAGAGAGGCATAATCGTGGTTAACACGCCGGAGAGCAATATAATGGCTGCGGCAGAGCTGGCAGTAGCACTGGCTTTTGCGATATTCAGAAATCTGCCTCAGGTTCATGTTGCCGTAAGAAACAAGGATTTCAGGAGAAACAGGTTTATAGGCAATGAGCTCGATGGGAAAACTGCAGGAATAATAGGTTTGGGCAGAATAGGATCGATTGTAGCAAGGAAATTAAAAGGCTGCAACATGCGGGTTGTGGCTTATGACCCGTATATAACCGATGACAGGTTCAAAATGCTGGGGGTTGAGAAATGCGAAACCTTGGAGGAGCTGCTTAAGCAATCAGACCTGATTACGCTGCATACTCCCAAGACATCGGAAACTTATGGCATGATAGGCGAGAAAGAATTAAACATGTGCAAAAGGGGAGTCCGTATAGTAAATGCCGCAAGAGGAGGCCTTGTCAATGAAAAAGCACTGTATGATGCCCTTAAAGATGGTAGGGTTACTGCGGCAGCATTGGATGTACTGGACCCCGAACCCAGCTATGATAAAAAGCCGGAAGAGCAGGATTATACAAACCCGCTGCTGGAATTGGACAATGTCATGGTAACACCTCATCTTGGCGCTTCAACACAGGAAGCTAACTATAATGTCGGAACAGCCATAACAGAATTGGTGGCCGGAGCCCTTAAAGGCGAGATGGTGGCTGCGGTGAATATGCCGCCAATGCATACTAAGGACTTGTCTGAGCTAAGGCCCTATCTGAACCTGGCGGAAATGCTCGGTAAAATATATTATCAGGCTGAAAAGGAAACCGTGCAGCAGATAGAAGTAATCTATAGAGGCGACCTGGCGGACAAGGAAACCAAAGTGATTTCCCTGTCGGTTTTAAAAGGATTCCTTGATCCCATCAATAAAGAGAAGGTTAATTATGTAAATGCTGAGCTCATGCTGAAAAATATGGGAGTGGAATTTAAAGAGAGCAAAAGCACCAATCTGGACAAATACACAAATCTGATCACAGTAAAATTCACTACCAAGAAAAAGGAGCTTAGCGTATCCGGAACAGTATTTGCCAAGGAAGAAATCAGGATTGTTGACTTCTTCGGATACAAGCTGGATTTTGAACCTACACCCTATGTGCTGGCCATACAGAACGTCGACAAGCCAGGCATAATCGGTCAGATCGGAACGATTTTGGGCGCGGACAATATAAATATAGCAGCCATGCAGTGGAGCAGAAACCGCCGTGGTGAAAAAGCGGTAGCTTTTGTAAGTGTTGATGCGGAAGTCAGCGAGGAAATAATGCGCCTGCTTAAAAATATCGACGGTGTTCTCAAAGTTTCCATGTTGAAGTTCTGATGAAAATATGAAAAAAGTCTCCGGAAATTTTGAACCGTTCTCTGTCAGGCAGACAATGTAAGTAAAAAACGGATGGATTATCAGAAGCAAAACCATCCGTTTTTTCATACTGTTGTTTGTATAATTATGGCATGTTATAATACAACTGGAAAACCTTTGCTAATACAGGAAGGCAATGATGAAGCTCATGCCTTCAGGAGGTAATATATGCTTAAATTAAGATTTAGAAAAACGCCCATGAGGCTGTGCTCCATGCAAAGCCATTCGTCAGTTTGTTAGCGACGTTTGCATGGAGCATGCTGAGTCGCTAACGATGCGATTGGCTTTGTTTCAGTATTTAAAAAAATATTGAAAGGAGCCAATTACAATGAAATCAAATAGTGAAATGATATTGTCCGTATGCAAAGACATACCAAACCACGAATCCTTTATAAGGATTGAAGCGATAAACAAAGGTGTTTCAGGCGACGATAAATACTATGTGGAAACTGCTCAGGGACAGCGTTATTTGCTTCGCATTTCGAGTATTGAATTCTACAAACGAAAAAAAGCAATGTATGATATGATGGGGCGTGCTGCTTCCCTCGGTGTATCTATGTCTGCTCCTGTGGATTTCGGTATTTGCAATAGCGGCAAAAACGTGTATCAACTTCTGACTTGGTGCGACGGTGAAACAGCAGACGTTCTGCTGCCTAAGTTGTCCCATGCCGAGCAGTACGAGCTTGGTATCAAAGCCGGTCAGAATCTCAGAAGGATACATTCCATTCCTGCACCCGAAGGATTAGAGGACTGGTATGACAGATTCGTAAGTATAAATGATGAGCGGTTGAAAGCTTTTTTCAATTGTGGTGTCCACATCAACGGCAGTGAAGCAATCTTGGCTTTTTATAAAGAAAACCGCCATCTGCTGCTTGGACGCCCTCAGTGTTTCATACACGGTGACTACCATAACGATAATCTGATCATCTCGCCGAATCGTGACGTTGTGGTCGTGGATTGGGATCTCATCGATAGTCTTTATGGTGATCCGTGGTCGGAATTCAACAGGATTCTGCTTGCGAATCTTGTTCCGCATTTCACCACGGGACAAATACATGGCTACTTTAACGGAGAGCCGCCGGAAGAATTCTGGCGTATACTGGCACTGTATCTATCGACAGGAGCACTTGTACTGGTTTCCTGGGCGGTTTATGTAGAGCCGAGCTACCGGGATGAATCCATTCAAACAGCAATTAATATAATGAACTGGTTTGATGAAATGCGCAATCCGGTGCCAAATTGGTATTTGAGAGAATTCACTCCATAATTTCACTTTTATCGGGTGTAGTTGAAGAAAATAAGCGCAAATTTCATCCTTCTAATGAGAGCTTAAAAAGAGCTTTCTTCTTAATACCATTGAACAACTAGAAAAGAAACCGGTAAGATTTGGCTGGTTTATAAAAGACGTTCGGTAGAGCTAAAATAATTGACAAGCGAAAACCAGCTTTTAAATGGATGCCATAAGGCATCCATTTTTAACTCATAAAGATAAATTTTGTCCGACCATGAAATAAAAGTTTAGCCTATTGAGCATAAAGAGAGTTTCACTGTAAGGAAATAAGGAATAAAAGCAAAAAACCATCCGTTTACGTGTTTACGGATGGTTTTTATCCTTTAAAAAGTTGATATGTTGTTATGACATGTTAACGTCATTATAGAAAATTATCATATTTACAAACCCTTAAACAACATGATTCAAAGCAATTAAACCGTATATTACCGCTATTGCATAAAAACATTAAAGCAAAGCGGAAAATTTACCTTATTCATTTTACCTTTTTTATTTTTTATCTTTTATCTTTTATCTTATTTATCTACTCATCTGATTTTTCTGCATTCCAGATAGAATCTTTTTTCCTCGGCCTCACCCATGGAAAAAGTTTTCCTGGGGAGCACTCCATCCAGTATCACTGTTTTGAAGAGATCCTTTTTGTCCATGGGCGGCAGATAGAATCCTATATTGCTATCCATGCTGCCCAACCTCTCCACTACGTCATAGCCATGGATGTAATCAATCCGGGCAGAGGCATGATCCTTCAGGTATTCATCGAGAAAACTCTGAAGAGTACCCACTTCGATGTTATGTACCGGATTTTCCACCACAATCAAGCCTTTTATGTCCTTTGAAGTGAAAGGTATGACATGTTTATCCGGCTGTCCTGGGAACTTTTTTGCTTCCTCGAATGCCTGTTCTTCGGAGCTGCAGTCAATCCAGTAGGCTTTTGATGTTCCTGTGAAATATTCGGTCAATTTTTCAAGCATGTTATTTACATCGACATTAAAAACAACCCGATGGATAGGTTCAAAGACAAGTCCTTCATCATGAACGTTTACCAACTCTACCAAGGCAAATCTTGCTGGATGGTTTTCCCTTTCTTCAGGTGAAAGTCCGGTTTTCAAGCTTTCCCAACAGGCTTTTGCAGTAGCGAGGGAATGATTCCCGTCCCCGGCTGCAAATAGCAGGACATCCCTGCAGGAGTCAAGTTCATACCTGGAGCGGAAATTATCCGGATCAGTAAGTTTTTCCAAGGCATCAAGGATGCTTTTTATAGTATCCTCATCATCAATCTTATATCCCTTGATATGACCTCCGTTCATCATCAAGTCAAAATCGTATATTTTCTCAAATTTGTCCAGCTTCTCCGATAAAGGCTCTATCACGGTTTTATCGGGATCGTCAATAAGAAGCATGATATGGGGAAGCTCTATGGGAGCGTTCTGCCTTATTTTGATTCTCGGCGGAAGCCTGTCCAGAACAGTGCCCTCTGTCGCCCTGATAAGAGTGCAGGAGCCTTTCTCATAGTCATAACACTCCAAATCTACGGCAATAATGAGACCCTTTCTGGATTCAGTGTGGGAGGTCTTTCTTTCAACGTAAATAAGAGCCGGTTCATGTTCTACCAGTGTACCGTTTTTAATATACTCCTCCATGCAATGGTTAATCTTGTCTATCCTTTCATCATCATCGCCTTTCCCCAGATAAACTTCCGGAAAAATTAGATGAAGGGTTGAAGGATTGCTGCCTACTATTTTTTCAACTTCCTTCCAATAATCCGGCTGGGAAGTGTACTGATCGCAGGCGACGACAGACCATTTACACATATCCACGTTCTTGGCGGGAAGCAGCAGCGATGGCACATGCACACCGATTTTATTTTGAAATTTATTACTTTCCTTCATTTCAAAACCTCACAAAACAAATTTTCTGTTTTTATAGCATTGATGCTTAAATTCTAATTTAGTTTAAGTGTTTAGTCAAATATTTATGTTGAATTTTTTACTTTCAAATTTGAAATAATAGTTGTTAGGACTTCAAAGCAAGAAAATTAAACGGCTTTGGTTCCTACATCCTACAGCGTGGGAGCGATGCACTTGCATAAGTACAGCGAGGTTGTCGGATTGCCTGTAATATGCGTTGATACCGGCAAAAAAGTGGGGCTGGTGAAAGATATAATTTTTTGCCCCGGAAGCAAAGAAATCAAGGCATTCATAATTGAGCGCAGCAGTTACGAAATCAAAAGGAAGCTGGTTCTTCCGGAAGATGTGCTGAATATAGGTCATGATGCGGTAATCATCAATAGCGCTTCAAACCTAAAAAACCTCAAGGACATGGAGAAAAAAGGCGAGCTTAGGGATAAAGGCGAGGTGCTGGGACTTAGGGTGTACACTGTCAACGGGGAGGATTTGGGGGTTGTAAAAGACATACTTTTCGATTGTGACAGTGGACTTATTGAGGGAGTTGAGATATCCGACGGACTCCTGCAGGATATTGTAAAAGGCAGAAATATCATACCACTATTTGGCAAAGTTGAGTTTAGCAGCGAAAACATACTTATAGGAAAAGAAGCTCTCGAAGAAATGACGGGTACCGGTGGTGGATTAAAGAAAAGATTTTTGGAAGAATAAATATATAAACAGAATAGAAAGGAGTGATTTATATATGAGAAATGGATTTACGACAGGATTGATTGTAGGAGGAATGATTGGAGCATCAGTAAGCATGATGATGAGTAGCGATATGATGAAGGGCAGAAACAGAAGGAAGATGATGAAAACCGGCAGAAATCTTGTAAGAAAAACCAGTCATTTAATTGGTGATGTGGTTGACTTGTTCCATTAAAATATCCTGATATAAAAGGCTGGAGAATCTCCAGTCTTTTATATCGACAAAATATCCTGTTTTGCTATATGGTCTGGAAAATGAAGCACAAAAGCAAATTAATTGATTGAGAAAGGCTCTGTTTATTTAAACTGGGTTTAAACATACCCGGCATCCAGATATACATAAACCGGACACAGTTTGATTGCAACTTCCAGGAAACGCTATAAGAGCTTAAACTATTGTTTTCCAGTATGAGAATGTAGCGCTGAATGCTTGTAAAGGGGATGATTTATGCCATCCAAGAAGAAAATTGTGCTTTATGCCATAATAATAGTGCTGATCATTCTGATGGTATTATTTTTCTATCGTTATGGTTCAAAAATTAAAAAGATATTGTCTCCGTTTTTTATGGCTGTTTTCATAACCTATATGGTGAGTCCAATTGTAGCCAAGCTGGAAAAAAAGAAAATACCTAAATCCAAAGGTATACTATTGGTTTATTCACTTATTATAGCCACGGTTATTTCAGTGGTTCTGTTTTTGATACCGGAGCTTATCAACAATACCCGGGAGCTTATGAATACTCTCCCTGAAATAATAACAGAATATCAGCGCATGCTGAATAATTTTTTATACGCCATACGCTACAGCAATTGGCCGGATGATATCAAGGGGATGGTTTTTAATGAACTGCTGAATGGTTTGGATATCGTCCAGAAATATGTGACTGAGACTTTAAGGAAAACCTTCACCGGCTTTATTGGCACAATAAACTTAGTGTTTGACTTTACGCTGGCAATGGTTATAGCATATTATTTCATTAAGGATGTGGATTTTTTTAAAAATTCAGCATTGATGCTCATACCGAAAAAATGGAGAAACGGCATGATAAACGCCGGCAGGGATATACACGGAATACTGTCCAATTTTATTCAAGGGCAGCTTTTGACTGCTTTAATAGTTGGCATACTGGAGACCATCGGTTTAGTTATAGTCCGGGTGAAATATCCGTTAGTTCTCGGTCTGATAGGAGGAGCGGCAAATATCATTCCCTTTTTCGGACCGATAATAGGAGCTGTACCGGCTGTTGCAGTAGCTCTTCTGGATTCGCCGGTAAAAGCCTTGTGGACCATAGGCGTCTTTACTTTAATCCAGCAGATTGACAACAATTTCATATCTCCTAAGATAATTGAAGGAAGATTGGGGCTACATCCCGTTTCTACAATGCTGGCAGTGCTGGTGGGGGGCGAATTTTTCGGTTTGATCGGGATGATGCTGGCAGTTCCGGTGCTGGCTATGATAAAGGCTGTTCTGAAAAGGGCGATAGAAGCAATCGTGTGACATTGGAACAGAGGTATCGATAGATTAAAGCTATATTAGAGCTATAGTTAGAACCGTATTATATCTACCTATATTAAAGCTCCTGCATAGGCTTCGGCCTCATTTTATTCTGCATATTGCTGCAAATTACAATCTATTGACAACCACCAGCATGCTTTAATATAATTTAATGAAGCAGATGCATATAGCAAAATATTCAAAAGCTATGAAGGGAAGAAGTAGTTTATAAAATAGCCTTAAGAGAGGAAACGGTTGGTGCGAGTTTCCGGTATTTTATAAATGAAGCAGTCCTCGGAGCTGCAGCCGTAAAAAGGTTTGCCGTTAACTGCGTTAAAGTGTTTGAGGGCCCTGCAATGCAGGGAATAAGGGTGGTACCGCGTGATATACTCTCGTCCCTGTTTATCAGGACGGGAGTTTTTATTTGGAAGCAGCATTCATTTTATAAATACCACATCCTCAATCAACATAAGAAATGATATTTGAAATCCATATAGCTGCGGGCATGATGTGATGTTTTTTATTTAAAGCAAAGTTTTAGATATGGATTGGCAAATTGTGTGAAATAATAGAAGTGAGCTAACTCGCTGGCATGAATATGAAGGCTATGTTCATCATTGAATGAGCTTTATTTATTGATTTTTGCAAGTATGAGTAGCTATGCCGGCTAATTGGAGATAGCTATGCAAAGAGTTTTTTGATAGAAATTTATGCTATTTAAACTCAGAAATGTTTAGAAAGTACCGGTAAATGAAAAAGTTATAATATGAGCTAATGGATAAAATAGGATTCAGAAACACAATCAAAAAGAAAGGATGTTTTGAATGAAAAAACTAGGTTTGAACGAACTCAGGGAAGAATATCTAAAGTTTTTTGAAAGCAAAGGCCATCTTAGGCTTCCCAGTTTTTCTCTCATTCCGCAAAATGACCCCAGCCTGCTGTTGATAAACTCAGGAATGGCTCCTTTGAAACCATATTTTACAGGGGATCAGGAACCGCCAAGGAGAAGGGTCACCACATGCCAGAAGTGTATAAGGACTCCGGATATAGAGAATGTGGGAAAAACCGCAAGGCATGGTACATTTTTTGAAATGCTGGGCAACTTCTCCTTTGGGGATTATTTTAAGAACGAAGCGATTCCATGGGCATGGGAGTTTGTAACAAAGGTGCTGGAAATGCCGGAGGACAGGCTCTATGTTTCCATATATGAGGATGATGATGAAGCTTTTGAAATATGGAACAAGAAGGTAGGATTAAGCCCGGACCGGATTGTGAGAATGGGCAAGGCGGATAATTTCTGGGAACACGGCACCGGCCCCTGCGGACCCTGCTCTGAAATCTATTTTGACAGAGGGGTTGACAAAGGCTGCGGAAAACCTGACTGCAAAGTTGGCTGCGACTGTGACAGATTCATAGAGTTCTGGAACCTGGTATTCACACAATTTTACAGGCATGAGGACGGAAGCTATACAAGGCTCGCCAAGCCCAACATCGATACCGGAATGGGCCTGGAAAGGCTTGCGGTGATATCTCAGGATGTAAACAACCTTTTTGAAGTTGATACCGTAAGGAATGTACTAAATTATGTATGTAAAATGGCAGGAGTTGAGTACGGCCAATCCGAAAAAGCTGACATTTCCATCAGGGTAATAACGGACCATATGAGAAGCACCACCATGATGGTTTCCGACGGAGTAATACCCTCCAACGAAGGAAGAGGATATGTATTAAGAAGGCTGCTGAGGAGAGCCGCAAGGCATGGAAAGCTGCTGGGTATTGATAAGCCTTTCCTTCATGATGTGGCTATGGTGGTTATTAATGAATCCAGGCAGGCATATCCCGAACTGCAGGAAAACGCCGACTACATCCGGAAAGTGATAAGCATAGAAGAGGAAAAATTCAATGCAACCATAGATCAGGGCTTGGCCATACTTAATGAGTTTATAGAAAAAACCAAAGCAGAAAATCGTAAGGTTATTTCCGGAGATATGGTGTTCAAGCTGCATGATACTTATGGTTTCCCTCTTGACCTCACAAGGGAGATAGCTGGTGAAAACGGCCTTGAAATAGATGAGGAAGGCTTTCAAAAGGAAATGGCCCAGCAGAAGCAGAAAGCCAGGGACGCCCTTAAGAATAAAGGTGCTGCAGCCTGGGGAGATGACAGCATATATGGAAAGCTCGATAAGAATTTGAAGACGGAGTTTGTCGGGTATGAAACGGATGAATCCGATTCGAAGATCGTCTATATAATAAAGGACGATGAAATAGTTGAAAATGCCCAGGAAGGAGAAGAAGTGACAATTATCCTGGACAGGACTCCTTTCTATGGCGAAAGCGGCGGTCAGGTGGGAGACACAGGATATATCAAGGCTGCCAGTGGAATTGTAAGGGTTACCGACTGCAAAAAAACTGCCGACGGGAAATACCTGCATATAGGTGTGGTTGAAAAGGGGCTGGTAGAAGCAAACGAAACAGTAAAAGCCCAAATTGATTCGGCCAGAAGGATGGACATCGCCAGAAACCATTCTGCAACCCATCTGCTTCAGAAAGCCCTGAGAAATGTGCTGGGAACCCATGTAACCCAGGCTGGATCATTGGTTGAGCCAGGTAGGTTAAGGTTTGACTTTACCCATTTCTCATCGGTAGACCCGGATGACTTAAGGAAAATTGAGCAGGAGGTCAATGAAAAGATCCTCGAAAGCCTGCCGGTAACGGTTATGGAAATGCCGGTGGATGAAGCGAGAAAGCTTGGAGCCATGGCTTTATTCGGTGAGAAGTACGGGGATATCGTAAGGGTAGTTAAGATGGGGGACTACAGCATTGAGCTTTGTGGAGGTACACATCTTAAGAATACATCCCAGGCAGGGTTGATTAAAATCCTCGGTGAAAGCGGTGTGGCCTCAGGTATCAGAAGGATAGAGGCTTTGACGGGTAAAGCGGCAATTGAATACTTTAATGAGAGGGAGAGAATTCTAAATGAAGTAGCATCCGCACTTAAATCCAACCCTCAGGACAGTGTGAAAAAGGTAGAATCGATGGCCGCTCAACTGAAAGAAGCAGAAAAGGAAATTGAAAAGCTGAGGAGCAAGCTGGTGACCAGCTCCATCGATGATGTGCTGGCAAAAGCAGTAGAAGTAAAGGGAATCAAGGTTGTTACCGCCCGTTTCGATCAGTTGGATATGGAAGGGCTCAGAAATACCGGGGATACCTTAAAGAACAAGCTGGGCTCCGGAGTTGTTGCCCTGGCTACTTCCTATGGCGGAAAAGTAAACTTTGTTGTAACTGCTACCAAGGATGTGGTTGAAAAGGGAATCCATTCCGGCAATATCATAAGAGAGGTAGCTAAAATCGCCGGTGGCGGCGGAGGCGGACGCCCTGACATGGCTCAGGCCGGAGGTAAAGATGTTTCAAAAATCGATGAAGCTTTAAGCCATGTGGTAAATGTGGTGGGAACTCAAGTAAAGTAAGCTGTCAAGAATGATTGACTGATCCCGGCAGAGTTTGAAGAGTGCTAGGAAGCCCCATGCTTTTCAAGCAGGAAATGCTAGCACAACGAGTTAAACTATATATAAGGATTAAAGGAAATTTGAATGGAGAATATGATTCGGGCTTTCAGGATTATTCCTTGGGAGCCGGAAAGCCCAACTTTTCTCCATTGCCAAAAACTGCTATGTTCCTGCAATTTATATATTACAGCTGATTGCATATTGTATGTTAAATATTATATGATTTGAAAGGAGCCTTAAAAACATGGAAAATTGCATATTTTGTAAAATTATCAAAAGAGAGATACCGTCGACCATTGTCTATGAGGATGAAAAGGTATTGGCTTTCAATGATATACAGCCTGTTGCTCCCATACATGTGCTGATAGTTCCCAAACAACATATTGAGAGCGTAAAGAAGTTGACGGAAAAAAATGCTTCTATTTTAATGGATATCCATCTCGCTGCCAACAAAATAGCTGAAAAACTGGGAATTTCAGATAAAGGTTACAGGCTCATAAATAATTGTGGTCCTGACGCAGGTCAGACTGTTCTCCATCTTCATTACCACCTGCTGGGTGGAAAAGATCTGGGACCAAAGATTATTTAACGTCTTAAATGGTAAACTTTTGTAAAGTTGAGCTAAGGGCTTTATATTAGCTATTGACTTTATTTTGTCAAATAATATATAATATTTAATGTGCTGTATTTTAGCTTACATCCCAATAATAGTTGCAGTAATATAGACAGTTTATTCTTGGCACAATTGTTACCATCGGAGGGAGGGAAATACATGTCTGAAGTAAGAGTTAAAGAGAATGAGTCTCTTGAGAGTGCTCTCAAAAGGTTTAAGAGACAGTGCGCTAAAGCTGGAGTTTTAGCCGAAGTAAGAAAAAGAGAGCATTACGAGAAACCCAGTGTAAAGAGAAAAAAGAAATCTGAAGCTGCAAGAAAAAGGAAGTTTAAATAAGGGAGGCCATCTTAATGTCCCTTAAGGAAAGACTGCTTGATGATTTGAAAGTTGCTATGAGGGATAAGGATATCGTTAAGAAAAACGCTATCCAAATGGTCAGGTCTGCTGTACTTCAGATAGAGAAAGATAAGAAGATAACCCTTGACGATGATGGTATAATTGAGGTAGTGGCTAAGGAAGTTAAGCAAAGGAAGGAATCCCTTCCTGAGTTTATAGATAGTGGAAGGCAGGATCTTGTTGATAACCTTAAGGCTGAGATTGATGTGCTGATGCAGTATCTGCCGCAGCAGCTTACAGAGGAGGAAATCGAAGCCCTGGTAAGGGAAGCAATAAACGAATCTGGAGCAAGTTCAGCCAGAGATATAGGTAAGGTAATGAAGATAGTGCTGCCTAAGGTCAAAGGCAGAGCTGACGGAAAAACAGTAAACCAAATAGCAAGTAAACTTTTAGGATAAAAAGGAGCTCGATATAATCGGGCTTCTTTTTTGTTTTATATAACTTTATAATGGATTCAGTCCATAATAGACGCATTGATTGCTATGTGCTCAAAACTCTTTTTTTGCAGTAACCGCACATAACAAGTTTGAGATTTCCGACACATTTTTGTTATAATTGATTTATATGGGCAATTTAAGGTTTGATATTCATAATGCTATTACAAAGGAAAATATGTATGAAAAGAACTTCAGCTATGGATTTGATTGAACAGGTAAAGCTTTTTCCTCCAAAGCCTGGCGTATATATCATGAAAGATTCCTTAGGAAATATAATATATGTAGGCAAGGCCAAAAAGTTAAAAAACAGGGTGATACAGTACTTTTACAACCAAAGGGACAGATCACCAAAAATAAACGCTTTGGTGGAGAACATCCACAGCATAGAATATATTTTGACAGATACCGAACTGGAAGCGTTTATAACAGAATGCAGGCTGATAAAGGAAATAAAGCCCAAATATAATTCGCAATTGAAAAATGACAGGAGATATACTTACATAAAAATCAGCATGTCAGAAAGGTTTCCCCGGGTATCTGTTGCTGCTGAAAAAGATGATGACGGTTCCTTGTTTTTCGGACCGTACACGAGCCTTAGCAGTGTGGAGAGGGTCGTATCCTTCATAAAAGAATGTTATCCTATAAGGAAATGCAGCAGGATGCCTTCCGCAGGAAAATCGTCAGGATGCCTTAATTACAGTTTGGGCATATGCATGGGAGCTTGCAGGAAGGATGCCGACCATGACGCTTATAGGAAATGCATTGAAAATATTGTGCTCTTTCTCGAAGGAAAGGACAACTCGGTTGTAGAATCCATAAAGGAAAAAATCAGCCAGGCAGCCGACAGGCTGGACTTTGAAAAGGCTGCAAAGTACAGGGATGATTTGAGGGCCATCAGGCATGTTTTAAGCAAGCAAATGCTGATTGAGTCTTCGTCCAAAAGAAGGAATATAATAGCGATAGAACCTACAGGAAAGAGCAGCTTAAAAATATTTCTTTTCAAAGGCAATCGATTGATGGGCGCTGAATCGTTTTTTATGGAAAGCGCCGACAAAGAGGATGTATTGGAGTATTTAAAGAGCATCATATTAAAAGGCTTTAAAAATAGCGGTTTATGTGTGGGCGGTGTCCTGAGCCGTCAGGAAATCGACGAAGCCCAGATAATATATTCCTATCTAAGAAAGAACAAAAATAATATTATGAGCTTTTGGATACCTTCCAGCTGGCTTGTGGAAGGAAATCCAAGGCTGAGAACAGGTCTTTGCAAGATTGCGGACAGAATTTTAGTAACGGAACATGCTTAATTAAAATTATAATTTTATCTTTGGAGGAGTTTTGTGAAATTTGATTTGGTTAAAGCTTCCCGAAAGCTTTCGGAAATTGATCTGAAAATTGTAGCAGGAAAGCTAGACATAGATGTTTTATGGTTCAGGGCGATGATCCATGACGGAGACTGGCATATAAACAGGCATACCCATTCATCTTATGAATTTCATTTTATAGCTTCAGGGGGATGCTCAGTCGTGCTGGACGACGGTGAGTTTGAAGCAAAAGAGGGGGAATTCTATCTTACTGCCCCGGGGGTTTTCCATGAGCAGCGGAGTATCGGTGACGGTAAGATGGTGGAATACTGCATCAATTGTGATATAAACCTGACAGATGACGCACCTTCGGAGGAAAAATTCATTCTGGAGATTTTACGAGACACTCCCTGCAGAAGCTTCAAGGATGCCCACGGCTCGATAGAGCTTTTTAACAGGGCGCTGGAAGAAGCATATTACCAGCATGCCGGTTATTATACAAATATAAAGAGCCTTGCTACTATGATCATAACCGCAGCATCAAGGGCAATGAGTGAAAGTGTGCCTATTAGATATAGTGTACCGTTGAAAAACAGAAAAAGTGATTATAGGATTGAGCAAATTGAGAAGTTCATCGACGATAACATATCAAATGCCATAACAGTCGGTGATGTGGCTAAATACATGCATTTGAGCGAAAAGCAGGTGCTCCGGATTGTAAGGGAAGCAAAAGGAACCTCCGTCAAGGATTTGATCGTGAAGTCCAAATTTCAAAAAGCCCGTGAGCTTTTAAGAGAAACGGACTTGTCTTTAAAACAGATATCCGACATGCTTGGATTTTCCAGCGAATATTATTTTAATCAGTTTTTCAAGAGGGAGGAAGGCTATCCGCCAGGCTGCTTCAGGTATAATACTCAAAAACCAAATGTCTGAAAATATTAAAGAATAGTCCATTTTTAGAATTTAGACTTTCAGACCATACTATATAATAATAACTAGCGAGGTTATGTTTGTAGATTGCATAAAAATACTTCGCGGTCAACATCTTATGATTTTTTGCTTTGAATCAGATTGCTATTAAATCATAAGTAAGATATAGAAAGGAGAATAAACATGTATTTTACAGAGGAAAGGATAAAGAGAATCCTCCATGAGTTGTCCGGATACATATACCCTGACACTGAGAAGATTCCCTCATACAAAATGAAGCAGGGAAACTTCAAAGGGGGAGAGCAGGTAGATCTCGATGACTCTTCCTGGGACACTTTCACTGCAGGAGAACGCTGGGGAGGAAGAGATATCCACTACTGGTTCAGGACAGATGTGGTAATACCTGACAGATTTGATGGCAAAACTGTCGTTTTTGAAATCAAGACAGGAAAAGAAAAAGCATGGGATGCTACAAACCCACAGTTTCTGATCTACCTCAACGGAAAGCTCATCCAGGGTCTTGACGTCAACCACCGCCAGATTGTGATAACGGAAAAGGCAAAAAGTGGTGATAAATACAAGATAGCTCTTCATGCATACTCAGGAATGGAAGATTCCCTTTCACTGCTGGAAACACAGCTTGCAGTGCTTGACAGGAATGTGGAAAAGCTGTACTACGATATAAAGGTGCCTCTTGATATAGCACTCCTTCAGGATAGCCAGGATAAAAGGCGTATTGACATATTGAATTATCTGAATGATGCAATCAATATGCTTGACTTGAGAAAGCCGCATTCACCGGAATTCAATAAGTCAGTCCTGGAAGCTGATGCTTATCTGGACAGCGAATTTTACAAGAAGTATTGCGGAGTAGATGATGTAATAGCTACCTGTGTAGGACATACCCACATAGACGTAGCATGGCTCTGGACTGTATCCCAGACCAGGGAAAAAGCTGCAAGGAGCTTCTCAACCGTTATAAACCTCATGAAGCAATATCCTGAATATATATTCATGTCCAGCCAGCCTCAGCTTTACAAGTTCGTGAAGGAAGATCATCCGGAACTGTATGAGGAGATCAAGAAAATGATTGCCGAAGGCCGCTGGGAACCGGAAGGAGCCATGTGGCTTGAAGCAGACTGTAACCTCTCATCCGGTGAGTCCCTGGTAAGGCAGGTACTTTTCGGCACACGCTTCTTCGAAGAAGAGTTCGGCATAAAGAGCAAAGTGCTCTGGCTCCCCGACGTTTTCGGATACAGTGCTGCACTGCCCCAGATTCTCAAGAAATCCGGCATTGATTATTTCATGACTACCAAAATAAGCTGGAACGAATACAACAAGGTGCCATATGATACCTTCATGTGGAAAGGTATGGACGGAACTGAAATATTGACCCATTTTATTACCACTAAGGATGCGGGTTTCAAGCTTAATGACCATTTCACCACCTATAATGGAGATATTAAACCCAGCCAGGTAAAAGGCGCTTGGGACAGATACCAGCAGAAGGATATAAACAATGACGTCCTCATTTCCTTCGGATATGGTGACGGAGGCGGCGGACCGACCAAGGAAATGCTCGAGAATGCAAGAAGGATGGAAAAAGGAATACCCGGATGTCCGAAAGTTCAGATGGGTAAATCCCTGGACTATTTTAAAAGGCTGGAAAAGAAGGTGTCCGGCAACAGAAGGCTGCCTAAATGGGTAGGAGAGCTTTATCTCGAGTACCACAGAGGTACTTATACTTCCATGGCCAGAAATAAGAAGTACAACAGAAAGAGCGAGTTCCTCTATCAGAATGCAGAGCTTCTGTCAGTTATAAACCAGGCTGCGGCAGGTGCGCCGGAATACCCTGCTAAGGAACTCAACGGTGGTTGGGAGACCATACTTCTGAACCAGTTCCATGATATCCTGCCCGGTTCATCAATTAAAGAGGTTTATGAGGATTCACAGAAGGATTACCTCAGAATACTGGATGAAGGAAAGCAGCTTGTGGATAAGGCTTTATGCGGTATCGCCGGCAGCATCGACCTTAAGGAAAAGTCAGTTGTGGCGTTCAACACATTGAGCTATGACAGGACAGATATAGTTGAGTTCGATTTGCCTGAGGGTTATGAAAACATAGAAATAAGCGATTACAACGGAAAGGTTATGCCGAGCCAGATTGTTTGCGGTACTGGAAAAGATGAAGCAGGCCGCAAAAAGGTGATCTTCCTGGCAGAGAATATTCCTGCTAAGGGATACAAGGCATTTAAGATCTCCAAAGCATCGGGAAATGCCAACGCAGCAAGTCCTGTAGTTGCAGACAAGAATGGCTTCAGCAACAAGTATTTCGATGTGAAGCTGGATGAACAGCTCAACATCACTTCCATCTATGACAAGGTGAACAACAGGGAAGTGTTGAAGGAAGGACAGAGGGCAAACGTACTCCAGGCCTTTGAAGATAAGCCACACAATTTCGATGCTTGGGATATAAACATTTACTACCAGGAGAAAATGTGGGAAGTAAATGATGTTCAGAGCGTGGAACTCGTTGAAAACGGCCCTGTAAGGACTACCCTGAAAGTAACAAGGAAGTTCCTGGATTCAACAATCACACAATATATGCATGTATACAGCGATATTCCAAGAATAGATTTTGCCAATGTTATCGACTGGAAGGAAAAGCAGGTGCTTCTGAAAGCTGCTTTCCCGGTAGATGTTCATTCCGATAAGGCAACCTATGAAATACAGTACGGAAATGTTGAAAGACCTACACATTGGAATACCAGCTGGGATTATGCAAGGTTTGAGGTATGCGCTCACAAATGGGCAGACCTGTCGGAAGACGGCTATGGCGTGAGCTTGCTTAACGACTGCAAATACGGACATGACATAAAAGACGGTGTCATGAGGCTCACTCTGCTTAAATCAGCAACCAGTCCTAACGTGGATGCTGACAGGGAAATGCATGAATTCACTTATTCCATTTATCCTCATGCCGGAGACTGGAAGGATGCCGGTACAGTAAAGATGGCTTATGAGCTCAACTGCCCTGTATATGCGAAGGTTGAAGATGCCCATAAGGGTAGTCTGCCGGTGGAATTCTCACTCCTTAGCGTTGACAAGGAAAATGTTGTAGTAGAGGTTGTGAAGAAGGCAGAAAAAGGAGACGAAATGATTGTAAGGCTTTACGAGTGCTATAACAGAAGGTCGGATGTAACTCTGAAATTCTTCAAGAATGTTTCCAAGGTATGGGAATGCGACCTCCTGGAGAACAACATAAGCGAAGTTGCAACTGACGGCAACAGCTTCAAGTTCAGCATCAAGCCTTATGAGATCAAGACATTCAAGATATCAATATAACTCCATGAGCCGGTTTATGTAATGTAAATCGGCATAAAGATCCCCATAATTTTACAGCTCTCTTGGCATAAGTCAGTTTAAAAGACTGTTTATGCTAAGGGAGCTTATTTTTGTGCAATTTTTCCTTCATACTCCTGTTCTTTTTTTTATTTATATGGTATTATATTGTGAAAAGATTAAAAACATAAATATGTAAATAAACTGAGCTGGTTTAATGGACAACTGCTTTGTTTAATTAAAATTAATTCTACATAGAATTGACAGAGGTGTTACTATAATGCTTAACTTTAAAAAAGCTGTTGCTGACGTGCTGGACAACATAATAGAACCCTTGGATTCCCAGCAAATATTTGACATACTGGAACTGCCTCCGAACCCCGAAATGGGTGATCTGGCCCTACCGTGTTTTAAACTCAGCAAAATCATGAGGAGATCTCCCGTACAGATCGCTCAGGAACTGGCAGAAAAGCTTCAGGTTTCCGAATACATAGATAAGGTTGAAGCCGTATCCGGCTATCTCAATATATTCTTTATTAAAAGCGCCTTTATCAAGGAAGTGCTGGAAAGCGCGATAAAAGAAAAGGATAAGTATGGCTCGCAGGATGTCGGCAAGGGCAAAACCGTTGTTATAGATTATTCGGCGCCCAATATTGCAAAGCCTTTTCATGTAGGCCATCTCCGTTCGACGGTGATAGGTAACTCCCTGTATAAGATATTTGAGTTCATGGGATACAATTGTGTGGGTGTAAACCATCTCGGAGACTGGGGTACACAGTTCGGCAAGCTTATCGTTGCATATAAGAAATGGGGCAGCAGGGAAAAGGTAGAGAAAGATCAGATAAAGGAGCTTATGGCCTTATATGTCAGATTCCACGATGAGGCGGAAAAAAATCCGGAACTGGATGATGAAGCGAGAGCCTGGTTTACAAAAATGGAGCGGGGAGACCAGGAAGCCTTGGAATTGTGGAAGTGGTTTAAGGATATAAGCCTCAAAGAGTTTGACAGAGTTTACAAGGTACTGGGTGTATCCTTTGATTCCTATGCAGGAGAGAGCTTCTACAATGATAAGATGGATGCCACCGTAGAGGAGCTTAAGCAGAAGAATCTTCTAAAAGAAAGCGAAGGAGCGCAGATTGTAGACCTTGAGGAATATGGAATGCCTCCGTGCATAATTCTTAAAAAGGACGGAAGCACCTTATATGCGACAAGGGATATAACCGCAGCCATATACAGAAAGAACACTTATGATTTTGACAAGTGCATTTATGTGACAGGCGCCAGTCAAAGTCTGCATTTCCAGCAGTGGTTTAAAGTTATCGAGCTTATGGGATACCCGTGGGCTAAAAACCTGATTCATGTGCCTTTCGGTATAGTGAGCCTGGGTGGTGAGAAACTGGCAACCCGAAAAGGAAAAGTAGTGCTGCTGGAAGACATACTGAATGAAGCCATCAAAAAAACACGGGAAATAATCGAGGAAAAAAGCCCGAATATGGAAAACAAAGATGAAACTGCCCGGGAAATAGGCGTTGGCGCAGTAATATTCAGTGACTTGAGCAACAACCGCATAAAGGACGTTTCTTTTACTTGGGACGAAGCGCTTAATTTTGACGGAGAGACCGGACCATATGTGCAGTATACCCATGCCAGAACCTGCAGCGTGCTTAACAAAGCGGGCATGGAGCCTTCTTCCGAGTTTAATGCGGAACTGCTCAGTACAAAGGAAGAATATCAGTTGGTAAAAACCCTGTATCAGTTCCCGGAAAAGGTAATTCAGGCAATGAACGACCTGGAACCTTCGGTGATAACCCGGTATCTCGTGGATGTAGCCCAGGATTTCAACCGTTTTTATCATGAGCATTCCATTCTGGTGGAGGATCAGGAACTCAGAAAAGCACGCCTTGCATTGGTGGCAGCAACAAGGATAACACTGTCCAATGGTTTGAAGCTGATTGGATTGAGCGCTCCGGAAAGAGTATGACCAATAAAGCCAAACAGCCGGTATCCGAAAAAACGGATATCGGCTGTCTAGTTTCTGATGCATATGTTTTTACAGGCTTCTGCTGCAAATATTACTAAAACAACTGATGCATGTACTTTTGCAACTTCTTCTGAAATATTGCTGAATACCTCTGATGCATATTACTCTTCGAACTTCTGCTGCAAATCTTCTTAAAAACTGCTGCTGTATGCATTTCTGCTAATCCTTGCTGCATGTACTGTTTCGAACTTGTACTGCAAATATTCCTGCAAATCTGCTGCATTATTTTGTGGGTAAGAACTTTGTATATTGCTGTACGATATATATCTACCCAGGTTAAGAGATTATAAACAAAAAAATTAATAGGAAATTAATACTAAAAACTGAGGTTTACAACTGTTGACAAGCAGTATAAACTATGATATTTAAGTCATATGATTATGAGGAGGTAAAGGACATGATATATATCGGCACATCGGGCTACTCATACAAAGACTGGATAGGACCCTTTTACCCTGAAGGAATAAAGGATTCATACATGCTGGAGTATTATTCGCAGCATTTTAATTTCACTGAGGTGAATTCGACTTATTATCACATGCCCAGGCTTCAATTGTTTGAAAGCCTTAATAAAAAAACCCCCGATGGCTTCAAATTTGCGGTAAAGCTCTTCGGAGGATTCACCCATGAACGGAGTGCCGGAGCTTTGGAAGCACAGCAGTTTAATTATGCCCTTTTACCTCTTATTGAGAGCGGAAAACTCACTTGCCTGCTGGCCCAGTTTCCGTATTCCTTCCACTATAACGAGAAAAATATGGAACACCTCAAAAGGCTTAAAGAGTGGTTTGAGAACATCGAAGTGGTAATAGAGTTCAGAAACCGGGAATGGATAAGATCGGAGACAATGCAGTTTCTCAAAAAGGAAGGACTGGGATATGTTTGTGTAGATGAACCGGATATAAAAGGCCTTATAAAGAATGTCACGGCAGTAACCTCCAGGATTTCCTACTTGCGCATGCATGGGAGGAATGCTCAGAAATGGTATGGGAGCGAGGGTTCCGACAGGTATAACTATTTGTATAGCAAGGATGAACTGATGGAGTGGGTTCCAAGGATAAAAGAGATGGAGAAGATGTCCTCCATAACATTGGTTGCTTTCAACAACCACCCTATCGGGAAAGCCATTATAAACGCCCGGGAGCTTACTGATATGCTCCTGATTTGAAATCAACCACGTAAATATACCCTGGCAGCTACCATAATATACCATTTATTGTTTGATATCGATTCTTTCCATTTGGCTTGGAGTTCCTTTTTCGAAAAAGCTTGCACAACGAGTTAATTTAAAATAATTCTTGGAAATATTTCTTATCTAAAGTTTGACAATTTTTTTTCTTAAAGGTATAATGTTTGTGGAAGAAAAATCAAAAAGTGGCTGAATCCCTGTTAATGGGTTACGGAGGAACCAGATTTTTGGGGTGAATCCAGACTATAGGTTATACACCAAGTGGGAAACAACGGATGAACAGCGATGCCATAGGAGGAACGGCTAATATAATATATGGCATATCGCTGAAAATTATGCTTAATCATATTTGATTCATTTTCCTGATATGATCGCATTTTCCGTGTATAATGTTTCTCGCTTATGGGAAATTTCCGGTCTGGTAGGGGTGTGTCCTATACCCGAGCCCGACAGCTAACTTCGGAAGCCAATAGGAGGACAGATGATGATGACCGGTTTGAAGAAATTGCTTGTCAGTGTATCTGTGTTTGTACTGACTCTTTGTTTGTGGACAGTTAGTACTTACGCAGAGGAGGCCAGCGGAAACACAGGAACTATCACGGGAAGTGTGGTCAATCTTAGGGAGGAGCCGAGTACTTCTGCGAAAGTATTGGACAAGCTTCCAAAAGGAACCGAAGTGAATGTGCTTTCCAGTTCGGACGTTTGGTATAAGGTATCATATGACGGCAAGACGGGATGGGTGCATGGCGACTATTTGCATGTCGTGGAAAAAACGATAGGAATAGGCACCGTCACCGTAGATGTACTGAATGTAAGAAGCAAGCCGGATGTAACATCGGATGTGCTATCCCAGATTCACAAAGGAACTAAGGTTGCGGTATTAACCCAGTCCGGAGACTGGTATAAAATTAAAACTACCGATGGTACCGCAGCATGGGTTGCCAGTGAGTATTTGACATTGGACACTTCCGCCGCATCCAGAGGCGGAGATGCTGAAAGAGATGTCAAAATATTGGATGTGAGCACTTCCACTGGACAAAAAATAGTGGAGTATGCCAAAAAATTTATGGGTGTGAAATATGTTTACGGAGGAACAAGCCCCAATGGGTTTGACTGCTCAGGTTTTGTGCAGTATGTGTTTAAGCACTTTGGCATAAAATTGAACCGTACAGCTGCAGATCAAGCAAAACATGGAACTAAAGTGAGCAAATCTGAGCTGGAAATAGGCGATCTGGTATTTTTTGGTTCCAGCAGCTACATAAATCATGTAGGCATCTACATAGGAAATGGGAAATTCATACATGCTGAATCTGAACGCAGTGGTGTAACCATTACGAACCTTTCCGAAAGCTATTATGCCAGAAGTTATGTGACAGCAAGAAGGATACTGTAATCATATTGGACTTAGGCGCTTCTTTTTTGGAAGCGCTTTTTGTTATAGAGGTGGTATGTGAAAAGGCCATTGTCTTTGCTTTCAGTTGCACTTATTGCTGGAATTGTAGTGGCTTATTTAAGCAATTCTTTCCTAATCGCCGCAGCATCAATAGCAGTTCTGTCCTTCATCTTCATACTGGCCAGTTCCCGGCATGCCACAGCAGCAAACGTTATGATTGGTGCCTTGATTTTTTACTCGCTCGGCGCTTTTGAATACCTGTACATCAATAATTCCAATGAAGAAAAATTCAAGGAATTTTCCGGCTGTCAGGTTACCATTTCCGGATACATAATTACCGAGCCTGATATAAGGGATTCAAGGGTCAGCTATATAATAAAAACTGTAAGCATTAAAACCGATCATAAGGAAAAGAAAGTATCCGGCAAGGTGCTCCTCAATACATTGAACAGCCCGGAAAACAAGCTGCTGGATTATGGGAGGCAAATAGAAGTAAGCGGCCGCCTCAATATGCCAAAAGGAAAGAGGAACCCCGGAGGTTTTGACTATAGAAAATACCTGGCTCAGTCGGGCGTTTCGGCAACTATCTATGCCACCGGCAATAATATTAAAGAAGGTAGTGGAAAGCACATTTCCAGGTTTGCCATGGTGGGAATGGCACTTAGAAACCGCATTATCGGCACAATTGAAAAGAGCCTGCCTCCGCAGCAGGCCGGGCTGCTTAACGGTATGCTGATTGGATACAGGGGAGGCCTGGACAAAACGGTGCAGGGAGCTTTCAGCGATGCAGGGCTGACCCATATCATGGCAGTTTCCGGAGCTAATGTAGCCTTTATCGTCATGCCTTTGCTGTTTGTTTTTAAAAGGCTTGGGATGAGGCAGAGGATGGCAAACAGCATAGTGATAGCTGTGCTGGTGATATTTGTTTATGTGACAGGCTTTTCACCGTCGGTGCTGAGAGCCGTTATAATGGCGGTTACAGTGCTGGTAGGTCAGATATTGAGAAGGGATTCGGATATATTCACCGGCATATCCCTGGCAGCTATACTGCTTCTCCTTTATAATCCTAATACCTTGTTTGACATCGGATTCCAGCTTTCTTTCGGTGCTACCCTTTCCCTCGTACTGTTCAACAAGGGGATAAAGGCTAAAATCGACCGTCTGCATTTGCCCAACTTCATATCCGATGTGCTGTCTGCAACTTTGGCGGCTCAAATTGGCGTACTTCCAATAACCGTATATTACTTTAATAAAATATCACTAATATCGCTGCTGACAAATATACTGGTAGTTCCTATTACCGAGATAATAACAATCCTTGGATTTGCCATGGCTGCGCTGGGGCAGATAAACATCGTATGCTCGAAGCTGCTAGGTTATGTCAATACGGTTTTTCTCTCCTTCATATTATATGTCTGCCAATTATCCACCCAGCTGCCCTTTGCCACTATAAGAGTGGTTACTCCGCCTCTTCCCCTTATAGTGCTGTATTATCTTTTCCTTCTTTATATTTTCAAGTTCAGGGAGTGGTTTAAACTTAATCTTAAGTTTAAGCACTATCTGGCCGCTTTCGGCTGCATTCTTGCCGTCTGCCTGATCTTTATTTCTTTGCCCGGAAAGCTGGAGGTGGTATTTACTGATGTGGGGCAGGGGGATTCGGCTTTTATAAAAACAAGCGGTGGAGCTACGGTACTGATTGACGGAGGCGGGAGCAGCAGCAAACCGGGCAGCAACGAAAGCAATATCGGAGAAACCACAATTATACCGTTTTTATTGGATTACGGGGTGACAAAGCTGGATGCGGTGGTGGCTTCCCATGGGCATGATGACCATATACAGGGTTTGATTCCTGTGTTGAAGGAGTTTAACGTGGACAATCTAATAATACCTGATTGCCCTGACAAAAAAGAGCTGGGTTTGCTGATTTCAATTTCAAAAGCCAGGGGAATAAATGTGGAAGCATGTGATAAGGGAGATGAGATATGGCTTGATAAAAATACCTATTTCAGCACGCTGCACCCGGATAAAAATATCTCAATAACCGAATCGGCTTTAAATAATCTATCTTTAGTGCTAAAATTGAATTATGGCAATACCAGCATACTTTTTACCGGAGATATAGAAAAGGAAGCAGAAGAGCTGCTGGTGGAAAGCAAAGCGGACGTGACGGCCGACGTTTTGAAAGTGGCCCATCACGGTTCCAATACTTCAACAACTGAAGAGTTTCTGGAAGCAGTAAAACCCAAGGCAGCGGTTATAAGCGTTGGAAAGAACAATTTCGGGCATCCTTCGGAGCGTGTTCTGGAAGAGCTTGAAAATAACGGTGTCAAGATATTCAGGACCGACGAAAGAGGAGCCATAATCCTGAAATCTGACGGTAAGAGTATAGATATAAAAGGTTTTATAAAGGTGAAAGAATGAGAGCCAAGGAAGAAAAAAACAGCATTGAAGAACTGAAAGCGGATATAAAAAACAATAAAATAAGAAAAGCATATATATTTTATGGCCCTGAAGAATATCTAAAAAAGTATTATCTGGGCAGCATAGAAAATTTGCTGCTTTCCAAGGAAATGGAACAGCTTAATAAAATCGTTATTGAAGGTAAGTGTGAGCAGTCTAAAATTATCGAGGCTTGTGAGACCATGCCTGTCTTTTCTGAAAGGAAAATAGTGCTGGTCAAAAACTCAGGCCTTTTCAAAGCAAGCAAAAAACAGGATGCCGGAAGTACCAAAACAAAAGGAAAAGGCTCAGCAAAAAATCCCGATGAGGATCTTGGATTATATATAGAGAATATGCCGGCCTATACCTGCCTGATTTTTTATGAGGAAGAAATCGACAAGAGGGTAAAACTGGTAGATGCGGTGAAAAAAAATGGTCTCATAGTGGAGTTTCCCCTGCAAAAGCCCGTCGATCTCGCCAAATGGGTTATAAAAGTGCTGAAATCGTATCATAAAGAGATTGATATGATGACAGCTTCGCAGCTTGTAGACAATAGTGAGCAGGGAATGACAGAGCTCCTGAATGAAATAAACAAGCTGGTCTCATATCTTGGCGACCGGGTTCAAGTGAGCAGCAAAGACATTGAAGAAATCTGCTCAAAATCCGTAAAGGGGAGGATTTTTGATCTCACCGATGCTATAGCTGAAAAAAATACGGTTAAGGCTATTAAACTTCTGAATGATATGCTGATACTAAAAGAGCCTTTGCCCAAAATTCTTATTATGATAACCCGGCAGCTCAGGCAGATTATGGAAATGAAGCTTCTTACCGCCTCCGGACTTACCAAAAGTCAAGCTGCTTCAAAGATCGGTCTTACACCTTATGCTTCAGGAAAAATCTTTAAGCAGGCGGAAGGATTCACCATTGAGAGGTTGAAGGAAGTTATCAACGACAGCCTGGAGATGGATCTTGCTATCAAAACAGGCAAAATCAACGACAGGATAGCAGTGGAACTATTTATAACAAAATTTTGTGAAAACCTTTAAAATAAGATTTTCCAAGTCCCTCTTGCTGCCTATAGGGTAAAAGAAGGTTATAAGAATACCCTCATGTCGGTTAAATTTGAGACCATAATGATCATATAAGATAAACTACTGGATAAAACCAGGATAAACTATACAGGATAGATTACAGGATAAACTACAATGAATAAAGGAAAACCGGAATAAATAAAAAGGCTGTCTCTTTTGAGACAGTACCTTTTATTTACTCGCAGCATTTAAAGCTTTCATCAGTTTAGATTTTCTTCTCGCAGCGGTGTTCTTATGTAACACATTTTTTGCAGCTGCTTTATCTATCAACTTTATAGCATGTTTCAATGCTTCGCTAGCCGATGGATCATTGTTGGCTATAGCTTCTTTTGTCTTTCTGATGGATGTCTTCAAAGCCGACTTCCTGATTGCATTCTTTAAAGTCTTGGCTTTAGCTACTTTTACTCTTTTTATAGCAGACTTAATGTTAGGCAAATTTTTCACCTCCTGCGATTTAAAGTGGATATTAACATATAACCATACACCGAAAAATAACAAGCTATACTGCTATAGCTGTTAATAAATCGGAGATGAACCGCATAGTTAATTAACATCAAACATTTTACCATTAATATAATTAAAATGCAAGGGATATGCATAATTTATGTAATGTTTAAATCGAATAATGGCATCAATCATAATTAATCTTAATTTTGAAATAAATAGCAATTACATTGATTTAAAGACAACATATGATGTATAATACTTGCAATACTGCCATGGATTTTGCCTGCAATTGTTATATTTGCTTATTAAGAATGATTACATGTAAGGGATAGGTTAGTATGAGAATTGATTTTTACTATTGGGGCATGCAATGTCCTATTATTTATGAGATGCAAAATTTAATAAATGAATATAACAGTAAATTTGATATCTATCTGCATGACATATCCAATGATTTTTCTATGGCAGAGAAGCAGAAAATGTTTTTTCCGTTCCTGACGGTTATAGAAGGTAGAACCAGGTACAGAGGACCTATAAAAAGAAGTATATTAGAGAATTTACTTAATGGACGCGCAATAGTTGAAAAACCATATATTATTCCGTTGGCAACCAAAATATATAAAGGTGAGATTATTCCATTAACATATAATAATATCTCTTTAGTGTCTTCGGGCTGTACTTTGACGCAATGCAAAGAAGCATGCAATAAAAAAGGAGCGTTTCTTGCTGAATATTGTGAGGATATTTTTGGCTTTATTAATGTGAAAGACAATAGAGTTTTAGGCGGAGCAGAGTATGTTCCATCAATTAATGTACCATATAAAATTCCAAAAGATATAGACACAGCATTTTTAACATGTCTCTATCATTCATCCACAGAATATGATTATAAGTCTGCTCCTTTAAATGCATTGGAGAAATATTTAAAAACAAAAGGCTACCTTAAGATTATAGCTATTACAGATGAGGTAGGCACTTTTCCCAATGGGAATTTGGATTGGTTTTTGAAGCACGGATACAATAATGAAAGAGTTATTTCTGTTGAAGAGGATTATTGCGTTTTGCATTTAGTAAGTAAAACATTGTAATATAGCCCGAAACCATTGTTAAAAGATCTAAACCTTATCAGTCAGATTGCAGCATACCAGATTTGGAAACAACTTATGCACTATTGGCTTAAAAAGCTTAAAAATAAGAAATCCAATAGCTGCCCCTAAAGTGTTTAAAATTAAATCATCAATATCTACAGACCTATTATAATACTGTGTCAGGACATTTATAACTCCTTGAATGATCTCTATCCCTGACGAAATAACAATGCAAAAACCAATAATTGATTTAAAAGAAGCGAACTTCTTTGATAAAACAGGAGCAAAGAAGCCCATGGGGATGAATAAAACAATATTTCCCACAATTTGCCTCAGAAAAATGCCAAATCCAAAAATGGTCATTTCTTTTACAGTTTTTAAGGGTATTAGATTGAAAGTCAATTTAAAATCAGGCAATGGAAAATCATATCTTATCTGTCAATTTGCATTATTGCTTTAATTCTAGATTTTTATATAAATAATTGCTTATCTTAATATACTGATGGTCGTAAATTCAAAAACATGTAATTTTCCGGTGCATAGAAAATGCCCATTAATATAAAAATGGAGCTGACAAATACCAGAATTGAAATCCTTCCATGTGCAAAAAATAAATAAAAACTAATGAAAGGGTTGAGTATATGATAGCTGGAAAAAGCGTAAGAACAGACCTTGCTATTGAGGCTCATGAACTGATAAAGGAGAATGAACTGAAGGGTTCGGCACAGCAGGTTAGAGAACCTTCCGGTGTGGAAGTGGAAAATGCAGGAGATGATGAAATAAAAATAACAAGGGTTAGGGTGACTTCACCGGCAGGAGAAGAATCCATCGGTAAGCCTATGGGCAACTATATCACCCTGGAAGTACCAAGGCTTAAGGAAAATGATCAGGAGCTTTATGAGAACACTTGTAAAGCCTTGGCCAAGGAGTTGGTTAACATAATTAACCTCAGGGATGATACCACAATCCTTATAGTAGGACTGGGCAACTGGAACGTCACTCCAGACTCCCTGGGTCCAAAGGTAGTTTCCAGTGTTATGGTGACAAGGCATCTTCTTCAATATGTTCCGGAACAGGTGGATGAAGGTGTCAGGCCTGTCTGTGCCGTCGCTCCCGGGGTACTGGGAATAACAGGAATAGAGACGGGAGAAATAGTCAGGGGTATAGTGGACAGGGTAAGACCGGACCTTATAATAGCAATAGATGCATTGGCTTCAAGGAAAATGGAAAGGGTAAGCACCACCATACAAATAGCAGATACGGGAATCGCTCCCGGTTCGGGAGTAGGAAACAAAAGAATGGAGCTGTCAAGGCAGACTCTAGGGGTTCCGGTTATAGCCATAGGAGTTCCCATGGTGGTTGACGCTGCTACTATGGCCAATGATACCATAGATCTTGTTTTGGACAGCATGATCAAGCAGGCACCTCAGGATTCACAATTTTACAGGACTCTAAAAGATATGGACAGGGAAGAGAAATATTCATTGATACGGGAGATTCTATCTCCTTATATAGGTAACCTCATAGTAACGCCAAAGGAAATAGACGAGCTGGTGGACAGGGTATCAAAAGTCATCGCCAACGGCTTGAATATCGCGCTTCACCAGGGCATTACGTTGAATGATGTGAATAGATATGTAAATTAGACGTATAAAACAGGGACCATGTAAAACACTTAGTGTAAAATTGTTTTAGGACAAAAATAGCAAGAGACCACTCTTTTTGGTAAAATATTAGTCGCTAAACACAAAAAAATACCAAGGAGGGTCTCTTATGAATAATATTATACAACAAATTTGTGAGAATTACATTAGTGAGGTTTTAGATTTCTTTAATGCAGGGGCAATAAGGACGCTCGATGAAATGGAAACCGAACTTAAGGAAAAGACTAATTGTTATCTTAGAAAGATGATGAAAACCTACCTTGAAGGGCTGGACGAAGCAATAGCAGAAGATAAGACGGGTAGGAAGAAAAAAGGTTATGTAGTTGAGCATAAGGATGATAAAAGAGAAATATATACTCAGTTTGGCAGTTTAGAATTTAAAAGAAGATATTACAAGAACAGGTTAGATGGTACATACTCTTACTTATTGGATAGAGTAGTAGGAATCGAAAGCTATGATAGAGTTACCGGTTCTGTTTCAGCAGCCTTAGTTGAAAGCGCATCAGAAGTATCATACTCTAAGAGCAGCCAGTATGTTTGTGATGGGAATATAAGCCGTCAGACAGTAATGAATAAAATCAGACGGACAACAGGGCTTAAAGTAGAGGTTCCTCAGGAAAAGCATAAGGTAAGGTATCTGAATGTGGAAGCAGACGAGGATCATGTTTCACTACAGGACGGGACAGATACAATTGTTCCTCTTATTAGTATACATGAAGGTGTTAAGCGTAGAGGCAAAAGGGGAAAATGTATCAATATTCATCATATAAGCAGCCATGGGAAAAGTATAAACGATATGTGGCAGGAAGCCGCAGAATGGATTTATGAAGCCTATGATGTAGATGAAATAGAGAAAATATATCTTCATGGGGATGGAGCATCATGGATTAAAACAGGACTGTCATACTTGCCCAAAGCACAGTTTGTATTGGATAGGTATCATTTAAATAAAGCCTTAAAGGAAGTATCCAGAGGAGATGAGCTTATTTGTGCTAAGCTGAGGGATGCAGTAATTGAAGCAGACAAGGAATCCCTTAAGGAGGTATGCAGAGAGCTTCGTAAGGGTGCGGAAAATGAGAAGGTTAAGGAAAAAATAGATAGTTTCAGAAATTACATCATAACAAACTGGGATGGAATAGTAGCATACCAGGAGGAAGCTTCAAGGGGCAGCAATACAGAAGGGCATGTAAGCCATGTATTATCCAGCCGGTTGAGCAGCAGGCCGTCAGGATGGAGCCGAGAGGGTCTAAAAACTATGGCAGAGCTTAGAGCATTTTGCTGTAGTGGCGGGCATGTAGAAATAAGGCATATCAAAAAGACCGAAGCTCCGTACAAAGTAAAAAAGAAAGTGTTGGATAAGGTATCAAAAGCGTACAGAAAAGCCTCTAGAGAAATGATACATAACATCACAGTATTAAATCGTGGAAAGGTAAGTCAGTTAACTCGGGCACTTAGAAACGTAAGAAATAGCGGCTATATTTTTTAAGCTATTTAAACATAAAGAGTGTACCTGCTTTTTAAAAAACCGAAAACAAATTGACACTGCCTGTAAAACATCTTTAACTTGACTGATCTATTAAGGGATATTATTATATTATTATGCTGTAATCCCGGTATATGGCTGTGTTTTGCTCCTTTGCAAAAACCTGTTAGTGCCATTAGGTGTAGATATAATTCTTTAGTGCCGGCAGCAATGATATCAGTTGTTTAATTTTTGTATAAGTGGTGATTAAATGTATAGTAATTTTTCGAGGGTCATGAATGAAAAGTATCGCATTGGGCTTATAGGCATATTTGTACTTCTTGTGCTGTTGGTTATTTCGGCCGAATATGCGACTACCAGTGCTAAAGACAGTGATATATCATCGAAGGCATATCTGACAGACAACAGTGCTAAAGACGCGTCCGATACCACAGATATAAAAGGCCAGCAGCCGGAAGAGAGGGAGCCGGACAAAGATGTGGAAGACAAAAATATAGGAGCTGCCGACAAGGATTTCAATGAATGGTTAAAAAATACGATAGTAGCAATAGACCCGGGACATGGCGGAAATGATTATGGAACATATTACGAGGAATTGAAGGAAAAAAACATAACCCTGGACGTATCCTTGAAGCTTGGTGAATTGCTGGATAAATCAGGTGTTAAAGTAATATTCTCAAGAGAAAAGGATGTAAATGTAGAACTGAAAGACAGAATAAACATGGCCAATGAAGCCGGTGCGGATGTGTTTATCAGCGTTCATGTAAATGGTATGGAAGACAATCCGGAAGTTCATGGCTCCGAAACTCTATATTTCAATACAGGGAAATACGGTGACGAGATACTGGATTCTGAAAAGCTGGCCCTGTTGGTTCAGGAAAAAATGGTAGAAAAGCTGCAGACCAGTGATAGGGGCATAATTGAAAGACCGAAGCTTGCAGTCTTGCGTCTTGCAGAAGTACCGGCGGTGATTGCGGAACTTGCATATATATCCAATCCTTCCGACCGGAGCAAGCTCGAATCCCAGGAATACCGTTTAAAGGCTGCTGAAGCTTTGCACGATGCAATTATTGAAGCTTTAAGGCTTAAATTTGAAAATAAATAGCCTCATCTTCTGATTTATCTTTTAACTAAAGAAAGGAAAAAACCCTTTCTTTTTTTTTGTGCTGATTATATAATTTTAATATATATATGATTGCCTGAAGGCAGCAATAGCAGTACTAAAAAAGATTATGTAATTTATTTCCTTGGAAATAAATGGATGGGTGTGACAGGTGATTTTATGAAAAGAGTAGGTAAGTACTTTCTAATACTTACATTGGTACTGATACTCTGGAACTCAGTAATAATGAAACCTCTTAAAATTTTTACCGTATTTCTTCATGAACTGGGGCATTCTCTGATGGCCTTTATTTTTGGTTACGGAATTCAGAGCTTCAATGTGAATTATAATGAGAGCGGTTATGTCCTGGCTCAATCCAAAGGTTGGTTTTCAAGCTTTATGATAGCCAACGGCGGATATCTTGGGAGCATATTATTTGCCTTATTAATATTAAGCCTTAAAAACACGGCATTCAAAAACTATATTTTAGGTGGTCTCGCAATAGTGTTCCTGGGCATAACAATCAAATTTTCAGGCTTTTCCTTTGCCCTGTTGTATGCCATAATTTTTGCCGTGTTCGTAATCATACTGTATATGCTGGGAAACGAGAAGATTAATGATTGGGTTATAGACATTATGGGAATCGCTGCCGTTTCCTATGCGATATACGACACCTTCGTGGATACAATTCTTCTTCAGATAAACAGGTATTTAGGCATAATTGCAGGCTGGGGTGACAAACAGCCCATGACGGATGCGGTGCAATTGGCAAACATGACCCGCATCCCGGCAATAGTCTGGGGCATCATCTGGCTTGCGGTATCCTTGATCGCGATAAATGCTACTTTGATAAGGCCGTCAAAAGGCAAAAAATAAGACAGTTAATATTTAAGACAAAACAGGAGGACAAATCCAATGGATAAACTACAGCTGATGAAGGAAAAAATAAAATTGCTGAATGAAGCATCCAAGGCTTATTACCAGGAAAATAGGGAAATCATGTCCAACCTGGAGTATGATAAATTATATGATGAATTGTTGGAGCTGGAAAAAGAAACGGGTATAGTTCTATCCAACAGCCCTTCCATTCATGTGGGTTATGAGCTGCTAGGAAGCCTGCCCAAAGAGCGTCATGAAAAACCGATGCTGTCCTTGGATAAAACTAAGGATGTAGGGGCTTTAAAAGAATGGCTGGGGGATCAAACCGGGCTGCTTTCATGGAAGTTGGACGGACTTACCATCGTATTGACTTATACTGAAGGTAAACTGTTAAAGGCAGTAACCAGAGGGAATGGCGAAGTGGGAGAGGTAGTGACCAATAATGTAAAGGTATTTTCCAACATACCCCTCAACATTTCCTACAAAGGAAATTTGGTTCTCAGAGGGGAAGCCGTTATCAGCTACTCTGATTTTGAAAAGATTAACAACGAAATACCTGATGTAGCCAGTAAGTATAAAAATCCGCGAAATCTCTGCAGCGGATCGGTAAGGCAGTTGAACAATAAAGTAACTTCCGAAAGAAATGTGCATTTTTTTGCTTTCTCAATAGTAAAGGCCGATGGTGTGGATTTCGGCAACTCCAGGATGGCCCAGCTTGAATGGTTAAAGAATCAGGGCTTTGATGTGGTGACGTATAAAAAGGTTGACTCATCCAATATAGAAAAAGCGGTATCATGGTTTGAGGAGAACATTGCCAAAAATGATTTTCCTTCCGATGGATTGGTCTTAACCTATGATGACATCGCATATGGAGAGTCTCTGGGCGTAACGGCCAAATTCCCCAGAGATTCGATAGCCTTCAAATGGCGTGATGAGATAAAAGAAACCAAACTGCTGGAAATTGAGTGGAGCGCATCCCGTACAGGGTTGATAAATCCCGTGGCAATCTTCGAACCCGTGGAGCTTGAGGGGACGACGGTAAGCAGAGCAAGCCTTCATAATATCAGCATTATGGAAGGGCTGGAGCTGGGAATTGGAGATACCATCTGTGTATATAAAGCAAACATGATTATCCCGCAGGTGTCCGACAACCTGACAAGAAGCGGGAAGGTTTGCATACCGGAGGAATGTCCTGCATGCGGTAGTAAGACGATCATAAAGCAAAACAATGATGTAAAGAGCTTGTATTGTCCAAACGAGGACTGCCCAGCAAAACAGATAAAATTATTCACCCTTTTTGTAAGCAGGGATGCCATGAACATAGAAGGCCTTTCTGAAGCTACCATAGAAAAGCTCATAGGAAGGGGACTTGTAAAAGAACCGGCAGATTTATTTCATATAGAAAAATTCAAACAGGAAATTGTCAGCATGGAGGGTTTTGGCGAAAAGTCTTATCAGAACCTGGTAAATGCTATTAACAGATCAAGAAAAACCAATGTGGTAAGGCTGCTTTTTGGATTGGGCATTCCCAATGTGGGACTGTCCAATGCTAAAAATATATGCAGGAAGTTTGATTATGACTGGGAAAGAATCGAGAATGCTACAATACCGCAGCTTTTGGAAATAAACGGTGTCGGCCAGATTATGGCGGATAACTATGTGAGATTTTTCAGCAATGAGAAAAACAGAAGAATAATAAAGAATATTCTCAATGAGATAGAATTTGAGCCGATGAAGTCAGCGGATGCGGAAAGGATATTTGAAAATATTACTTTTGTAATTACCGGTTCGGTTGAGCATTTTAAAAACAGGGATGAGCTAAAGGAGACGATAGAGCAAAAAGGCGGTAAGGTCACAGGCTCCGTGACTTCAAAGACCAATTATTTAATAAACAATGACAATACGTCCAATTCCACCAAGAATAAAAAGGCAAAGGAATTGGGAATAAAAATTATCACCGAAGAAGAGTTCCTTAATTGGATGAATTCCGGAGTAAGGCCTTAAGGGTAAGGATTGAAGCTGCATAGACATTTGGCGGCATATGTGATACCAAGCAGGCATTTATCTTTCATCCTGGCAAAACTTTGTTAGAAATTTGCTTCATTACATGGTTGGTTGAAAATCATCGTAAGGTAAATAAACATTTGAGTGTTAATATGATTTAATGCCCTAAAATAACTCAACCAACAGTGGCAAACACCGTAAATGTTGTGCAAAAAACAGTACACACAGAAACAACGTTTTGAATATACTGATAAGTGCAATGTATGTTTTTAATAGCTAAGTTGTGCGGTTTTTTCATATACTCAGGCTTTCTGCTGTCTTAAGTTAACCAGCACAACTGTTCATGCTTGGAAAGAGCAATCAAACATGAAAAGTGCATACGCATTTACATGCTAAAGTTAGTTCAGGAAAGGTGCTGAAAGTCCATAACTGAAAACCGGAAACCAGCACCTCGCCCATTCCTGATTAATGCATACTGAGTCAAAAACGTAATATATTTATTTTTTTAAAGTTAATATTAATATTTTTAATATAAATGTTGATATTATTAATAAGATATAATATAATATTTAATAAGAAATCATGGAATGAAAAGGAGGATTACATATGTCAGTTTTTAGCGGTATCACACAAAAGGTTAGCAACACAGCAAAAGCTGCAGCAAAAAAGTCAAATGACATTGTGGAAGTTACCAAGTTGCACATGAGTATCAGTGCAGAAGAGGATAAAATTAAGAAACTATACGGTGAAATAGGAAAAGCTCTGTATGAATCCTACGAAAGAGGAGAGCCAATAGGTGATGCTTTTAAGGATAGCTGCGAGCAGATACAAAGCATAAGCGAGAACATAAAACAGATGAAGCAGAAAATACTTGAACTGAAAAACCTGAAAGCTTGCTCCAACTGTTCAGCAGAGCTGGATGCAGACGTCATATATTGTCCCCGGTGCGGAACCAAGCAGTAACATTCACAGAAAACCCAATGCTATGACAGGTAATCCGTTGCCCAACTAACCTGTTAATATATCAGGAGCGATGGTTGGCATAAAAATGTACTTAAAATGGCAAAAGATATCTCCACCTCTTGTTTTACAACCTTACTATAGGGGTGGAGCCGTCTTTTTGCCTTGGTTTATAAGTGGAGATAAGTAGAATGAAGACAAAACAACCAGATTTCATCCTTGGTTGTTTTGTTATTTATTAGATAAATTTCATATTGAAAGTGAGGAAATCCTGCATCTACACACAAAACATGAATAACTGAAGGGCAATACTTTACCATTTGTGTTGAAATATGATATGATTTCATGGCCGGAAAAGGTAGTGTCAAAAGTTCTATGAAAGAATAAAATTTTGACGCCAGAAATGAGAGTATTTACCAAATATGCACATTGGAAACCAAATAAGCAACAAGAAAAACCATGGGAATATAATACCTGTGGATTTGATGGATAACCCGCCCGAGGCATGGATAACAAGTGGATAAAGCATTGGCAACGAAAAGCGTGTTGCCAACACTTTATCACACAAGTTACCCACACCCCTCAAATCAGCGGGTTACCCACAAACTCCACAGGTTCGGCGGCGACTGTTTTGCTATGCTATGCTACAAAAATAAGAGGATGAATTTCGTTCCTTAAGCAGATTGTTGGGCTTTGATGTATTCTTGGGACATTTTAATGAGTGTAACCCACCTGGCAGGCATATTAGGCCGGTCTTTGAGCTCTTCTAAGACCACCGGCACCCTGCCTTCCAGAGAGGAATGAGGCCTTAGGAAGTTGAAGTAGGCTACAAACAGTGTAAGGAAGGATACTGAACCTGCATAGTTGTTAAAACCGTTGGTGGGTCTGTAGTTTCCCTTGAAGGTGCGGTTTAACCTTTCGATGATCTGCTTTAAAGGCCTGTATTCTTCGGAGATAGGGTCGTCGTTGGTAAGACCGATTACCTGCTTTATGTCAAAGTGGATGCCGTACTGGGCGAAATAGTGTTGAGCAAGCATGTAAATAGGGTTCCCGTCAAAGATCAGGGTAAGATCCTCAGGAAGCTTATCGAACTTGGACAATGCTTCGTCAAGAGCATAAATTGCAGCTTTAACATCACGGTTGGCAGAGACGGGGTATGAGAGGATAATCTTCTTTACTGCGTCGAATATAAAGAATACGTAATGCCATTTGCCCAGAACCTTTATGTACGTCTCATCCCCGCAGATGGAATCTGAGAGATCATACTTGTAGTTGTCAATGAAGGGTTTAATGTTTGTGGCAACAGCATCGGCATAATTTGATACCGACTGATGAGAAACACTTACACCATGTACTTCACGCATAAGGGCAGCTGTCATCCGGGTAGAAAGGCCAAAATTGACATGGTATGTAAGTATCAGCCCCAGGACGTGAGGAGAGACATAAAGCCTTGATATATCTACACTCGGAGGCTGGGAAGGCTTTCTTACCAAAGGCTCAAAGTCAATATCAAACTCCCTGTAGATGTAATGGAGCTTGAAATCATGTGGAGAAGACTTGTAGCGCTGCTTGTCTTCCTCGGACATGGAATTGAGCCTGTCAAGGTAATAGGGGCACTTGGAGTTGGTGCACTTATGTACGTTGAAGTCCTTACGCTCTTTCTTAAGTTCCAGTGTCCTTCCACAGTGGGGGCAGAGGAAGATGAGATTTTTTAGGTAACGGTTTTTCTTGTTGAAAGTGCACTTGCAGACTTTGCATAAGTACTGGCCTTTACCACCGGTATTGTCGTAAAGGTATTCATGAGGAGCTCCACATCTTGGGCAGGCCATAGTATCAGGGACTGTAGAAGCTTTTCTCCTTGTAATAGGGGTTATAAGCTTACCGGTTTCCTTGAGATGATTTGAAATAAGCTGCTTATAATCAAGCTTCTCAAGTGTCTCAATAATCGGCATGGTATCCACCACAAGCTTGCGGTAAGGCTTCCTAACAGGCTCATCGTAGTACTTGCGGACGGATCCTTTACTAAAGAGTGCACACATGAGGTAAATGATAATTTTAGCTTGTATTTGAATGTATAGTAGTAAAACTGTTATAATGTTGTTCAAAGGTACTTAACTCCTTTCTTTGGGGGTTGTCCAGCAACAACATTATACCAAAAAAAGGGCAAGTACCTTTGCCTTTCTATACATTCTTAATTTCCAGTTAAATGAGGGTAAAACCCTTAATAATATAAAAGCAAGTAAAACCAAGGGTTAGAGGTCAAAAGCATATCAAAACTTTTGACACTACCCCGGAAAATAGGAGGGTAAAGATATGAAAGATACACAAAGGAAGGATGAAAAAAGGCGATTAAGAGAAGAGATATTGGCCAAAAGAGCTCTTCTCACTGCTGAGGATATAAAGGAAAAAAGCCGTAAGATAACGGATAAGCTTCTTGATTTGAAAGAGTTTAAGGCAAGCAAGGTGGTAATGTCCTATGTTGATTTCAATAATGAAGTGGAGACCAAGGATTTCATTAGAACTTGCCTGCAGCAGGGAAAAAGGGTTGCGGTGCCGGTGGTGGTGAGAAAGCCCGAGAGTCCTCGCAGTGAGATAATAGCATCGGAAATATTTGATCCCGACGGGGATCTCGTACCCGGCACTTATGGAATTCCTGAGCCCAGAAAAGACAGATTAAGGGAGATCAACCCATGCGAGATAGATTTTGCGGCAATCCCCGGGACGGTATTCGATGTGCGAAGGAACAGAATCGGATATGGCGCAGGGTATTATGACAGGTTTTTGATTAAGCTGAAGAAGGATTGTTTAAAAGCAGGGCTGGCTTTTGAACTGCAAATAGTGGAGGAGCTTCCTGTTGAGAAGCACGACGTACCGCTGGACATGATAATTACCGAAAGCAGAAATATATAAGAAAAAGTGCAGTCTATCCCTTTGCCTTTTTAAAACGCAAAGCAAGGCTTTCAGCCGCAGCCCATCCTTTTTTGACCCTACAGCTTGAACTCTTTGCAGCACCCATATGTCCTACACTAATATATTCATCCGCTGGGGTATATAATATAATATAACCTTATTTGTGAGGTGTGCTGCTTGGATTTTAGTTTTGATCTCAGTCTGGTCGATTCCCAAAAAATTCTGCTTACCCCCCAGGTTAAACAAGAGCTGGATGTGCTCAGAAAGAGCTCACAGGAATTATACAAATATGTAGAAGAACAGATGGAAAACAATCCGGTGCTGGAGCTTGCGGAAGACGAAAGATATATAGATGATAATTTTTATATAGATATGGACGACGAAACAGAACTGGGTGAAGCAACAAGCGCAAATATGATTTTAGAAGAACAGAGCGTATATAATAATGAGTACATGTACATACATCCAAGGCTTATGCCAAAATCAATGCTGTCCCTTAAGGAACACCTCATACTGCAGCTTCATATCTCAAACCTTGAAGAGAATCAGATATCCATAGGCGAATACCTGATAAACAATATTGATGAGAATGGATATCTGACTGTTGGCCTTCCTGAAGTTGCAAAATATTTTAATGTCAGCATCAGCAAAGTCAACAAGGTACTCAAGCATGTCCAGAATTTTGATCCTCCGGGGGTGTGTGCCAGGGATCTTAAGGAATGCCTACTCATTCAACTGAAACAAAAGAACATAAAAGATAAGAACATCATAAATATTATAGAAAACCACATGAATGATCTGGCTGCAGGGGATATTGACAAAGTGGCCGAAAAAACAGGCCTTAAAAGAACAACGGTGGAAGAGATTTTCGACTATATTAAAACACTGGAACCAAAGCCCGGAAGGGAGTTTTTTGAAACCTGCAATGCGGATTATATAATTCCGGATGTCATCGTAAAAAAGTCAAAAACCAAGCTGGAGGTACATATTAATGAAGATTCCATACCTTTGCTGAACATAAATGAATACTATGGCAGGATTTTGGCTTCGGATGTGAGCAATGATGTGAAAAATTTCATAAAAACCAGGCTGGACAGCGCAAAATGGCTGATAAAATGCATCGACCAGAGAAAGGAAGTTATTAAAAAAGTTGCGGATTCAATAGTTTCGAAGCAGTCGGATTTTTTTCATAGGGGCAGGGAATTTTTAAAACCATTATCAGCAAAGGAAATTGCGGAAGATGTCGATATGCATGAATCGATAGTTTCCAGCATAGTAAATGGAAAATACATACAATGCGTGTGGGGGATATTTGAAATGAGATATTTTATTAATAGCTAAAGTATGCCCTAATATGCTATAAGTTTTGCCTTAAAGGCTTTTTGCCAAAATAGCTGCAAAGCAAAGCCAGGGAAGCTGCAAAGCAAAAAAGCCAAAAGCCGCAAAGCCAAAAAAGTGTTATGCTTATTTCTAAAAAACTAACCCTGATATGCTGTGCATACATAGCATATCAGGGCAAATTAATTATTAAATGAGGCATGCATCTTAAAAAGAAATGACGGGTAAACCACACCATTAAAAAGGCCATTGAGGCTTGGAACATGGTTCAATACCAAGGAAGCCTTTAATTCCTCTCTCTCCGAAATGCTCCCTCTCAATATCCTTAATCTTTTCCTCCGTATAATGGTCAATTTCACCGACACTTTTTACCTTATCTGCATAATCTCTTAAAAACTCAATTTCTCGTTCTGTTAAAGCCCTTTGACATTCATCGGAATTCAGTATTCGCTTTAGCTCCGATGCGTACTCATAACCATCGTCCACATCCTTCAGAGCATTCTTCAAAAAATATAACAGTTTTTCGGGAATTTCACGGTTCACTGCCATCACCTTCCTTTAATAGGTAACATAATTATTATACAACTTTCTTTAAATAAATAAACCCCTTGTGGACAATTTTTATACTCCTATTATACAGCATATAAATATTAGAAGAAAACAGGATATTCCATATTGTTTTAGGTTCAATACCGGATTGTGTTATTGCAGCAAGGACTTTTCGTTTTATAGCTGTATAATCCGGCGCCAACCTAAATTATAGGAAGTTGCAGGCGGTGAATATGTCGAAAAGAAAACGGTCTTCCGATCAGGAAATCGTTGTAATAAAAAAATATAACGGCAAGTCTTCGGTGGAAGAAATCATTTTTGGTCTGATGAAGATATGGATGTCCCGCTCAAAAGCAAACAAGGCTAAAGTCTGAAACTGCAGTTTACTCTTTTATGCCTAAAATAAGCTCCGTATCAAGGTGTGAGGATATGCTCCGTGAAGAAAAAAGACATGACTACAAGATAGGCATATATGTCCGCGAAAGCAGGGATGAAAATGAGGAAAATTATGAAACGATAGAAACACAGCGCGACCTTCTTTTGGATTTTGTGAGCAAAAGCAATCTGGGAAAAGTCTTCAGGGTGTACATAGATGACAATGTGTCCGGATCAGCTTTTGAAAGAGAAGGTCTTCAGGCGATGAGGGAAGATGTCGTTCAGGGAAATATCGATCTTTTGATCGTTAAAGACCTGTCAAGGCTGGGAAGGAATAATGCAAAAACCTTGCTTCTTCTGGATTTCCTCGAAGAGTATGGTGTAAGAGTGATCACTTTTGACGGTAGGTATGACAGTGCAAGAGACAATGATACCGTGGGGATCGATACATGGTACAATGAACGGTATGTTAGGGATATCTCCAGGAAGATAAGGGCCAACATCCGTTTCAAGATTCAAAAGGGAGAATACCTAGGCAATGCGCCTTTTGGATATAAAAAATCGGAGCTGGAAAAAAACAAGCTTTGTGTGGATGAAACCACAGCTTTCATAGTAAGGGAAATTTACGCTCTCTACAGGGAAGGTTATGGCTACAAATACATAGCAGATATTCTTAACTCCAAAGGCTATCCCTCCCCTTCATCGAAAAAGGATGGAGCACATTCCAGATCGGGCTGGAATGCCGTGGCGGTGCAGAGGATTTTGGGAAATAGAGTATATGTAGGGGATACGGTTCAGGGGATAAGTGAAAAAATAAGTTTCAAAAGCAAAAAAACCAGGCGTTTGCCTCCTAGCCGATGGGTTATAACTAAAAACACCCATGAAGCAATTATCAGCAGGGAAGAATTCGAAGAAGTCCAGAGGATCAGAAAAGAAAAGAGCATTAATTCCGGCTCCCATAAGGGAACCCTCCATGTTTTCAAGGGGATATTATACTGCGGAAGATGCGGCAGCGTATTATTTGCCAGAGTACGGAAAAACAGGCCAACAGGGTATATTTGCAGCAATTATGCCAAAAACGGAAAAAAAGCTTGTACCAGCCACCACGTCAATGAGATGGAGCTATGCGGCATTCTGATGAAGGAACTGGAGATGATTTTATCCGATGAGGATATAAGAAAAAGGGTGGCGGAAAAGCTTGACGAGTTCACGTTTAAAAGCAATGATACGACCAGTCAAATAGAAAGGCTGGAAGAAAGCCTTGCCGTAAAGCAAAAACAGCAGGATACTTTATACATGGATAAGCTGGAAGGCAAAATAACCGAGCAAATGTTTTTAAGGCTAAATGCCTCTATTGAAAGGAAGATATCACAAATATCGGATGAAATCGAAAGGCTTAAGAAAATCCAGGATAAGACCCAAAAGGGAGCGGAGCTAATCAGAGAAGCATTGGATGAGTGGAAGAACGACTCCCTTACCAATGAAATGATAAAGCTGCTGGTGGAGAGGATAGTCGTGTTCGATCCGGAGGATGACATGGCCGAAGCCATTACCGTGAACATGGACAAAAACATAAATACGGATAATGGGGTTATTGTGATTTATTTCAACTATGGCTAAAAAAGTGGCAGATGCAGCATCTGCCACTTTTAGATTTCCGATAACCGCATTATATGAATGATTCTGGTAACCTACAGCATTAAGTCTTTACAAGCCTTTTCAAGTCTTTTTAAGTCTTTTTAAATCTTTTTAAATCTTTTTAAGCTATATTAAGTCTTTGTTAAGTCCTTAATAAGGTTTTACAAAGTCCCTTTCAAAGCTTGAAATGCACAATTTTTAAAATATATATGCATTAAATTAAAGCCTATCATTGCCACCACAACATGTTTTTAAAGCTATTTTGGGTATTATCCACTTTCGGATTTACCCGATAAACCGATCCATCAGAGTATAACCCTCTTCAATAAAGAATCCGCTTCCGGATGCTTCAGACTCATCATATCCGAGAACATCGGATGTCTTTTCTTCACCCTTCCTGTATAGTATATAAGGGACAGGGTCTGACGTATGGGTCCTCAGGGAAAGGGGCGTAGGATGGTCCGGAAGCACCAGTATGCTGTATTCATCAAACTTATCCAAGCCTTTAAGGATGGTGCCGATGACCAGCTCATCAATCAATTCTATCGACCTGACTTTGTTTTCGATCTCATAACGATGTCCGCATTCATCAGGAGCTTCTATGTGAACATACACAAAATCCTGGCCGTTTTCAAGCTCTTTGAGGGCAGCCTCCGCTTTTCCTTTGAAGTTGGTGTTTATATTGCCTGTAGCGCCAGGAATATCAACTGATTTTAAGCCTGCACATAATCCTATTCCTTTTATCAGGTCCACAGCAGAAATCACCGAGCCGCGCAGGCGGTATTTGTCGTAAAATAAAGGGATGGCAGGCTTTCGCCCTTCTCCCCAAAGCCATATGGAGTTCGCCGGCTTTAATCCTCGAGCAACCCTTGATTTGTTGACAGGATGCTCCTTCATAAACTCGCTGCTTTTTTTCATCATATCCAGAAGAACCTTGTTTTCTTCCCCGGACGGAAGGTATGCAGCTATTTTCTTTGTGAGAATATCATGGGGCGGAGTAAGATTAAGACCAACCGGACCATTTTTCCATACCAGACAGTGGCGGTAGCTAACTCCGGGGAAAAACGTCATGCTGTCGGTTTTAAGATGCCGGTTTATATCGTCTATCAGTTCCCGGGCCTCCTCCGATGTAATTTCATCCGAGCTGTAATCAATCATGGTTCTGTCCTCATAATTTTCTTCTTCCGACAGTGTCACCAGGTTGCATCTTAACGCAACGTCGGTGTCGGAGAGCTCTATACCCATGCTGACGGCTTCCAGCGGTGAGCGGCCGGTATAATACTTTCTCGGGTCATATCCCATCACTGAAAGGTTTGCGGTATCGCTTCCGGGAGAGATGCCTTCCGGTATTGTCCTCACCATACCGATTTCACCATGCTTTGCAAGGAAATCCATATTGGGTTTATTGGCCTTCTGAAGAGGGGTTTTATTGCCCAACTGCGGCACCGGATAATCTGCCATGCCGTCTCCAATTATTACTATATACTTCATACATCATCAAGTTCCTTTGCTGTAATTTTTATATTATGGCCTACGAATTATGCTGATTGCACAATCCTGCAATGTGGCACTCATATTGCAGCATGCTTCATCCAATTATTATAGCAAAGGAAATTGTGAAAAGAAAGACAAAATTGAAATGGTCTTCCCACAAAATTGCAAATCTGAACATTTTCATATATAATAGTAAAAAGGCTACTTTTGCTTTAAGCAACGGAAGAAATTGCGTAGCAATTTTAACACCGTTTCAACGGGGCGGAAGATTTTAACTCACCATCTATTGTGGAATCAGGTACCCGCCACCTATAAGAGGCAGGGACATCTTCAGCCTCGTTATATTACCGACCAAGAGTTTAGGAGTGATTATAATGTCGGAAAAAGCTGCAAGCTTCAGAGAGCAGTTGAAGGAAAGGGGTCTTAAGCTAACTACTCAAAGGCAGGCTGTATTGGATGTAATAATAGAGCACGAAGGCGAACATTTAAGTTCCGAAGAGATCTTTGAACTGGTAAGAAAAAATTACCCCGACATTGGTCTGGCTACAGTTTACAGAACATTAACATTGCTGGATAGCATGGATTTGGTATACAAGCTTGACCTTGACGACGGCTGCAATAGATACGAACTGAATAAAAAGAACGAAGATCACAGGCATCATCATTTAATATGCATGTCCTGCGGATCAGTCGAAGAAGTGGAGGAAGATCTTCTGGAGTCTTTGGAAGAACAGATTACTAGAGAAAAAGGCTTTAAAGTCACGGACCACAGGGTAAAATTCTATGGGTACTGCAAAAACTGCCTGAAAAATCAGTAACTTTCGGATGAAATGGATATTTCATATTGTACGAGAAAAAAAGAGGGTCGATGGCCCTCTTTTTTAAAACACAGCTTTGATAAACGGATATAAAAACATACTGGCGGTATATAAATCTTGAGTAAAGTTCTGGAAAAGGTTTTCGAGTATAAGTCTGAAATAAAGCTCTAGAATATAAAATCCCGGCATAAAGTTACGGAATAAAATTCTGGATTAAAACCCTGAATAAAATCCCATAAAAAAGCCTTGGAATAAAATCCTGGAATATAATATAAAGTTTCCATTGCCTATAGATTTGGTGCAAAACTACAGCATGGAATCTATCTGTTCTTTTCTTCCCATTAAATTCCATATAGGTGATGACTGAGGTATGCGCCTGTATGATTTCACTTTTATATTCGACGCCGAGCCACTACCCATATAAGCGACTACGGCAGCTGTCAATACCGCCACCAGCTCTTTGTCATCCCCTATGTTCAACGGTTTTTTATAAGATCTATCGGTACCAGATTCTTTGGTGCCGTTATCCCTATGTTCAGCATTGTTGATTTTGGAAGTAGTCATGGCTTTGTAAACAACATATAACAGCAATAAAAATAACAGTGGAATTGAAACTATTATAAGGACCTGATTCATATCCTGTGCCTCCTTAATGATGTGTTTCTGCATGAACACCACTCACTGCTATTAATATCACAAACCCGTTGTCAAGTCAATATATGGAAATGTATGCAATAAACATATTTTGGTTGAAATCCAGCATATGAGCCCTTTTACTGCACATCATGGAAAACAAGCCTTGTACCATTTTTACAAATGAAATCACAATAAAGTATAAATTTAGGATGTATGTATATTATTATGGCAGTTTTAAGAAAAAAATCCTTGAGGTACGAGCTGTTTTGGCTCGAGTAAAATTACTGTAGGGAATCAATTGGAATAAATATCCAAAAAATTGAAAAGAAGATGACATCCTGTTAAGATATAAGTCGCCAAATCAAAATACTCAACGAAAGGATGCATCTTCTATGTACAATAGTATACAACATTTTATTGGTTTTGGTGTAAAAAAGATTGAAGAAAAGGTAAAAAAATTTGTTGAAAAGCCTACGGACCTAGCTGACCTTGTTTTGGGATTGCATGAAGAACTTCTTGAATTAGGTAGAAACATTGTTACAGAAGTTCTTGAAGATATGGATGATTATCTGCGGGAATCGGCTTCTCGCAAGCAGAACTGGGAAATTGTAAGAAAGGATAGAACAGGACTTTTAACAAGCTTTGGACCCATCAGTTATGAACGAACATATTTTAAGCCTAAGAAAGGCGGAAAAAGGCAATATCTTGTGGATAGAATAGTTGGTATCAATCCTCATGACCGAGTAAGTGCTGATGTTGTCATAAATGCTGTGGAAGAGGCTGCGGAGAGCAGTTATAGAAAAGGTGGAGAAAAAGCTGCATACATGGATGAGGTAAGCAAACAGGCTGTAATGAATAAAGTACATGAACTTGAAGTTGTTCAGCCATCGGTGGAAAAGAGAAAGGATGAGACACCAAAGATTCTGTATATTGAGGCTGATGAAGACCATGTAGCGCAGCAAGGGAAAAAGAGACATAAGACAGAAGATGAATGGGGAGCAAGTAGCACACTAATGCCTAAGCTTGTATACGTTCATGAGGGAATTGACCATGAAAAAAGCACGAAGAAGAGAAAAGTATTGAAGAATCCCCGTTATTTTGGAGGAATCAGAGATAGTGAAGAACTGTGGCTAGAGGTTTCCCAATACATAGATGATACTTATGATGTGGATAAGATTGAAACTGTATATATATCTGGAGATGGAGCAGCTTGGATAAAACAGGGATTAAACTGGATTGGTAAAAGCAAGTTTGTATTGGATAAGTATCATTTGAGCAAATACGTAAAAGTAGCAACGGCACACTTGGAAGACGAAGATATCGAACAGGAATTAGATGATGCCTTGAAAGAAGCTGATAAGGCGGGGCTTAAGAAGGCATTTGCTAAAATTCTTGAAAAGACAGAATCGGAGACAAAGAGGAAAGCGGTTAACGATGCAAAAAGATATATATTGAATAACTGGGCAGGAATAGAGATAAAGGTAGATAACTATGAAATTGTAGGATGCAGTGCTGAAGGGCATGTAAGCCATATTCTATCCGATAGGTTAAGCAGCAGGCCAATGGGTTGGTCAAAAAATGGTGCGGACAAGATGGCCCAACTCAGAATTTTCAAGAAAAACGGAGGAAAAGTATACGACTTGGTAATGGCTCAAAAGAAGAAAGAACAACGGGAGCAGGCACAGCAGCTACAAGATGAATTAATTCGTGAATTGAGAACAAATAGGAATAGATATGATGGTGTTTGGGACAGTAATCTAACAATAATCAGTAAAGGCCATAAAACACTGCTTTATAGAGCGCTAAGAGCCTTTGTAGGGTAACAATGAACGAAGGGAACGGCGAAGCGAACCCTTTACAATAAGAGGGACCCATATGGTATAATGGGCTAAAGTGGCAGCCAAAAGCTCCAGAGACATTCCCCTGTTACAAGGGGTGCCGCCCTGGCTGACAAACCATATGGGAGATGCTTGTTGTCAAGGGCGTGACCGGAGTGGACTTATTTTAGGAAGTCGTCTTATCTTCAATTCCCTACAGTAAATTGACTCAATCGCTGTTTTGTATAATAATTGTGGTACGGCAAAATTTATAGTATATTAAGTATATGTGAGCTTAATTTAATTCATTGTGCTAGCATTTTCGATAGCTGTGTTCAGAGTTAAAGAGCTGGAATGGATAACAAGCAATAAATTTATAGCAGCTTAAGGTAGTTATCGATATATTCGCTAGTTTTCAATTAGCGAATTACAAGTTTGGCAGAAGATAAAGCAATTCCCTGCGTTCAGGTGATTTGCCTTATCCTCCCCTGCGCTAACTATCTCTAAACTTACCACACGCTATCTCAAATTAGCTAGCACAACAGGTTAATTGAATCTTTTATAACGAAAGCACAGAAATTAAAGGCATTTTGTGCCGGATTTATATTTACTCATAAAAGACTGGCAAGTAAAATTGCACAAAATATTGACATGCAAAAATTTTAGAATGCAGAAAAAATTATGCTAAAACTATATTAGAGTAAGGAGTTAAGTTATATGCTGCATGCTTTTTCAAGAATAGAAATGCTTATAGGAGCCGAAGCGCTTAAAAAGTTAAATGAAAGTAAAGTGGCAGTATTCGGAGTGGGAGGTGTAGGCTCTTATGTTGTTGAGGGATTGGTACGATCCGGTGTAGGTAAGTTTGTGCTGGTGGATGATGACTGTGTATGCCTTACAAATATAAACAGGCAGCTCCATGCTACAAGGAAGACCATAGGTAAGGCAAAAGTAGAGGTCATGAGGGACAGAATCCTGGAAATCAATCCAAAAGCGGAAGTTACGGTTTATCAGGAGTTCTATATGCCTGATACTGCAGAGGGACTTATAAAGGATGATTATGATTATATTGTTGACGCGATAGATACGGTTACAGGTAAAATTGACCTGGTGGTAAGGGCAAAAGCTAAAGGAATTCCTATTATTAGTTGCATGGGAGCAGGAAACAAGCTCGACCCCACAAAATTTGAGGTAGCGGATATATATGAGACATCCGTTGACCCCTTGGCAAAGGTAATGCGCAAGGAACTGAGGAGCAGGGGAGTGGACTCCCTTAAGGTAGTGTATTCCAGAGAGGTACCCTTAAAGCCTCTCGAATCGGATACTACAAGCTGTAAAGTAGGATGTGTATGCCCTCCCGGAACGCAAAGGAAATGCACCATACGCCATCAGGTGCCGGGAAGTGCTGCCTTTGTGCCCTCTGTAGCAGGTCTGATTATTGCCGGTGAGGTTGTAAAGGATCTGATAAAGTCATAAAGGTAAAAAGCTGAAGGAGAAGAATATGTTTGACAAGAGGATAAGTTTTTTTACAGGCCATTATGGCAGCGGAAAGACTGAGATTGCTGTCAATTATGCCATTAAGCTGTCCAGACAATCCAGCAAGACGGCAATAGTCGATTCCGACATAGTAAATCCCTATTTCCGCACTGCTGATGCAAAGGATATACTGGAGCAAAACAACATAAAAGTAGTTCTGCCTTTGTACGCAAATACGAACGTGGATATACCTGCATTGCCTCCTGAAATATATACTCTTTTCAGGGACAAGGAATACAAGGTCGTGTTCGATGTCGGCGGAGATGACCTGGGGGCAAAAGTTGTATCAAGATACAATGAAGAAATTCTGAAAGAGCAGTACGAAATGTTCTATGTCGTCAACACAAAGCGTCCGATGACCGATACGGAAGAAAAGATAGAAGAAATGATATTTGAAATAGAAACCAGCGCCAGGCTTAAAATAACCGGCATTATCAATAATACAAACCTTTTGGAAGGCACGACACCGGAAGATATCATAGAAGGCCATAAGCTCATCGAAAAGGTTGCTAAAAAGCTTCAGGTTCCTGTGTCCTTTATCGCAGGAATCGGTGATTCGGTTGAAGAAGCAGGGAAAAGGCTGGGTATGAAGGTGCTTAAGATGGATAAACATATTTTGCTCCCCTGGGATAGGCAGTAATCAATAATTATCATCGGCAGTGCATAAATATTCATCAGCTATTGAAAACATGTATAAAGAGTAATATAATAAACTGATAAAATATGAAAAAAATTATACGGAAACTGTGAGGGATAATATGGCTAAGGTTACATTTCATGAAGAAAGATGCAAAGGGTGTAAGCTTTGCACTACAGTATGTCCTAAAAAAATAGTCATCATGAGGACCGACAAGCTAAATCAAAAAGGTTTTAACCCTGCCGGTGTGGATGATATGGACAAATGCATAGGCTGTGCCTTTTGCGCCACAATATGCCCCGACTGCGTTATTGAGGTGGAAAAATAATATAATGGCAAGCATTGCTTTATAGTTGGTTTTAAGGAGGACTTACACGATGGGAGAAAAATTACTTATGAAAGGCAACGAAGTAATCGCTGAGGCTGCTTTAAGGGCAGGATGCAGATGTTACTTCGGCTATCCTATAACACCCCAGACAGAAATAGCTCATTATATGGCAAAAAAGATGCCCCAGTTGAACGGTACATTTGTACAAGCTGAGAGTGAAGTTTCAGCGATAAACATGGTATATGGAGCCGCCAGTGCTGGAGCAAGGGTAATGACTTCATCATCAAGCCCGGGAATAAGCTTGAAGCAGGAAGGAATCTCTTATGCTTCCGGAGCTGAACTTCCGGCAGTTATTGTAAACATAATGCGATGCGGACCAGGCCTCGGAGGAATTCTTCCCGCCCAGGCAGATTATTTCCAGGCAACCAAGGGCGGCGGACATGGAGATTACAAGATGGTGGTTCTTGCGCCCAGCAGCGTTCAGGAAGCTTATGAGCTGACCGTTGAAGCCTTTAATATTTCTGATAAATACAGAATTTTGACAATGATTTTGGGCGACGGTGTAATCGGTCAAATGATGGAAGCAGTCGAGTTCAGAGATGAAGAGAACATAGTCCATGTGGAAAAGGACTGGGCAGTTACAGGAACACGCATGGAAAGAGAAAGCAATGATATAACGTCGATATACATAAATCCTGAAGTGCTGGAAAAGCACAATCTCAAGCTGCAGGCCAAATATAAGCTGATAGAAGAAAACGAAGTGCGGGTGGAAACCTTTAATTGCGAAAATGCGGATATTATTGTATGCGCTTATGGCACTGTTGCCAGAATAGTTAAAAATGTTATAAAGCTTGCTGAAAAGGAAGGCATAAAAGTGGGACTGATAAGACCAATTACATTATGGCCTTTCCCGGTTTGCGCCTTTGATAAATATGCAGAAGTGCCAAAAGCATTTCTCACGGTGGAGCTCAGCGCAGGACAGATGGTTGAGGATGTGAGACTTGCCGTAAACGGAAGAAAACCGGTTCATTTCCATGGCAGAATGGGCGGCATGATTCCGACTCAGAAGGAAATACTCGAGAAAATAAAGAGCATACTCGGCAAGGCTTAAACTTTGGAATAAGTTGGGATTGAATTTGAAAACAAGTCAGGTTAAGTAATTTTACATTAATTCATTGTGCTGGCCTTTTCGATTTACTCTCCACAAGCATTTTCAGTTTAGCCAGCACAGCAATTATAATACTAGGCGGTTGATAAAATATTCAATATTTGCGTAAAATTTGTGCTGATATCTAAGAGGCGAGCTATCTGATGTTTCTATGAAATTAAGATATTGGAAGGTGACAGCACATCAAAGGATGATTATCAACTGCAAATCAATTGCGGGGGGATTAACATGGCTACGGTATTTAAAAAACCACATGCTTTAAAAGACAAACCACTTCACTATTGTCCGGGTTGTACCCATGGTATTATACACCGGCTGATAGCTGAAGTTTTGGATGAACTGGGCATAGAAGGCAAGACCATCGGTATTTCACCGGTGGGATGCGCTTATAATAATTATGAATATTTTAACTGCGATATGGTTCAGGCAGCCCATGGAAGAGCACCGGCTGTAGCAACCGGAGTAAAAAGGGTAAATCCGGACAATGTCGTTTTTACCTATCAGGGCGACGGTGACCTTGCTGCCATTGGTACGGCAGAAATTGTGCATGCTGCGACCAGAGGGGAAAAGATAACGACAATTTTCGTTAACAATACAATTTACGGCATGACATCGGGACAGATGGCGCCTACAACGCTTTTAGGACAAATAACCACCACATCGCCTTTCGGCCGCAAACCGGAAATGCATGGATACCCGATAAAGGTTTGCGAAATGCTTTCCAGCCTTGAGGGAGCTGTATATATTGAAAGAGTTTCAACCCATGATATAAAAAATATCATGAATGCAAAAAAGGCGATCAAAAAGGCATTCCAGGTACAGATGGCCAATTTGGGCTTTTCCTTGGTGGAAGTTTTGTCCAGCTGCCCTACAAACTGGGGGTTGAACCCGGTTGAATCTCTCCAGCGCATAAAGGATGAAATGGTTCCTTTCTATCCGCTGGGAAATTTCAAGGGCAAGGATTTGGAGGTGTAGGATAATGGCTCATCAGGAAATCATTATAGCAGGATTTGGCGGACAGGGTATACTGTCTGCAGGAAGGCTTCTGGCCTACGCTGGAATGCTGGAAAACAAAAATGTATCATGGCTGCCTTCATATGGTCCTGAAATGAGAGGTGGAACTGCAAACTGCAACGTCATCATATCGGATGACACTATAGGTTCACCCATATTGAACAGCGCTACAGTACTGGTGGCGATGAATGGACCATCCCTGGACAAGTTTGAGGGTATCGTTGAAGAGGGAGGTATTATAATTACCGACAGCTCACTGGTTCCGCGGAGACCTTCCAAAGAAGGTGTTGATGTATATGAAATACCTGCCACTCAGATGGCTACAGATATGGGCAATCATACTTATGCGTGCATCATCCTCCTGGGTAAGCTGGTGGAGAAAACCGGCATCATATCCAAGGAAAACTTTGAACAGGCCTTAAAAAAGGTTCTTCCCCAGAAAAAGCATTATATGATACCGGAAGAAATGAAAGCTTTTGAAATGGGAATGAAATATTGATTTACACTAATTATATAAAAAAGGAGTTGGACACTATCCAACTCCTATATTTATCTTTATTTTATTTTTATTTTGATATGTCCTTTAAACATCTAACATAACATCAATACTTCCCGTAAATAGGTCCGAAGTTCTTGCATGCCCTGTAATCTGCACCTTCCAGGTCATTGGTTCCGAAAGCGCTCCAAGCGCTGGGCCTGAATATCTTCTCTTCCGGCACGTTGTGCATGCAAACCGGTATTCTCAGCATAGATGCCAAGGTTATGAGTTCTGCACCTATATGTCCATAGCTGAAAGCACCATGGTTGGCACCCCAGTTGTTCATGACGGAATAAACATCCTTGAAAGCTCCTTTACCGGTCAGCCTTGGAGCAAACCAGGTAGTCGGCCATGTTGGATCGGTACGGTTATTGAGAATATCATGCACGTCCTGGGGAAGTTCCACTGTATAACCTTCGGCTATTTGCATTACCGGACCCAGACCCTTTATTATGTTTATACGGGACATGGTAATCGGCATTCCGCCTCTTGTACAGAAATTGGAGGAGAAGCCGCCGCCTCTGAAGTAATCGAGGGAAGCAGGTCTCCATGATGTCGCATCGAGACACTTGCCTGCTTCTTCCGGAGTTATATCCCAGAAGGGCTTCATTACAGGATTGCCGTTGATGGACTGCTGTCCTGTACCATCCAGAGAAGCCGCACCGGAATTGATAAGGTGGATAATGCCGTTAGCAGCAAGACCGGTCAATTCTTTTCCGGTCACTCTTTTAACCGCATCAGGACTCCAGTAGGTTCTTACATCAGCAAACACCTGAGCCGTATTAGTCAAGAGATGGCCGAAAAGCATTGCAACACCGTTAAGGCTGTCGTTTTCCGTCGCTACAACAAAAGCTTCCCTTATTCCGTTCCAGTCAAAGGAAGAATTAAGTATTGCTTCCATAAAGTCACCGTTAGGGAAGTGGTCCGTCCACTGCCTCTGGCCTTGGAAACCTGAAGCAATGGCATTGTGTCCGAGGGCTTCTTCACCATAGCCAAGTTCTGCAAGCTTTGGATTACCAATCATAAGGTCTCTTGCTATAATGGCCATTTTAACGCAGGTCTCCCATTGCTTGTCTTTAACTTCCCTCGAGCACTGTTTGCTTACAGGATTAAGGTCGGAGCCTTCCTTGCAGTTTTCCCTGGTCCATTTCAAGGCTCTTTCATATTCTTCCTTGTCATAAATTCCTTCTTCAATTCTTCTCACGAATTCCGACATATCCACGTATTCATTGCGCATGCCGAGATAGTTCTGGAAGAAATGGTCGTCCACTATGGAACCGGCAATACCCATAGATACCGAGCCCATGGACAGATAGGATTTGCCTCTCATTGTTGCGGTGGCAAGGCCGGCTTTAGCAAAAAGTAGCAATTTTTCAGCAACATCAGCAGGAATTGATGTGTCATTTGCATCCTGAACATCTCTGCCGTAAATACCAAAGGCAGGCAATCCTTTCTGGTTGTGTCCTGCCAGGGCAGCAGCCAGGTAAACAGCTCCCGGGCGTTCTGTTCCGTTAAAACCCCATACTGCTTTGGGTATAAAGGGGTCCATGTCTATGGTCTCGCTTCCGTAACACCAGCAGGGAGTAACCGTGAGAGAAACACCGACACCTTCTCTCGCAAATTTCTCAGCAGTCTGAGCAGCTTCTGCCACGCCGCCTATACAAGTGTCGGCAATTACGCATTCCACAGGCATACCGTTAGGATGTCTTAAGTTATCGGACAAGAACTTTGCAGCCATTTTAGCCATATTCATCGTCTGTTCTTCCAAGGATTCTCTGACACCCTTGCGTCTACCATCGATAACAGGCCTTATGCCTATTTTCGGCAGTGAACCTCTTAGCCTGTTAACAGGCGGGTTCATTTTCAAATCATTAATGTTAGCCATGAAAACGACCTCCTTAACTATGTATACGATTGCATAAATACATTATATTGTAATACCTTGTATAATACAAGGTTTATTACCATTCTGTTATAAGCTCCGTCTTGAGCCTTACTATCCGGGGATATGCCGTTTTGTCCCCGTCAATTCTGCTCAAAAGGAGCTGTGCGGCTTTACTTCCGATTTCCATCATAGGCTGCCTTACCCTTAAAACTGAAAATCCAAATATAGAAGAAAGCTCCATATCGTCAAAGCTCGCAATTAGTACTTCCTTGTCCAGCTTATATTTATTCTCAATAAGATATTTAACTGCACCCACGTGCATGAAATAGTTGGAGATGAAGACCAAAGGAGGTGGGTTGTCCTGCTGCATCATCTCCTTCATAAGATCAAATCCACCTTTTATATGAAAATCTCCGAATTTGATTATGTCCTTCTCCAAAGGAATGCAGTAGTCGTTTAAAGCCCTTGTATAACCTTCAAATCTCTCCTTGGCGGATGTAAGCTTGACATCTCCGCCGATAAAGCCTATCCGGTTATATCCTTTATTTATCAGATACTCCACTGCACAGTAGCTGCCGTTAATGTTATCTACCAGCACAGCATCGGATTGAAAGTCCTCCACCAGTCTGTCAACCAATACGACAGGCATATTGGCATCCTTCAGGTATTTGAAGTGTCTTCCTTCATCGGTGGCGGGAATGATAATTATTCCATCCACACACTTCTCGCATAGGAGCTTAATGCGTTCCTTTTCTTCTTCGGTATTTTCATTGGAATTGCATATTATTACGCTGTATCCATACTTTTTAAGCTCGTCTTCCACTCCTTTTGCGATGCTCATAAAAAAGTCGTTGGGAATCTCGGGACAAATAAAGCCAATGGTGCGGGTGCGATTAGTTTTAAGGCTTCTGGCAACCCCGTTTATTCTGTAGTTGAGCTCCTTGATGCCTTTCATGACTTTTTCCTTGGTCTTTTCGCTGATTCTTGGATCGTTATTTATTACTCTCGAAACTGTGGCAGTGGAAACTTCACAGTATCTTGCAACATCCTTTATAGTTACCGACATGTTTTTAGCTCCTGAATTTATATAATATAAGCTCCATGAGTTATTATGTATACGTTTACATTAATATTTTTATTCGACAGAAGTTGTATTTATCCTTCTAAAATAATTGATTCCAATATAAAAAATAAAGGTTAAAATTTGCTATGGTAGAAGTATACTGTTAAACCAATTTGGCTTAATCATAAGTTATAAGACTCACTATAATTCAAAATCTTATTGAAGATTAGTATTTATGATATCAATCAGCACCATCGATTGCATTGGATAATCTATTTGAAGTCAGACAATCTTTTAAAGTTGAAACTCAAGCCTTGTAGATGTTAAAATTCTTATATTCAAAACTTTATAGAAGTTAAAAACTTTATTTTCCTAAATTAAGAATGATTGTATTATTAATGACAAAAATACATAAAAGTGGTAAAATGTGATTTGTCTTTGAATAAGGTAACGCTAAATAAATCCGGAAAAAACACAGGAACATTTAGCATGATGTTTTTTAATCAAGGATACAAGCTGTGGTACGAAGGGGAAGAGGGTTAGGTGAATTTTCTGCCGAAAGTAAACTTAGTTAATTTATTGCTTATTGGAATATTTGTCATGCCGCTGATTAAGGGGCTTTTTTCCCGGCCCTCCATGGAGAAAGTCCGTTATTCCATGGCTTCGCTGCTGGATAATGTGGAGTTCCTTATCGGACTGGTCATATCGGTATACCTCACAAAAAAAATATTCTTCGACAATGAAGATGCTTTTTTCAGAAGCTTGTATGGGATGATACCGGAACAGGCAAAAGCTTTTTTGGACGGAAGGGATGTTCTGACATATTTATTGGCGGTGCCATTGATTCTTTTGTTGGTTATGGCTGTCTTGAGGCTCATTACCAATCCCTTATATCGATATATGCTGGGACCTCTGGCGGACAGGGCTTATTATTCCCTGATTCAGTCGAACGGCTTATTAAGGCGTATTATCAGTGCTGCCTGCCAGCTGCCGAGATCATTATGCCTTGTGTTTGCTTTCAGTGTCATTCTAAATTTCATGAATTATTATCTCCAGGCTCCTATCATCGGAAAATGGATGAACGAATCGGCCGCATACCAGCTATTATATAAAAATGCCGTATATCCTGTGCTGAATTCAAACATAGCAAAGCAAATCCCTGTAATCATCAATGACTCTTTTGCCAAAACCGCAGGAAGTCCTTCGTCCGGTGTCAAGTATGGCATGGGGGAAATTGTAGAGCGACTGACCGGGAGAAATATTAAGGTTATTGAGTATTTTAACGGTGTTACCCTGGATGAAGCGGTGAAATCCACGCCTGATATAGACAGAACGGCAAGACAGGTGACTCAAGAGGCAGAAAGCAGTAGGGAAAAGGCATTTGTGATATATGATTGGATTACCGAAAATGTCGTATATGATTACGAAAAGGCGGAAAAGATCAGCACCGGTCAAAGGAATGTTTCCTCAGGGGCAATAGTTGCTTATGAAACAGGGAAGGGCATATGTTTTGATTATTCCAGCCTTTATGTTTCCATGTGCCGTGCTGTGGACTTAAAGGTCCGACTTGTGACCGGACTTGGATTTAGCGGAATTTCATGGGGGGATCATGCATGGAATCAGGTTTATATAGAGGAAGAAGACCGGTGGATAAATGTGGACACCACTTTTGGAACAAACGGCGATTACTTCGACAAGCCGGATTTCAGTGTTGATCACAAATATGATGAGATTCAGGGAGAATGGTGACCTGTAAGTTAACATTCGTTACCGGCCATCGGGCAATAGGACTATATATAAGCTTCTCTTGAACGCTTTCCTGGGATATACTCAATATCCTCAAAAGTCAGGTCGCTGAACTTATGATCATGCATACAGTTATGCTCCATAACTCCTTCTATTTTGTGGACATGACCATTTTCAGTTTTTATGGGCAATCCGGTCATGCCTGAAAAATAGTGGGTATGTCCGTTATATGACGATATACCATAAAAATAATGCAGATGGAAGCTGTAAAGGCCTATCATGTTGTCAGTATATCCTAACATCCTGTGTTTATGATTGTTTGATATCTTGCTGTCAAACTTGAACCTGTGCAAATGAGGATACATATTACTCACCTCCCCAATCCCATATCGTTTTTTCTATATGATATAGTTTCGCAATAATCTTAGCTGATGATGGACACTTGATTGTTATAGTTTTAAGTCCTCTTAAACAACAATTATATATTTCCTTTAGCTGAAATAAAACTAATTTTATATAATCATGCACCCAAAGTGTAATCCCATTGCTTTCATAAATTTTTGATACTTCTTTGCATATTTTTAACGCAGCCATTCAAGGTAAATAATGATGCAATCTTCCTAACTATAAATTGTGCAGATACATATTATTTATAAGGTTAAAATTTCGTTATGGAGGAAATATTATGTAATATTGAATGTTAAGTCAATTTGCCAGTTCAATGGATTAAGTTAAGCTGGTTGTCAATTCTATAACCACATAAAATTTTCATCTTGAAAACTTATATAATCATTCAGTCAAAATTATTGCATTAATTATTAAATCGTGTCAATCCTATAAAAATAGCAGAAAAAGGCAGTAGCTTACATAAAATTTCCGGGAAATTTTGGTAATTCCGTTTGTTTATATTAGAATATTAATATAACTTAAACCAATGGCTGGTAGGAGGTACGTATGAAAATACGTGTTCTTAGTGTGTTTTTAGTGGTGTGCTGTCTGTATGTTTCAGGCTGCACTAAGCAAGAGACTGTCTTAGGGCCTAAAACCGAAGTTTCCAGTTACAGTGAGGAGACATTGGATGTTAAGGGAGCCTTGAGCCTTGAGGTTTTAAGCGATACCAGCAATATTGAAGTATATGCCTGGGATAAAAGCAGTGTAAAATTCGAGATAACAAAAAAAATCCGGGGCACCGAAAGCAAAGATATACTAAAAGCAAAACTGGAGGATTTCAAAATTGACATAAATAAAGAGGATAATAAAATTATATTTTCTTCAAAATATGATGGAAAGGCAAGCAGCCTTGTCGACAAAAGCGTGGATTTGAAAATTTTTCTACCCCAAAACACGGATAACATATATTGTAAAGTCGATATTGGAACAATTAAATTTTATGATGATCTTTACTGTAATTTAAAAGCCGAAATAAAAACCGCCAATATTGACATAAACAAGATAGAAGGTAGGGTAAACCTGACCGGAGATATGGGCAACCTCACCATCCATGAAGGCAAGGTAAAAGCAGGTTCTTCAGCAAAAGTCAATTTCGGGAATATCACTATAAAAGCAGCCTTTGAAGAAGGAGGTGAATATGGCTTTGAAACAGGGGTCGGAAATCTGGAGTTCAAACTGCCGGAAGAATCAAGGATTTGCATTGAGGGCATAGGAAATGTAGAAATCAATGAATTCAATGATACTTCTTATCCCACAAAGGTGAAACTGAACAGCGGCATGGGGAAAATAACTGCGGTAAAATCATGAAGCAGTGGCTGATTGCTGCTTGAATTTCCTTATGCATTACAATATCCTGAGTCTATAATACAGGGAATATCCCTTTGGTCCTGGATATCGATAGAGCGGATAATGAAAACCGTGCCGGTTATCAGCCAGCACGGTGCATATCAGCGTATAAAATCTGCTGTATTATTTAAAACATAAAAATTGCCTATGAACGATGCATTAAGTACGATGCATGTATTTGAAAATTTGCTTTTCCAGGATAAAACAGTAATATAATCCGCGTGATGTTATTATCTCTTTTTCAAAGGCTATGTTTTCAAGCAAATTCTACAATTCAATCCCTATGATATTGTCGACAGGCAAGGACAGAATTAATCCTCTGGCCGGCGTGTTAATTCCGGCAGCCTGACTAATAGCCTGCATTATGTCATGCTTTGTTTCACGCTTTACGAGGATGGCTACAATTTCCTTTTCCGGATGAATGGATATTCCGAAAAATTTCTCGGTTTCCTCATGACCTATTTCCCTTGCATGCAGAATTGTACCACCGGTGGCTCCGACCTTCTTTGCCGCTTCCATGACCTGATCGGAATAACCGTGGTTTATAACCGTAAGTATTAAATCATATTTAATGTCACATTCCATATTTAACACTTCCCCTTCTTTTTTAATCTCCTGCTCTTTCATCAAAGCTTGAGTAAATAATGCGCTGATTCCTGATAAGGGCATAGTAAACGCAATACCATGTCCAGGCTTTTTTATCTGCATTTTTTCAACGATTTCATCCAATAACTCAGAAACCTTAAATGCCGGTATTAAGCTGAAAACAACATCTTTATCCGTTTCGCCTATGCCAAAGTAGTCCAGTATTTCAGAACCTGCTGTACCTAATCCCAGGCAGACGTAATGAAAATGAAGATGATGAGCCATGAATATATCAGCAACTCTCTGTCCCTTTCCACGATCCACAATAGTGACTATAACTTTTACAAAAGCTTTGCAAAAATCCTTATTCATTGGAGATTTCCTCCTCATATTCTTCAAAATCTATAATTTCATCAGAAATATCTATATTATCAACCCTTTCAGGCAAATTTGCAACACTCATTTTATGCTTGTATATCAAACCAAGCAGCTGTATGGTTATGAGCGGGGTCATGGCAACCATGGCAACTACTCCGAAGGCATCGTTCAGGATATTTCCTCCGACAGATTCGCATGCACCTACCACAAAGGGAAGGAGGAAGGTTGCTGTCATAGGCCCACTGGCAACTCCACCGCTGTCAAAAGCTATACCGGTAAAAATCTTTGGCACTATTAATGCCAGTATGAGAGCAATGGCGTATCCAGGTATCAAAAACCAATATATGGATATGCCTGTCAGAACACGTATCATTGCGATAGCTACAGATACCGCAACACCTATGGAAAGGCTGCGCTGCATTACCTGGCTTGGTATGGCTCCGTCGGATATTTCCTCCACCTGTTTGTTGAGCACGTGGACGGCAGGTTCTGCTGCAACGATATAATAGCCAATTACCATGCCAAGGGGTATTAATAACCATTTATATGAGGATGATGCCATTTTTGATCCTAAAAACTGCCCGGCAGGCATGAAACCTACGTTCACACCGGTGAGGAATAAAACCAGGCCTATGAAAGTATATATTATACCGACTCCCATCTTTATCAACTGACGTTTTCTGAAGCTTCTGAACTTCAATTGAAATAATATAAAAAATACAGCAATCGGAATAAGGGCAATGGATACTTCTTTAATGTATATAGGAAAGCCTTGGGCAAACTGGGTGGCCACATCTTTTGTTGTAAATACGTTTGGCACTACAGCAGCTTCGTAATTGGCTGTAGACGGATTATAAAAGATACCCAGCAGCATAACAGCAAGAATGGGGCCTACGCTGCAAAGGGCAACCAAGCCGAAACTATCTTCCTGGGAATCTTTATTTCCGCTTATAGAAGCTAAGCCTATACCCAGAGCCATGATAAACGGCACCGTAATCGGACCCGTAGTGACTCCTCCGGAATCAAAGGCCACCGGAATAAAGCTGCCTGGGGTGAATATTGACAAAGCAAACACGATGATGTAAAAAAAGATCAACAAATATGACAGCTTTATACCAAACAGAGTACGCAGCAAGGCTATCACAAGAAAAATACCTACACCGACTGCAACTGTAAGAATGATTGCTATATCCGGTATGGATGGAACCTGTGTTGCTAAAACCTGCAGATCCGGTTCAGCGATAGTAACAAGCATTCCCATTATAAAAAAGGATATTACAGCCAGGCTGATATTCCTGGATTTTACTACCTCAGCGCCAATTCCTTCTCCCATCGGCATCATTGATATATCTGCCCCTAGAGAGAAAAATCCCATTCCCAAAATCAAAAGAACCGCTCCTGTCAGAAATAGCATAAGCGTTCCAATAGGCATTGGTGTTATGGTAATGCTCAGGATAAAAACTATGGCTGTGATAGGTATTACTGATGATAGAGCTTCTTTTATTTTTTCCTGCAGTTTTTTGTTCATTAATGCACCTCCTGTTAGATTTTTTTATGATAGAGATCAATAAAAATAAGAAGTTGCTTGATATGAAATATTTATTTCCTATCAGATTATATCATATAGTTAGATTGCTTGTAAGCTAATTTAGCAAATTTGATGATAGAATATTATAGACATGGGCTGATTTGTCCTCAAAAGCCTTATTTTGCGTTGTTATTGCGGTAAGTAATTGCTGGAAATATTCTTCATCTGAGTTTGTTTAATTGCATCAATAATGCACCTGTCAAGTTCTTGTGGCTGCAATAGGATGATTTATTCGTCACCCGTGGAAGGATAATTAAGTACTAGATCCAAGTGTTTCCTTTACAACAGTATATTATCGGGATGATATATGTATTTCTCTCTGTACATTTTTAAAAATGATATATATAATTAATTATACTCTAAGCTGTTATTTGTGATTACTCTAAGGAGTGATTTTATGGATACAATAGATAATGCAGAAATAACTGAAGAACTGATGGACTTGATACCTCAATTAAATAAACTGTTTTATCACAGCATTGAGAGAACAGACAGTTGTCTTTTGCCTCCAACCCATATGAGGGTTTTGATAACCCTGATAAAATGCGGGACAATGAATGTTACCAATATAGCAGGGCATATGGGAATTCAACGGCAGCAGCTCACAAAAATCCTGGATACCCTTTCGGACAAAAAGCTCATATGCAGGACGGAAAACCCCGAAAACAGGAGGCTTATTTTAATAAGCATCACAGAAGAAGGTAAATCATATATCAAAAACATGATCCGGAAAAAGGCTGAAATTTTTTCGGAATTTCTAAATACCCTTACCGACGAAGACAAAAAAACACTGATGAGATCAATCCAGATATTAAAGTCCCATTTGGTAAAGGAGCGGCTTTTACCTATGCTGTAGGTAGCCGAATCTACACAGTAGATAAAGGCAAAAGTTGCAATTTTCAGGAAATTATTATAAAATTTAAGCAATATACAGGACAAGCTATTTGCTGTTAAGGTATCTGGCCCGGTTTTGGGCCAAGAAATTAAAATTCGGATGTTGATGACAATGAGAGCATTTATTGGTGTTGATTTTAGCAAAGAAATGAAAGCTGCCATAAGCAGTCTGCAGGATAGATTAAAGCCCTATGCTTCCTATGGAAGATGGAAATATATTGATAATTTTCATCTTACACTGAAATTCCTGGATGAAATAAATGACGGGAAAGTGGATGAGATAGGAGGCCGGTTGAAGATCATCTGCCAAGAAAACAAGCAGTTTGTCTTAAATGTGAATGAAATCGGAAAGTTCCAGGGAAAGAGCGATCTGAGAGTCCTCTGGCTGGGCCTGGGTGGCGATTTGGACAAACTTAACAGGCTTCAGCAGGATATTGAAAACGGGATGCATTCCCTCGGATTTTCAAAGGAGAAAAGGCCATATGTTCCTCATATTACAATAGCACAGGATATTTTGTTTACGGTGGATTTCAGACAAGTAATGAAGATTGCCGCAGAAATGAGTTTTCCTGAAATTTCAGTAGAAAAGGTATGTTTGTTCAAAAGTGAGCAAATAGGAAGGAAACGGGTTTATACGCCTATCCGGGAATATGCTCTTGGATAGTTCTCATAAAATTGATTTGATCTAAGACAGGTAATTAAATATTGTTAAGGATCTGGGAATTGTCGCCGGAATTCCTGGAAACCTGTTTACACCTAAGAACAAGACCAAAAAAGATGAAGCTCCGATTGAAACAGATGGATGCCGCTCCTATAGGATTTAAGTTAAGTGCTTCGTTGGCATAACCAAAAGAATAAATCCCTACGTCTCCCAGCTCGAATTTGAGATTGGATGTATGGTGATAAATCTCCTGCTGGAGCAGATAAAAAGCAGCATAAAGGAAACATGGCACATTTATTTGCTGATTTCATTCCTATCTATGCGACAAATCACTTTATCAGATTGATACAAAAGATGTTCCAATGGGAATGGGATAGTGTATCGGAAACTTAAATGTTTTTCATGCTTTTATTTGGATAAATTTTAAAGATAAACTTATGCATATGAAATATAATAAGAAATTTCGGATTCACTATCTGTGCTGATGAAAGTCATACAGCTAGATTTATATAAAACTAACAAGCTTTTATAAATTCTTAAAAACAGGAGAGTATAGGATGAAATTTAAAATTCTTTTAGCAATAATGGTGGTTACTTCAATAGTATCCTTAAGCCTTGCCGCATTTCTGTTTTTCGTTTTTTCTACAATGGACGTCAAGCCGGCTTATGAAACAGCAGTGGAAACTCAGCCTCTTCAAAGCGATGATTCGGTTTCAGAGGTAACGGCAGATGAAGAGGGAGCAGCCGGAGAGCCTGTCAAAGAGGGTGAAGAACCCGCTGAAACTGATACTTCTGGAACTGGCACTACTGAATCTGATACCGCTGAAGCTGGTACTTCCGAAGCGCCTTTTCTCGAAGACCCCCTCAAAATCGTGGTAGTAGGGGATATAAATCTGGGAAGGGGAGTAAAGATATGGGTTGAAAAGCAGGAAAAAAGGTATATCTATCCCTTTGAAGAGGTAGTAGGCATTTTTAATCAAAATGATGTCGTATTCGGTAATCTGGAAGAGCCTATAACTGCCAGCACCAAAGGTCTCGCCGGCATAGATGAGGGTGGAAAGTATGTGTTAAAAAATGATCCGGAGGCAATTGAAGGCATAAAATACGCTGGCTTCAACATCCTCAGCCTGGCAAACAACCATATTCTGGACTATTATGAGCAGGGTCTTTTCGATACAATGAAAATCCTTGATGAAAACGGAATAGCTTATGCAGGAGCCGGTAGAAATCTTGAAGAGGCGAGGAAGCCCGCTGTCCTGGAAAAAAAAGGCCTAAAAATCGGTATGCTGGCATATACTGATATGGCGGAAGTTCTGTATAAGGGAAATCCGCCTCTTAGGTTCCTTGCAGGGGAGGATTCGTCAGGAGTAGCTCCCACAAAAAAAGATTACATTATGGAGGATATAGCCAAATATAAAGACATTTTTGATATTCTAATAGTTTCACTTCACTGGGGAGTTGAATATAGCTATGAACCGACAGAAAATCAAATCGGACTTGCTCATGAGATCATAGACAGCGGCGCGGATATGATTATAGGGCATCATACCCACAGGTGCCAGGGAGTGGAAATATATAAGGGCAAACCCATTTTCTACAGCCTTGGAAATTTCCTGTTTGATCAGAACAATCCTTTGAATCAGGAGAGCTTCATTTTCGAAATGGAAATAAAAAATCGCAAGCTGACTGCTTTGTCCGGCACTCCCTTTAAAATAATCAATAAATCCCGCATTGTACCTCAAAAGGGAGAGGATGCCCTTATAATGCTTGAAAGGGAGAGGAGCCTTTCGGAAAAGCTCAATACGCCAAGCCGTATTGAAAATGACAAATTGGTTTTTGATATCAATTGATGGTTATTTTAATGCATATTTTATAAATAAATTTCCAAATACTATTGAAGAAATTTGCTTGTCAATATATAATATGGAATGTAATCCATTACATTAGGATAAAAACTTTTTTGGGAGGCATCGATGACCAATATTCAGGATGTGGCAAAAGTGGCAGGTGTTTCAGTAGCTACCGTATCCAGAGTGCTAAACAACAGCAGCTCTGTCTCTGCCAAAACCCGGGAAAACGTTCTGAAAGCCATTAAAGAGCTAAACTATCAGCCAAATCTCCTGGGAAGAAACTTAAGAAGAATGGAAGCAAGAATGATATTGGTTCTCCTGCCCAATATATCCAATCCCTTTTATTCGAGGGTTGTCAAGGGAATTGAGGATGTTGCCCGGAAAAACGATTATTTTATAATGTTGTGCAATACCGATTCCGATGCATCCCAGGAAAAATTGTACCTTAAGCTTCTTAAAAACAGGCTTTCCGATGGCGTGATATTTTTAGCACCGGAATTGAAAAAAGAAGAGCTTTCCGAGATAGGAATCAATTATCCTACGGTGCAGTGCTGTGAATATAAAGAAGGAGCTAGAGTCTCCCATGTCACAATTGACAATTATGCAGCAGGTTATAATGCAGTAAAGCATTTAATAGATTTGGGCCATAAGAGAATAGGCTTGATAAGCTGTAGAAATAATTTTGTTTCCACAAAGCAAAGGGAAGCAGGTTACAGAAAGGCTCTGGAAGATTCAGGGATAGATTTCGACAGCCGGTTGATTACTTATGGCGATTACAGCTTCATGAGCGGTATGCGGTGTGCAAGACAGTTATTGGATCTGGAAGGCGGTGTTACTGCCATATTCGCCATTTCCGATGTCATGGCAATCGGCGCCATGAGGGCAGTAAAGGAAAAAAACATGAGTGTTCCTAAAGATATTGCTGTAGTCGGGTTTGACAATATAAGCTTTGCATCCATGAGCGACCCGATGCTCACAACTATCTCCCAGCCTAAGTACGAGATTGGATGTACTGCCATGAATCTCCTGCTGGAGCAGATAAAAGGCAGCATAAAGGAATCACGGCACATTGTGCTGGAGCATGAACTGATAGTTAGGGAATCAACTGTCGGACATTCAATGAATAATTGAATCTTTTTAGCAAATAAGGCTGTTGTCAATGTTTAAAATTATGGCAGCATCCTTAAAATAATTACTTCTGGAGGCGTTTTTAATGATAAGAGTTACTGTATGGAATGAATACAGGCATGAAAAGCATGACAGCAAAATTGCCGAGGTTTATCCTGAAGGAATACATGGCGCAATAGCAAACTACTTAAAACAGGATCAGGAGCTGGAAGTCAGGACTGCTACCCTGGATGAGGAAGACCATGGACTTACCGACGAAGTGCTGAACAATACGGATGTATTGATATGGTGGGGACATGTAGCTCACCATGAGGTAAGGGATGACATCGTAGAAAAGATTCATAAAAGAGTGCTTTGCGGAATGGGATTTATAGCTCTTCATTCAGCTCATCTCTCCAAGCCTTTTGTTAGACTGATGGGCACCAGCTGTACTCTAAAATGGCGTGAAATTGGTGAAAACGAAAGGCTATGGGTAGTTGAACCATCTCACCCGATTGCAGAAGGAATAGGCGAGTATATTGATATCGAACATGAAGAGATGTATGGTGAAAGGTTTGATATACCTGCACCGGACACTCTGGTATTCATCGGATGGTTTAAAGGTGGAGAAGTGTTCAGAAGCGGCTGCTGCTATCACCGCGGAAATGGTAAAGTATTTTATTTCCAGCCTGGACATGAGTCCTTTCCAATATACTACAATCCGGATATCTTAAGAATAATCAAAAATGCAGTAAAGTGGGCAAGGCCTATAAAAATGCTTTCCGAACTGACTTGTCCAAATGTTGAGCCTTTGGAAAAGGTATAAGGTTATCAAGTTTTTTAATGAAATATAACTTAAAAATAAAATCAAATGAGAGGAGAGATTTTTAAATGTCACAAAGAATAGTTAATGTCGGTATAATCGGCTGTGGTGGCATAGCCAACGGAAAACATATGCCAAGCCTGAAGCAGCTCGATAATGTAAGGATGGTTGCCTTCTGTGATATTATCAAAGAAAGAGCTGAAAAGGCTGCAAAGGATTTTGGAACACCGGATGCAAAGGTATATACCGACTATAAGGAACTTTTGAAGGATGAGAGCATTGAGGTTGTTCATGTTTGCACGCCCAACAGGGAGCATTCCTTCATAACGATTGATGCCCTCGAGGCCGGAAAACATGTAATGTGCGAAAAGCCCATGGCAAAGACCTCTGCAGAAGCAAGAGCAATGCTTGAAGCAGCAAAACGCACAGGTAAAAAACTCACCATAGGCTATCAAAACCGTTACAGACCCGATTCCCTCTACCTGAAAAAAGTATGCGATGAAGGCGGCCTGGGAGAAATATATTTTGCTAAGGCCCATGCAATACGCCGTCGTGCGGTTCCTACCTGGGGTGTGTTCCTCAATGAGGAAGAGCAGGGAGGAGGTCCATTGATAGATATCGGAACCCATGCTCTGGATTTAACCTTGTGGGTTATGAACAATTACAAACCCAAGTATGTAGTAGGAAATACATACCGCAAGCTGGGAGACAGAGAGAATTCTGCAAATGCTTGGGGTCCATGGGATCCTAAGGAGTTCACCGTAGAAGATTCAGCTTTCGGATTCATAACCATGGAAAACGGAGCTACTATTTTCCTTGAGTCCAGCTGGGCGCTGAACACTTTGGAAGAGGGCGAAGCAATAACTACACTGTGCGGAACTGAAGGCGGAGCCGACATGAGAGACGGCCTCAGACTTAACGGTGAAAAATTCAGCACTCTTTACACCACAAAACCAAAGCTGGATGCAGGTGGAGTTGCTTTCTATGCCGGAAAGACCGAAGATCCCAGCTTGTTTGAAGCAAGACAGTGGATAGATGCGGTAATCAACGATAAAGACCCCATAGTCAAGCCGGAACAGGCACTGGTAGTTACCGAAATTCTTGAAGCTATATATGAATCAGCAAAGACTGGAAAGCCGGTTTATTTCAATAAATAATTAAAATCCAGCAATTAAATACGATTTAAGGCGAATTATAATTCGCCTTTTTTTTTATGGGCTTTAGCCTGTTGAGCATGAAGCGAATTTCTCTGCAGAGAAATGAGCCATGCGAAACAAAAAACCACCCGCTATGCGGGTGCGGAAACGATTGTTATACAAAAAATCACCTTTCCGTTATAATAGAGTTGTTCAGGCTACTATCATAACGAGAGGAAAGGTGATTTCATGGCTAACAAAAGCAACGATATGTCACACACAAAATGGATGTGCAAATATCACATCGTCTTTACACCTAAGTATAGACGAAAAATAATTTATAATCAATACAGGGAAAGTATAAGAGATATCATAAAACAGCTATGCAGCTATAAGGGAGTAGAAATAATAGAGGGACATCTCATGCCAGATCATATACATATGCTAGTAAGTATACCTCCCAAAATAAGTGTATCAAGTTTTATGGGATATTTGAAAGGGAAAAGTGCACTCATGATATTTGACAAGCACGCAAATCTTAAATATAAATTCGGAAATCGTCACTTTTGGGCAGAAGGATATTATGTTAGTACAGTAGGATTAAATGAAGCAACAATTAGAAAATATATACAAGAGCAAGAGAAACACGACATTATGTTAGATAAATTAAGTGTAAAAGAATATGAGGACCCCTTCAAGGGGTAGCTGGTAGTACAAACGTCCCTTAAGGGGCGGCGACGAGTTAAGGGCATAGTGGCTTGAACAAAGTGAAAGCCAGCGTCTTTAGGCGCTGGCCGGTAACATCCCCTTATAGGGGTAGAGCAAACCACCCGTTGGACGGGTGGTTATGATTTATAACTTTTTACATATTGTATAAATATGGAATATCCCCGGTTAATACCTCCCTTCCCGAAAAGCCATCAAAAAAACTGAAAAACAGGTGACAGAGAAACGCTTAGGACAGGTAGATATTTGCAGCTTTACATAACTTTTACTTGTTAATATAACTTGCTCGTATACCGGGCTTATACTTTTTCATTAGATGCAAAAATCGACTTGTAAGAATTTATAACCGACAGGGCAAGTTCCCTATCCTTTAGATCCTCGATGCAATCGAGACCGCTTTCAAGAAATTTTAGTTTATTGCAAGAATTACTTTTTAGAACTTCAAAGTCAATTTTATTGGAGTTAAAAAGATTAGATAACAGGATCAAAATCTTTGTGGTACATACCAATAGGTCATTATCTATCATAAATCATAAAACACCTCCAAGTGTTTTATTTATTTGATTGGATCCATACATAATAAAGAATATCACCAGTGGTAATTATTGTCAACAACAATTTGTCAACTAAATGCAAAATATCAGAAATTTTTTAAAATTTACATAATGAGACAAGTTGTAAATCTTATACCAAATGATTACTTAAAAAATAATATGAAGTTAATAGTCATCCATTGTCCTATGGTTCCAGACATACATATTTTATTCTATCATGTATTTTCCCTTCGATTTTAGTTTGCTTTAGATATCATCTATTATTGAAAGGGCATAATCAACTGCATCCTCTCCATCATAAAAAATATCCGGAGATATGCCTTTGCCCTGTATGTTTATATTGTTCGGCGTATCCCAAAAAAGGACGGTTGCTTTTACTGCATATCCTCTCCTTAATGGCAGTGTAAATTGGCCGATGCCTTTGCCGAAGGTCGTTTGACCCAGAAGGGTGACATTCTCAAGGTTGTCCTTCAGTGCAGCAATCATATTTTCCGAAGCGCTGGCGGTATTTTCATTTTGAAGTATTATGATTCTTTCATATTCCAACATATCTTTGTGTTTTGCCTTGTATATCCTGTTGAAAATTCGCATACGGTCGGTGGCAATTATCTTTCCCTTGGGCAGAAACACGTCGGATATGCGCGCCATGGCGTCTATATCTCCTCCATAATTGTCCCTGAGATCCAAAATGAGATAAGGGTAGTCATCCAGTTTTTCAGTATTGTCTAGTACGAATTCTTGAGTATATTTCGAAAAGTTGGTCAATCTTAGCAATACAGTTTTATCATTAAGCTCCTTTATCTCAGACTGAGATGCCTCTTCCTTTTCTTCTTCTTTTACCTGTTTTAAATTCTCGGGAAGATACAGGTAGGTATATCTGTCATTGTTGGCGCTTTGAATATATTTCGTCACTACAGAAATCACGAGGTTGTCGAAATAGGAATAATATTTTCCATTGACATCTCTCTTAAGCTCTTTTTTAAAGATTTCATCAAGGGTGTCGGTATATATGTAATTCTGGGAGATCAAGTGCTTAAAAGCCAAGTAATCATAATTCAGGTATATGTATATTCCCACAACAGTCAGAAAGAGAATAAAAAAGGTCAGCAAAATAAAGAAGCGTTTCTTCATTTTTTTTAGCTGCTCTTCTACAGTGGCTGTTTTTTTCATGGCGTCATCTCCCATACCATCGGTATATTTTAATATTCCTTACACATATCATATTTATGTGATCACTGCGTATTTTGCTTGCTAAATATGGATTCATTTTGATGCTTCAAATTTTCGCTAAGAAATACCTTTTGCAATTATGCACAGCTTATTTAATGTCTATCTCCCATAAATCCAAGACATAAAACTCATAATGAAATTTCGTTATTTCGCATTCATATTTATTTCCATGTATTTTCATATATAAAGTCAACAAACTAATTTTACCACAAGTTGTCCTAATTGTTACCGCAATTTTTATGACAGAAATGATATTTTGGCATCTGAGTCCATTGTTTTTAAAAGGCGAAAGGGATGTCCCTCCTTGCTTTATCAATTTGCATCTGTCAACTATAGAAACAGAGGAGAATTTTAACTGCGCTATAATTTATATGAATAATATCCTGGGGTTTACTCATAATATTATGACTGAAACAAGTTTTTAAGGAGGGTTAGTATGGATCTTAATTCTATGTTTGAGAAAATAAATGAACTTTTGGAAGATACCGATTACCCTATGGAGATTACTGACATATCGGATTTGGAAGAATTTTTAAACAATGAAGAAAATTCCAATTACGAAGTATATGATGAGATAGCGCATATATATGATCAGATAATGGAGGGTGGAGATCTGTACTCAGACGACGAGTTTTAATAGGATAGGATAAATGCTGCCAAATGATGATTTAGCAAATAATAAATTTTGAAGGAATTTAAATTTAATAATAAAGCAATGTAAAATCATAAAAAAAGCCCTTTTGTCTAAAAGGGCTTTTTTGGTGCGCCATCAGGGACTCGAACCCGGGACACCCTGATTAAGAGTCAGGTGCTCTACCAACTGAGCTAATGGCGCGCTTTTGAACACTTTATTATTATAAGAGCAAAGGATGAACTTGTCAACAATTTATATAATATTTTTTTGTCGAAAAATTCAAATAGTAATCCTATGGAAAATTATTACAGAGGAATTGTCGCCCACACATAGAATATGTCTAATTATGCTGTAGTACCCTTGCTGTAATACTTTCAACAGAAAGTAAAATATTAGATATTCCATTTCTTTTTTCACTCATTAATGATATAAATATATATATTGACTTCAAAAGATGACCGCATAATTATATTAAAAATTGTGGGGGAAACACTGGTGAGCAATACTAAACTTGACTTTAATAAGCTGGACAGCATAATAAAAAGAACTATAGAAGCAATAAACAATAGCAAATCTGAAATCTTTGACATCGCAGAAAGTGCAAGAAATGAGTGCAAAGCTCTGGAAAGTGAAATGCGTCAGCTTAAGGAGCAGGTGAAGGAACTTGTAAAAAAGGTGGCAGAAATAGAGATTGAATTGCAAGAAAGCAAAAGAAAGTTAATGTATGTTAACAAGAATTTTCATAAGTTTTCACAGGAAGAACTCAAGCAGGCTTATGAAAAAGCCGATAATCTTCGTATAGAGCTAGCTGTGAAACGCGAGCAGGAGCAATATCTGGTCAAGAGACGCAATTATCTGGAAGTTAGAATAAAAGAAGCCTATAAGACCGTAGAAAAGGCAGAAAGGCTGATCACTCAGGTAGCCGCTGTACTCGGATATTTAACAGGCGATCTTCAGGAGTTAAGCTTACAGCTTGAAGATATCAAACAAAAGCAGTATATTGGTTTTAAGATAATAAAGTCCCAGGAAGAAGAAAGAAAAAGAGTAGCCAGGGAGATCCATGATGGCCCGGCTCAATCGATGTCCAATGTCGTGTTAAAAGCTGAAATCTGCGAAAAATTAATTGACGTGGATATCGAAAAGGCGAAGGAGGAGCTTAGAAGCCTGAAGGATGTTGTAAGAGGCAGTCTCCGGGATGTTAGAAGGATCATATATGACTTAAGGCCAATGTCCCTGGACGATCTCGGTTTAGTACCTACTTTGCAAAGATATATCGCAACCTTTGAGGATGAAACAGGCATAAATGTAGTTTTCAAGGCTAGGGGAAAAAATGAGAATGTAAAATCAATCATATCTCTTACCACTTTCAGAATAATACAGGAAGCCGTCAGCAACATAAGAAAGCACTCACAAGCAAGAAATGCGGCAATAAATATTGATTTTTATGAAGATTGTTTAAAACTGAACATTTATGACGATGGTAAAGGTTTTGATCAGGATAGTTTGAAAAAATACGGCGAGGACATAAACGGTGGATTTGGACTTGTAAGCATGAGAGAAAGGGTCGAACTCCTTGGGGGTGAAATGCATATCAGTTCAAGATCAGGCATCGGTACTCGGATAAATATAGTATTACCTTTAGTTCAGAAGGAGGAGGATATGAATGAGCAAAATTAGTGTTTTGTTAGCTGATGACCATTCTATTATCAGACAGGGGTTAAAGCAAATCCTGGAGCTGGAAAAGGATATTTTTGTTGTAGCCCAGGCTTCAAACGGAGATGAAGCAATAAAGCTTGCAAGGGAATTAAAGCCGGATGTTATTTTGATGGACATAAATATGCCGGGCATAAACGGACTGCAGGCTATTAACACATTAAAACAGGAAAAGAACCCATCTAAAATAATTGTTTTAACCGTCCATGAAGATAGGGAATACCTGTTCAAAACGATACAGATGGGTGCTGAAGGTTATGTCCTTAAAGATGCCGAGCCTGATGTGTTGATAGATGCAATTAGAAATGTCTATGCCGGACAATCATATATTCAGGCGAGCATGACAAAAGAACTGGTAAAAGAATTTAACAGAATCACCCTGAATGAAAAAGAAAAATGCGAAGAAAACAATCTTACTTCAAGGGAGAAAGAGGTCCTGGAGCTTATAGCGGAAGGCATGATAAACAAGGAGATAGCAAAGCATCTTTACATAAGCGAGAAAACTGTAAAAAACCATGTGTCCAACATATTTAAAAAGCTAAAGGTGGCAGATAGAACCCAGGCTGCCATATATGCCTTCAAACATAATATAAAAAGCTGATGGGACCAGCTTTATCATATACTTTTCCTTTACCGAAGTCCTCCGTATGCAAAAATAACCTGTATTGACACTTCTTTCTTTTAAATATAATATTAATATAATTACACTTCTCCTTTATTTTATAGTAGGGGTAGAAGTTTTTTTGTATTGTGAGGATTTTTACACACAATGCGCAAAGCGATATAATAAAAGTAAGTTGCAAAAACTCAATAAAGGGTAAAAGCGATACGGGGCTTGCAGCATGCTGTTTATATAATAGGAGCGCTGCAAAATTCAATAAATGCTAGAGGAACATGCTCTAAATCGGTCTGAATCGATTGATTAAATACTTAACAGTTCAAAAAAAGTTGATTGGAGATATGGATTTTTTACGGGGAGATGATGGATTTGAAGGATTTTCTGACGCTTGCAGGTAAAAAGGTACTTATTTATGACGGGTCAAAGGGCACTATGCTGCAAAAATTCGGCATGAGCGGAGGAGAGTGCCCGGAGCTATGGAATATAGAGCACAGTGACGTGGTAAAAAAAATATACAGTATGTATAAAGAAGCCGGGTCCGATGTAATACAGACCAATACATTCCAAGGAAACCGTCTGAAACTTGAGCAGTATTCCCTGGCGGATAAAACCTATGAGTTAAACTATGAAGGGGCGAGGCTTGCCCGCGAGGTTATGGGAAAGGATGGATTTGTCGCAGCATCCATCGGTCCTATTGGTAAGCTTTTTGAGCCTTCAGGAGAATTAACCTTTGAAAAAGCTTATGATTTGTTTAAGGAACAGGTAAGAGCAGTAGCTGACGGCGGTGTCGATTTGATCAATTTCGAGACCTTTACCGATATAGCCGAATTGAGAGCGGCCCTCCTGGCAGCGAAGGAAGAGACGGATCTGCCTGTTATATGCTCTGTTGCCTTTGAAGCCAATGGAAGGACATTGATGGGCACCGACCCATATACTGCAGCAGTTGTTTTAAAATCCCTGGGGGCAGATATGATAGGAACTAATTGTTCCCTTGGGCCTGAGCATCTGCTGGATATAGTCAAAGCAATGTCTAAGGCAGGAGGTATACCCCTTGCGGTAAAACCCAATGCAGGCTTGCCTGAAACAGTAGACGGCAATGTGGTATATAAAGAAACACCGGAGAGATTTTCTTCCCTGGCCGAAGAATATGTGAAATCAGGCGTGCGGCTTATAGGCGGCTGCTGCGGCACTACTCCGGACTTCATCAAAGCCTTGAGAGAAAGGATTGACGGCATTGAAGTCCCTGAGATTCAAGACAGGGCTGAAAAAGTGATATCATCCGGGGTAAAAACGCTATCGGTGGACGGCCTTGAGCCTGCGGACATTGGATTCATTGATGCCAGAAAGGATACTGGTTTGCTGGAAGAGCTGAAAAATGCTGATATGGATGCTGTTGCCGACAGGGCAATGGATCTTTCCTGCGATGGTTACACCGCTGTGTACATAAATATCGATGGTGCTGAAGGAGACGAAAAGCTTTTGGCGCAGGTGGCCAACACCCTTCAGAGCTATGTCAGGGAACCCTTTATATTGGAAACCTGCAATGCAAAAGCGCTGGATTATGCCCTCCGTCTTTATAAAGGCAAAGCCGGTGTCATAATTCCCGATACAGGAAAAGATAATATTGAGGAACTGCTGAAAACAGCCGGAAAATATGGAAGCACGGTCCTGGATCGTGGTATTTTGGGCTGATTAGGTTGCCGGCGAGGCAAATAATGCTAACTTTTTATATATAACAGGAGATGGATTAGTACATGACAGAATACAGTTATCGCGGTGAAAAATTGAATTTGACGATGCTGACGGATTTTTATGAAATCACCATGGCTAATGGATATCTGGAAAATGGAATAGGCGATAAGATTTCATATTTTGATATGTTTTTCAGAAAGGTGCCGGATAACGGCGGCTTTGCCATAATGGCCGGCCTTGAGCAGATTATTGAGTATTTGAATGAACTTAAATTTGATGAGCAGGATATAGAATACTTGAGAAGCAAAAAAATTTTCAGTGAAAAATTCCTCGAGTATTTAAGAAACTTCAAGTTCGTATGTGACGTCTGGGCCATGCCGGAAGGAACGCCTATATTTCCCGGTGAGCCCATATTGACGGTAAGAGGTCCGGCTATACAGTCCCAGTTTGTAGAAACCATGATTTTGCTTACAATAAACCATCAAAGCCTTATAGCCACTAAAGCAAACCGGATAGTAAGAGCAGCCCAGGGAAGACCGGTCATGGAATTCGGCTCCAGAAGGGCACAGGGACATGATAGCGCCATCCTTGGGGCGAGAGCAGCTTATATAGGCGGATGCAGCGGAACGGCATGCACGCTGGCGGACAGGGAATTTGGAGTACCCGCTCTGGGAACGATGGCTCACAGCTGGGTTCAGATGTTCCCCAACGAGTATGAGGCATTTAAGGCATATGCCCGGGTATATCCTGACAACTGCGTCCTTCTGGTGGATACCTACAATGTTCTTAAGTCTGGTGTTCCCAACGCTATAAGGGTATTTAATGAAGAAGTGCTTCCAAGGGGTTTCAGACCAAAGGGGATAAGGATTGACAGCGGAGACGTAACCTATCTGTCCAAGGAAGCCAGAAAAATGCTGGATGAAGCAGGATTTTCCGATTGCGCCATTGTTGCTTCCAATTCCCTGGATGAGTATATAATCCGGGATATACTGATGCAGGGTGCCAAGATAGACCAGTTCGGTGTGGGAGAAAGGCTCATAACCTCCAGATCGGAACCGGTTTTTGGTGGTGTATACAAGCTGGCTGCAATCGAGGAAAACGGTCAGATCATTCCTAAGATTAAGGTGAGTGAAAATGTCGGCAAGATAACCAATCCCGGATTCAAGGAAGTCTACAGGCTTTTTAGCCGAAGCAGCGGGAAAGCTATAGCCGATGTCATAACACTGCATGATGAGACCATAGATGACAGCCAACCTTACGAGATTTTTGATCCTGAGCATACATGGAAAAGAAAAATTGTCAAAGACTTTTATGCGAAAAAGCTCCGGGTTAAAATCTTTGAAAAAGGCAAATGCATATACAAAAGTCCTGAATTAAAAGAGATTAAAGAATACTGCAAGCAACAGATAGACACTCTATGGGATGAAGTGCTTAGGTTCGAAAATCCTCACAGCTATTATGTTGACCTGTCACAGCCTCTTTGGGATTTAAAGCACCGCATGCTTAAGGAAAACACCTTTAGATAAGCTTTATACCCTTAAGTGCATATATGTTGTGATTTGCCTTATATTTCAGGCGTTGGGAGTTAAATGTACAGTAATTAATCCCTTCTTCATACCTAAAATTAAACAGACGTTTCCATTTTTTCGATATGAAATATGCTTTCGATATGTGATTTATTTTGATATGTTAAGATGGCAGTTTTTAAACTACCATCTTTTTTGTTTTAAAAGTCCTAATTTTTCCTATCCATTCCGGAATTCCTGAGATGTGGCTTCGCCGGCACGATATTCTCAAGACTAGCTCTTAAGTTGGATTTAAAGGCTTCTATATATTCTCTTCTTAAAATCTCTTGTTCCTTTTTTTCCTCAGGGGTAAGTCCCTCATTTTTTGCTTTTTTCGCCAGTTCATTGATTCTGAGTATTTTCTTCCGATCCAATAAAAACACATCCTTTCCTAAAATATTATAAGCTAAAACACAGGAAATTCAAGATTACAAATGAAAACGATGCCTGGGAGGTTTAAATCTTGCAATTTGCCGGAGGTTATGCCATGATACATAAATCCGCAGCAAAAGCAATAATAATTTACATACTCCCTGCCAAAGACAAGCTTCACCAGATTATGGCCCTTGCAGCAACAGGGGTTATGGGTATAATATTATTTTATGCAAAAGGATTTTCATATTTTTATGGAGAGGAATAACTATGCCGCCTTTAAGCATTTTGATAAAACCAGCTTCCAGCAATTGCAATCTTCGATGCAAATATTGCTTTTACCATTCCTTGGCTGAAAATAGAGAAACTCGGTCTTATGGAATAATGAGCACTGAACTGCTGGAATTGATAGTGAAAAAAGCCCTGGAGTTTTCCAGCGGTTCCTGTACTCTTGCATTTCAGGGGGGAGAGCCGACTGTAGCAGGTCTTGACTTTTATAAAAAGCTGATGGAGTTCGAGGAAAAATACAATACAAAAAAGGTCAGAATCAATAATGCCATACAGACCAACGGCGTTCTTATGAATGATGATTGGGCCCGCTTCCTTGCCGATAACAAGTTTCTTACCGGAATATCCCTGGACGGACCCAAAGACATACACGACCTGAACAGAATTGATTCCACAGGTGAAGGCTCATTCAAAGAAGTGATGAATACCATCGGCCTCTTTAATAAATACGGTGTTGAATATAATATTCTTTGCGTAGTAAACAACAACACCGCAAGGCATATAGGAAAAATATACAGATTCTTTAAGAAAAACAATTTTAAATTTCTTCAGTTCATACCATGCCTTGATCCCTTGGGAGAACCCCATGGAAGCCGTGAGTTTTCTCTTACTCCCGAATCCTACACCAGCTTTTTGAAAACATCCTTCGATCTGTGGTATGAAGACATAATTAAGGGAGAGAGGATAAGCATACGCTATTTTGACAATCTGGTTATGATGTTGATGGGATACTATCCTGAAGCATGCGACATGGCGGGGCAGTGCAGGAGTCAGTTTGTCATTGAAGCTGACGGCGGAGTGTATCCCTGTGATTTTTATGTGACAGATGACTGGCATCTCGGCAATATCAGAGATATGGGATTTTATGATCTGAAGCACTGCAACACCGGAAGGAACTTTGAGGAAGTTTCCAGGCATGTAGATACCAGGTGTAAGCAATGCAGATGGGCCAGCCTTTGCAGGGGCGGGTGCAGAAGATGCAGGGAGCCCTTTGTTGACGGAAAACCCGGTCTCAATCATTTTTGTGAATCCTACCGGGAATTTTTTGATTATGCTTTTAAAAGATTGCAGCATGTGGCTGCAATACTTATGAGAAGATAGAAGTCAAAAAAGATAAAGGGGGAATAGAGGGGCTGCAGTTATTTTGATGCATAGCTTATCTGATTCAGCCCCTCCAGAATGACAGAGAATTCCCCATTGGATTTTTCCACCATTGCCCGGTCCAGATAAATGGCTATCTGGTCGCCCGGCCCATGGCTCCTTAAAGAGACAGCATTTTTTACCTTTAACCCTGTGGCAGACAAAATCACATCCCGCCTGGGATTTGCATCGCTTGTGTACGCGTATTCTCCGTCATCCTCCCTAATTACCCTGGTGCTGCTTAAAATTTTGCCGGAGTCCTTCCCTTTGGTATCATGGACGAAATAGAAAAGGGCATAAAGGTAGTCCGGAGACTCATTGGATTCCACTATGGACTTAAGGTATACGGTTGTATCTCCGTAGGTAAGGACAGGTATTTTCCAGTCCATATCATCGCTTTTATAAGCCACGATATATTTTTGGGGAAACATGGCTTTAGTGAAATTGATCTCCTGGATGACCGGAGTCTGGTCAATTATTTTATAGTTCTTTTCATGCATAATGTTCAAATATGACGGATCATCCGGTCTAAAGCTTACATCCTCCAATAACGATCTCTTACCATCGTAAATCATCTTACCGGTTTTATCATAGACAAGTATCCTGTATATGCTTCCGTAGCCTCTCGTTTTCACAGTATGGCCTTTTTTGCCGTCCATGCGGAGGGAAATGGTACCCTTGGTTGTTTGTACTTCAATTTTATCGCCGACTGCCAGAAGGGCAGGAGAGTTTATTCTAAAGTTTACAAAAGGATAGTTGCCACTGGCGGTGCCGCCCATCATCTGAATCGGAGGTTTATCCTGTTCAAAAGTGTATCCGATTATTTTCCTGCTCCTAAGTTCCCCGGACCTGTTATCCTTGTACAACTCATAATATCCGGATGAACCCTCATTCTCAAACAGGATTATAGTACAAATGCCATATATTCTGCTCACTCCTATGACATTTATGCCGTTCTCCTTTATGAATCTGCTCACTTCTTCATCTGTTGCGGCACTCCATGAATCATTGGTTAAAGTTTTTTCAAATGCTCTGAAATCCCCTTCGCAGTTTATTCTATCCTTATCACCGGAAGAAAATCCTATATTGCAGCTAAATCTTACATATGCGTCGGCGTAATTTACGTCCTCAAAATCAAATTTAACTGAATCACGCCCTGGAATCCGAAAATCATCTTTGCTAAAAATCATCCGTTCATCCGGCGTATTGGCGTTTGACAGGACTTCCAGCTTACAGTTGCGAAGATCAGTCCTATTTCTATTTTCAATTCGAAGCTCGAAGCTTTCAGCATCATTGGAATCCTTTGCATTTAGACTCAATAAGATGTTATCAACAAATCTAATACGTTCTTCGTCGGTCCCTGGATAATTTACCCTTGATGTGCATAGCATAACTCCTGCAGCCATCAAAAGCAGCACACCAGCGAGCGTAACCCGGTACTTCTTCTTGCTGAAAGCAGCAATATTGACAATTCTTTTCTTGAGAGTTTTTTTATCCTCGGTGATCCCTGCCGTAACAGGTGCCAGATGCTTCCTTCCTCCTTTAACCGCCATGGATAGAAGGGTCTTGCCATATGCCTCAATTTCATGTTCATTAAGGAGGGACATGGTGTAAGCATCCGCCCAAAGGTCCTGGTCGTGCTCTATTTGCTTTAAGACATACCATACAACCGGATTAAACCAGTGGAGGGCGCAAATAACCGATGCGATCCAGCATACGGCCAGGTCTCCGTGCTTTATATGAGCCAACTCATGCAGCAGTATGTGGGACAAGGTCTTTTCATCTTTGCCATCCAAAACCCCTGCAGGTAATATTATAGTGCTCCTAAATATTCCATATACGCATGGAGATTCCATATCTTCACTTTCAACAAACCTGATGCTGCGGCGGGGTGTTCCGGTTGCTGCTTTAAGCCGCTCAACCAAGTATTCAGGAAGAACAGCTTGCTTCATTTTCTTTAAACGGATGGAAAAAAGAGCATTGGTAAGGATTAGATAAAAAATAACCAGAACTGCTCCTGAAGCCCATATATATGGGATAATAGAGACCATTGCTCCTGGAAAGGCCTTTGCCGAAGGCACAAAAGCTGCCGGTTTACTATTTTGCACCGAAGCACTGTTTTCATCACCGGTCACACTGCTTTTTTCGTCGGTCAAATACCCATTTGGGGCCCGGCTCTGCCCATGCCCCGAAGCATCAGCTTCAAACTTTGATTTTTCGATATAATCATTAGTTAAAGGATCGTCGGACAGGAATGCAGCATCAATAAATTCCAGATTTAAAGCATTGAAAATGCTTAGGCGGCTTTCGGGAAGCACAGGGAAAAGAAACCTTAAAAGCACCAGCCCCCACAAAAGATATCCTATGCGAACATTTAATTTTGAAGCAAATATTCTTTTAATAAGGATGACTGCTGCAGCCGTTATCGAGGCATGCACGCTGGCGACAAGCAGGTTCATAAAAATATCATTCATTTTTGTCCCTTCTCCTTTGCCGCAATATCTCTTCCAATTCCTTTATTTCTTCTCCTGTGAGATCGGAGTTTTTAACCAGGGAAGCCAGCACTATACCGGCTCTTCCTTTAACAATCCTGCTTAAAAAGCTCCTGCTTTCCTGCTCCAAAGCTTCCTGTTCGCTTATAACAGGGAAATAGTAATATATCCTGCTGTCCTTTTTGTCCTGCTCATACCTAAGAACACCCTTGTCGATAAGGCGGCGCAAATATGTGCGGGTGGTGCCGTCGCTCCAGTTGTTTTCCTTTGATACTTTACTCGAAATCTGGGCAGCCGTAAGGCCGGGGCATTCCCATAAGACTTTCATTACCTGCCATTCCGCTTGCGAAATTTGATACTCTTTTCCTTTCATTGCACAAACCTCATACATTTGTATTTGATATTATTATCATACAACTGTATGAGATCATTGTCAATGAAAATATTTTTTCTGATTTGGCCAAGAATACTGATAAAAATAGAAAAAAGCAATATTTGAACAAGAAAAAGTATTTTTTGCAATGGAATGCTTTTAAGACATGTTGTATAATATATGAGTAACATATATAGGAACAAATACAAAATGTTCTTATCTTAGGAGGATGAATGTCATGGTAAACAATAAATTTGCACTGGCTATCGTCGGTTTTGGTGGAATGGGTAACTGGCACAGCGAATTAATAGCAGATTTTGACGACCTGTTTGTTTACGGCATATACGATATTGATCCCAAGAGGATCGAATATGCCAAGAGCAAGGGACTTAGGACTTTTAGCAGCCTCGAAGAGGTGCTTTCCGATAAAAACGTTGATATTGTGCTGATTGCAACTCCGAACGACGCGCATAAACCGATAGCAATAGAAGCTATGAAGGCAGGCAAGCATGTAGTTTCTGAAAAGCCGGTTACATTATCCAGCTCAGATTTGCAGGAGATGATCGATGCTGCAAACAAATATGGAGTTGTCTTTACCGTTCATCAAAACAGGCGCTGGGATGCCGATTTCCGTATAATGAAAAAAGTATACGATGATAACACATTAGGGGAAGTTTTCAACATTGAATCCAGGGTTCATGGTTCAAGAGGCATTCCGGGAGACTGGAGGGGCAAAAAGAAACACGGCGGCGGCATGGTACTGGACTGGGGAGTACATATACTGGACCAGATGCTTCTGCTGGTTCCTGAAAAAGTCAAGAAAGTGTATGCAAAATTGACCCATGTTACTAATTATGAGGTGGATGACGGTTTTAAAATCTTTCTCACCTTTGAAAGCGGAAAAACCGCCCTTCTGGAAGTTGGTACCAGCAATTTTATAAACCTCCCGAGATGGTACATGCAGGGAGAAAACGGTACAGCCATCATATACGATTTTGATGCAAAAGGCAAGATCGTATGCGTACAGGATTGGGATGAAAAGGATGTCGTTCCGGTTAAAACCGCAGCAGGGCTCACAAAAACCATGGCACCAAGAAGGGATGATACCATCAAGGAAATAAGCCTTCCGGAAGTTAAAACCGACATACATGATTTCTACAAAAACGTTATGGCCGCTATCAAAGGAGAAGAAGAAATCATAGTAAAGCATGACCAGGTTATGAGGGTAATGAAGCTTATGGAAGCAGCGTTTAAATCCGATGAACTTAACCAGGTTGTTGACTTTGAATAATTATCATATGTAAATAGCTGTCATAAATTAGTTAAAACTAAAGCTTGAGCTAAATCAATTTGATTGGTTGGCTCAGGCTTTTTATTTTACTAAAGAGAAATTAGCATTTTAAATTTAATTAGAATGAACATCACATATAAGTTGAATTTCACACAAAAAATAATTCTGCATATTGTAATATCGTACCTGATTATTAATGCTTTAATGGGAAATCTGCAATTAAGGAGGGAATAGACTTGGTAAAGGGTAGAATCAGGCATATGTTTGCAGGTGGAAATACATCCCAGGGTTTTTTTAGCTATTTCAGCAATATATTGAAGCAGGACGAGGCTTTGAAGATATTTCTCCTAAAAGGAGGCCCCGGTACCGGAAAATCAACATTCATGAAAAAAATAGGAAACGAGATGCTGGATAGGGGATTTGATATTGAACACATGCACTGTTCCAGTGATCCGGACAGCCTCGACGGTATCGTAATACCGGCCATCAAAATTGCCCTGATTGACGGTACGGCACCTCATGTAGTAGACCCCAAAACTCCGGGGGCTGTGGATGAAATAATAAATTTGGGTGAATTTTGGAATGATGAAGGTTTGAGGACAAACAAGGATGATATACAGAAAATCACCGGTGAAATCAGCAGGAATTTTGCCAGGGCATACAGATACATAAAAGCAGCAGAGCAAATCTACGAAGATATGGCTGCTATATATGGCTCGGCAGTGGACAATGCAAAAATCAATATCACAGCGGCGGAAATAATAAACGAATTATTCGGGGATAAGCCTGTGTCTTCTGTAGAAGGGAAGCAAAGGCATCTGTTTGCCAGTGCCATAACGCCTAGAGGACTTAAGCATTTTCTACCCAGCCTTCTGACGACAAAAAATATTATTGTGTTGACTGGAAGTCCTGGTACCGGCACCGACAGGCTCTTGGAAAAAGTCAGAAGCTCCGCTGTAGATAAGGGGTTCTATGTGGAATCCTATTACTGCGCTCTGCAGCCGGAAAAGCTGGAGCACCTGATAATACCGGAAGCAGATGTAGCCTTCACCACATTCAACGATTATCATAATGCCGATATTAAATATGGCAGGAAGATAGATTTTGATGAATTTCTGAATAAGGAAGCCGTTAAATACTATGAAGATGAATTAAAGTATGACCGGGAGGAATTTGATGGCTTGCTGGACAGAGCCATTAAGACCATAAGCAAGTCCAAGGCTCTGCATGATGAACTGGAAACATACTATATAACTAATATAGATTTTGAAGAAGTCCAAAGATGCTTTGAAAGGACCCTTGGCAGGATTTTAGATTATTCCCGGGAGCTTGACTGAGCTTAGTTAAAAACCCCGGCAATTTTATATTATGCCGGGGTTTTAGCATGTCTTTGAAGCATCTCCTCCGATACAACTTATGTGTCGGAGAAACTGTTGGCATGATGCCTTACTTTAAGGACAGCATGCCCATCCACCTTCAAATCATAGGCTTTACTTGATTTCCTCAATAAAATACTCCTGGGTTCCGAGACCCCTCTTTTCCAGTTCATTTAACTGGATATAAGGATTTTTTCCATGGAGCCTTTCAAAAAGATGTCCTGTGGTACCCAGCTCCATGCCTTGTGGCACCCCATCCATTATGAGATTTTCAACCTTTATGGAATCAATGGATGCCCTTTCGATGGCAACTATATCCTCAGAAGCCATAATGCCTATGTCCGGCACAAGGGAAGGGGTTGTGAGACCCCAGCAGTCGCATAAAGCCGTTATGTTGGTAAGGAAATTTATGTAGAATACATGTCCGGGTTTAAAAGTCTTTAATACCGTCTCAGTGCAGATTGCCATGCCTATCTGGAAGTCCTGGTACTTGTCATCGGTTACCTTTATGGCTGATGTCGGGCATACCTTGGCACAGTGCTGGCAGAAGGTGCAGTGATGGTAATTTATGTTATACTTGCCTTCCTTGTCAAAACTATTGGCATAATGGTTGCAGTTTACTACGCACTGTTCGCAGTGGATGCATAATTCCTCATTCCATTCCAGACCACCTTCGAGACCATGTATTTGAGCTCTTGTCCTGTCGGTAACGCATCCCATGGCGATGTTTTTGCAGGCTCCTCCATAACCGCAGGCTCCATGGCCCTTTACGTGGGAGAGATTTATCATTACTTCCGCATCATGGATGTTTCCTGCCACATCGACATTTTTAAAAGTCTTGAAATCCACTTCTTTTTCATAATAATATTTCCCGGTGACCCCGCAAGCATATACCACAGGAACACCAAAATAGTCCTCGGTATACCCTCTGTTTTTGGCTCCGCTTATTTCCTGATCCGTTATAAATACCTTTGCGCCATAGCTCTTCAACTTGTCCACAAGTATTTTTACAAAAAGGGGATGGATGGTTGAGTATCCTATATTTCTTCCAAGATGCATTTTAATTACTGTAAGCTTTCCCTTTACCACATCCTGCATATTCATACTGTCTATCAGCCTTCCGAACTTTGCAGGCAAAGTGACATCCGGGTCATATCTTTCATATTTCACCGATGAAAACAATACCTTTGAACTCATAAAGACTATCCTCCTTATATTTTGCTATATTTTTTTTATATACTTACAACAGGAAAGATGCCCTGAAGTATTGAATACTAATAGAGGGCGGAGCTTTCCTGTCTTATTTGAATACTGAAAGTTATTAAACATTATACCATCTGCCACAAGCCATGAAAAGCATCCAATCAAGTTTATTTCTGTATCCTGTAGGTCTCAAAGGCATCCTTTTGCAATATTAAGTCCGAGATGTACATCTCTTCCTGCAGTTTCTTTACTTCATCTTCATAAACGGTTTTATCAAGGACTTCTCCTGTGTTGATGTCATAAGCTTCTCCCAGATCGCTGAGATAGATGTAATCTTCAGTTATGACCGAACCGTTTCTTAAAAGTGCATATCCTGTTTCAGTATTCAAAAGGTCTCTACCCATGGCATAAGATGTATCAAAGCCCATCAGGTTTCCTAGAGTGGGCATGATGTCAATTTCGCCTCCGACAACCGATCTTTTGACACCTTCCGTCATTCCGGGACAGTGAATGATCAGAGGAACCTTTTGCAGCTTTCTGAACTGGAAATCACTGTACTGAACATTCATGAACTTCATGAGTTCCGCCGACTGATCCCGGGGAATGGCATAATGATCTCCGAAAATAACGATTAGGGTGTTTTCATATAATCCCTGTTCTTTAAGATCGTCTATAAGCATTCCCAAAGCCTTGTCCGCATAGTTTATGGCTTTTAAATACCTCCCTAGATAGGTGCCCTCATACTCTCCCGCGTCAAATTCCTTGTAATTCTCGTTAAAATAAGTGTAAGGATGGTGGCTTGACAGAGTTATCATGAAACCGTAAAAAGGCTTTGAGGTATCTATTTTACGCAGGGACTGGCGGAAAAAGGATGCGTCGCTCAAAGCCCAGCCTCCCCAACCTACAAACTCGTCGATGGTATAATCATCGTAGCTGATAAACTTATCAAATCCGAGGGACTTGTACATCAGCATCCTGTTCCAGAAGTTCGGGTTGTTTGCGTGGAACACGTAGGAAGTATATCCCTGCTCTTTAAGGATCTTGGGCAGGGTATGAAAGCTGTTGGTGGGATACCTGAAGTACACAGCCCCTTCCTTGGCCGGATACAGGGAAGCGTTAAGCAGAAACTCCGCATCGGAAGTGTTTCCGCCGGCCACCTGATAGTATATATTGTCAAAATAAAAGCTCTCCTGGATAAGCTTATTCATATTGGGCGTGATTTCTTTGCCGTTCACGGATTTTCCCACGACAAACTCCTGAAATGCTTCCACCTGAACAATTAGAAGATTTTTACCCTGGGCGATACCTTCATACTCCTTACTTTCCGATACCCTGGAAGCATAAAAATCGTCAAGGCGCATTCTGTCTTTGGAGTTAAGAACCTTATTGACAAAAAAGTGATCGACCAGAAACCTTTTTGAGTCAAAGGTGTGAAAGTACAATATGCCCAGTTTTTTTACAGGGTTGACATTATCATATATGAAGCTGCTTCTGTCAACTTTAAGATAACATGCGAGGAATATAACAAAGCCTGACAGAATCACGGCAAAAGAGGATATAAGCTTCTTTCTGATATCAAGCTTTAAAACAGCACTTCTGAAATACACCCTCATAAATACTATGTACATAAGCAAAAATGGCAAATCCAAGGCATATATTATATCTTTCGGCTTAATCAGGCTTGTAATGCTGTCCTGAACAGCGCTCACCAGACCCATCTGGTATAACACAGGTATGGTTATAGGGTTGGAATAATATCTGTAATACAGAGTGTCAGCAAAAAGCAATGCGGACAGAAAAAGATTCAAAAAAATCAGAGCGCCCTTTCGTCTTTTATTGAAAACAAGGAGCACCAAGCCTGCAATAATCACTGCAATGCCAAAGGTTGAAATCGCCATAATAGCATTGCCGGATGTAAAATAGGGTTTACGGGTAATTTTTGTTGTTATATGGAAGTATATGCTCTTCAATGATATAGCTCCGATAAAGAATAGGATATAAAGCGCTTCTGCCAAAGCAACCGGCCTGGAAAAAGATTTTTTGTCTTTATTTTGAACATGCTTGATATTCTGCAATTAAAATTCCCCCATTACTTCAGTTGATTCATACGAAATTCATAATAAAATAGGTAATTCACTGTTTATCCATATTATACTGTACTATTTTAAAGCTTGTCTGTAAATGCAGTTATTTAAAATTATTCAATAAAAGGATAGCGCCAGCATAATATAACGGCAGAAAATGCCTTATTTAAACAGGACAGGTATCAATATACAATTTGACATCCATGCTCTCTGGTTGATAGAATATTAACTATTGGTGAGCAACCATGACAGTGCATTTATCTGTGGATTTTATCAGATTTTATATTTAGACGCGTCCCTTTGCTGTCGCAAAGAGTTGGTTATGAATGAAAAAGTTCATGTTTCATCCTTGATAAAAATATTTACTTAATAGATTTTAAATTAATTTATTGATTTGGAGAGATTATATTGATACGCATGTTTAAAGGCGAGAAATCAAATAAGGCAAAATCAAAATTGGGTAGCATTCCGGAATACGTGCTTACTTTTGCAATCACAGTTGTACTGAGCTTTCTCATAATGTCCATAACTTTTGCCTTTTCCAGCGGTATATTTGATATGGACATGTTTAAAAGCTATTTCAAGGGAACCATGCTGATTTTCATGAACTTTATTCCCATTTTTTTCTTTATGTATCTCTCATATTTGATATTTAACAGGCTGTGGGCAGCTTTTTCTCTGACCGGATTTATTTTTGTAATCCTGTCCATGGTAAATAAATTTAAATTGATGTACAGGGATGACCCTTTCACTTTTGTTGACATAAAATTGTTCAGTGAGTCGTTGGTAATGGCTAAAAAATATAATATCCGCCTTAGCCTGAAGATGATAATACTCATAATAGGCTTGATGGTGATTACTGTGATTTTAAAGCTGTTTTTCGGGCAGAAAATCCACTCCTTTAAGGTCAGGATATCCCTATTGGTTTCCTTTTGCCTTATCGGATTTTTCACCTTCCGGAACTTTTACTTTAATCCCAAGATATACGAGGCGGTGGGGGATAAGAGCCTGATAAACATATGGATAGAATCGGAACAGTTTCGGTCAAAAGGCTTTGTATATCCCTTTATATATAGCATAAAGAGCGCACGGGAGGTACCGCCGGAAGGGTACGATGAGAAAAAGGCAGCAGAGGAGCTGTCAAAATATAGCTATCAGGACATCCCGGAAGAACAGAAGGTAAATATCATTTCCATAATGCTGGAAGCTTATAACGATTTTTCCCAGTTTGATGGCGTTGATTTGAGCATCGATGTGTATGCGAACTTTCATGAGCTTCAAAAGGAATCCCTGCATGGCAACCTGGTTACAAACATTTTTGCCGGTGGTACCGTAAACACCGAAAGGGCATTTCTTACCGGCTTTAACACTCATCCCAAGTATTACAGAGATACCAACTCTTTTGTATGGTATCTGAAAGAGCAGGGATACAGGACGGAAGCCATGCACCCGATCACCGGTTCCTTTTATAACAGACGCAACATCAACGAGTACCTTGGTTTTGATTCCTATGACCACTACGACAACAAGTACAGATATATCCAGGAAGTATATCTTGCGGACATGAATTTTTTTGACTATATAATTGAAGGGTATGAAAACAGCGTTAAAAACCGTCAGCCTTATTTTAATTTTTCCGTCACTTATCAGAATCATGGCCCTTATTCCACTGAAAGGCTGGTAAAGGATGATTACCTGAAGAAAAAAGCATCCTATGATGAAGGTACGTACAACATCATCAATAATTATCTGTCGGGAATATATAAGACTGACCAGGCCATCAAAAAAATTGTGGATTATTTCAGAAAAGAAGAAGAGCCTGTCATACTGATTATATTCGGAGATCACAACCCATGGCTCGGTGAAGACCATTATGGATATGACATGCTGGGTATAAACCTGGATTTATCCACTGTGGAAGGATTTAAAAACTATTACCAGACTCCATATATAATCTGGGCTAATGATAAAGCAAAAAGCATTTTTAAAAGGGATTTCACCGGGACAGGAAACTCTATTAGTCCCAATTTTCTGATGGCTGAGCTGTTCGATTATATAGGATGGCAAGGAAATGAATATATGCAATACCTGTCCGATATTAAGAAAAAGTTTGATGTTATCAATAAGGTGTACTTTAAAGAAAACGGAGAGTTTAAGAAAGAGTTGACTCCGGATAATGAAAAGCTGTGGAAGGATTTCCTGAACGTGGAGTATTATTACAGCCATAATTTTAAAAAGTAATGAAGCCTTATGAACATCAGGGTATAGAAGTAAACATTTAGAAGATAAGCATTTAGAAGTTAAGCTTTTAGAAAATTACTGAAAACGAAAGCTTAAATTGAAGTCCTAAAAAGTTTATAATGAAACCTTAACTTAAAATGAAGGTTTAAAAAGAGAGACCGCTTTTGCAATCAAGCGGTCTTTTCCTTTTACCATAGTCTTTATCATCATATTAATTAATAATTTAATTTAATAATCCATTATCGAAGCTGCACTTTTACTCATAACTTCGCCATCAATAATGCTTGTCAATAAAAATTTGCACCGGCTATAAATTCAAAATACCAGTTTAATTTATATTTAATTTGTATTTAAAGGCGTTTTTGTGCAGTATGGTATCCGAAACCTCCAATTCCTTTTCAAACCTCTCGAAGTCCTTTTCGTACTCCTTTTCTTCCAGTTTACGCCCGGTCTTTTTATCGAAGGCTTCTCCCAGGTTGCTGATGTATATATATGAATCGGTAATATATGAACCGCCTCTAAGTATAGCATATCCTTCCTCTGAATTCAGCAAATCCTTGCCCATGGCATAGGGAACTTCAAATCCCATAAGGTTTGCCACTGTCGGCAGTATATCTATCTGACCTCCGGTAATATCCATAACCTCACCGTTTTTCAAACCGGGATAGTGGATGATAAGAGGAACCTTCTGATACTTCAGCCATTCGAATTCACTGTCGTCAATCCCCAAGAAATGCTGCATATCTTCCGATTTGTCCTTGGGGAAAGCATGATGGTCCCCATAGAAAACCAACAGGGTATTATCATACAAGCCTTGCTTTTTAAGCTCCTCCAAAAAGCCCCCGATGGCGCTATCTACGTAATGGGCGGCTTTAATGTAATTTCCGAATGTGGTTCCTTCATATTCACCGACATCGAATTCATCGTTATCTTCAAAAGATCCATAAGCGTAGTGGCTGGACAGAGTGATCATAAAGCTGTAAAAAGGTTTTGATTTATCAATCTTTTCCAGGGACTGCAGCAGAAAGGATTTATCTCCCAAGCCCCAGCCTTCAATTTCTTCTGCGGGTGTTATAAAATCACCGCTGCTGTAGAACTTGTCGAAGCCTACGGCCTTGTACATGTTCGCTCTGTTCCAGAAGCTGGGATGATAAGCATGGAACACATAGGTATCATAACCCTGTTTCTTCAATAATTTAGGAAGGGAATGATATGTGTTCCCAGGATACCGGAAATAAACCGCACCTTGTTGTGCCGGGTAAAGGGAGTTGTTGGACAGGAATTCCGCATCGGAAGTATTTCCGCCCCCAACCTGGTAATGGAAATTTTCAAAAAATACGCTTTCTTTCAGCAGTTTGTTAAGGTTGGGTGTGATCTCCCTTCCGTCAATTTCCCGGTTGAGTAAAAAGGCCTGAAAAGACTCAAGCTGCATCATTATAAGGTTTTTACCCTGGGCAATGCCATGATAGTTATCAGTTTTGGGCACCTTGGATTTATTTGCGTAAAATTCTTCTATAAGCTGCTTGTCCTCTTTTGTCAATACTTTATTGGTAAGTATATTTTCATTCACATAAGCCTGTACGTCATGCACATGAAAATAAAGTATGCCAAGCTCCTTGGCGACATAATTCCTGTCATAATTGAACATGGGGATATCTGAGTTCTTATAGAACAAGCGCAATGCACCTATGGATATTGCAGCGACAAGAACCCCCGTAACCAACCTGGTGGGGAAGGGGATGCTTTTTACGCCGGACTTTCTGAACAAAAACAGCAAGCGAAGGAGCACCGGAATTTCCAATATGAGAATGACATCCGTCGGATTTAACAGCACATTTATGCTATCCCCGGCAGGAGCCACAAGGCTTATTTGCGCTAGAACCGGCAGGGTAATAGGGCAGCGGTAATAGCGGAAATAAAGGATATCAGCCACCAGCAAAATCGTAATGAGCACATCTACAACCAGCAGAGCAATATATCTCTTCTTGTTAAACAGTACAAATACTATGGCTGCAACAAGCAAAAGAAAGAAAAAAGTTGATATGAACATACGGCTGTTTGGCGATGTCAATATACTTCCGAAATTCAAACCGACGGAATAATTAAAATAAGTCAGCTTGATCAGGAACCCTGCAAAAAAAGCGATCCAATACAGAGCTTTTTGAGGCTCTATGATCTCAATATTAATATTTAAATTAGCTTTTCCATTGTTTAAAATTGGTTTCAAGAAAATGACCCCTTTCAAAATATAAGCGTATTCAACTTAACTATCCCTTGCTGTTTATTATCCTGTTCAGCATGGTATCATGGGCCAGGTTCTCCAGGGTATTGTCGATAGGCTGGAGCCCCATAAAGTCCTTGTACTTTTGCTTAAGAGCCGTTGAAATCAAATGATCAGCAAGGGCAGGATTTTTGGGCAGCAGGCTGCCATGAGAATAGGAGCAATAGACATTTTTATAGACGGCCCCTTCACCTCCGTCTTCTCCGTTGTTTCCTTTCCCATTGATTACCCTTCCCAGCGGTTTTACATCATTTCCGAGATAGGTTCTTCCCGAATGATTCTCAAAGCCTACTACCATACCGTCAGAATTTTCTGATTTCAGAGCTTCGCATTCAAAAACCAAATTTCCTATGAATCTTTCTTTTCCTCCTATTGTCCAAAGGTTCAGTGCGCCCAGCAGTTCTATCTCCTTATTGTCCCATGTCCTGTAATACTGTCCCAGTATTTGATAACCTCCGCATATGGCCAAAAATACCTTGTCGTTGTAAATGGCATTTTTTATTTCTATGCCTTTTATTTTCAACAAATCCTCCTGGATTATCTGCTGCTCATAATCCTGGCCACCACCCAGGAATACTATATCATAGTTTTCAGGAATGAAGGCATCACCTAAAGAGAGGTTGATGATGTTCGCCTTTATACCTCTCCATTCACATCTTTTGCTTAAGGTAATTATATTGCCCTTGTCACCGTACAGATTTAATAAATCAGGGTACAGGTGACATATATTTAATTCATACATAAGCATCCTCCGCTGATATCAAAAATTAAAAACCCAGATCTTATGCTATTTCCAAAAATCCTTAAGATGAAATTTTTTCTTAAGAAGCTTCCTGATTTCCAGCATGGCGGTATAAGTGGGCAAAATGTAAAAACTGCTGCCATCCTCAGTCCTATTCAAGCCTATGTTTATCAACTCCTCATAAGACTTGATTATGCTGATTTTATTGGTATATAGGCCGGCATATTTGAGCCTTAATGCCATATCCTCAGCTCTCAGCCCGGAGGTGTAAATATTGTCAAGCTTGTCTTCCATACCTTGCAGCTTTTCAAAATCCACGTCCCAAAGCCATGAAACATCGGTTCCGTCAGCAATTTTGTCATTAATGATAAATGCAAGCTGTATATTACTGTTTTCAGTAAGAAGGTAATTCAGCACCTGATTAAAGCCTGTAGGATTCTTCACCAATATAAGCTTTATGTTCTTATTGCCGACGGCAATGCTCTCCATTCTTCCAAATCCGCTCTCAAAGCTTCCCAGCGCTTTAATCGTGTTATGGACAGGAAGATTTAAAAGATGTCCGCAGGCAATTGCTGCCAAAGCATTATATATGTTGTACATCCCCGGAAGATTGACCTTGGAACTGTAAACTTCAGATTCTTCCTCCTTCAAGCTATGGCTGTCATTTACCGCAAAATGCATATGGGAACTGGAAGATGTCAGTTCATCAACCTTCGTGCAGGTCACCTGAGTAACAGGCCTTTCATACCCGCAGTTGGGACACCTGAAACCGCCGAGATGTCCGTAAACATGAAAGTCATACTCATACCTGGTTTTGCAATACAGGCAATAAGCCGCATCGGAGTTTTTATCCTTTTCAATGCTCTCCCAAGCTTCACAGGCCATTCCGAAATATATTGCCTCGTGCCCGGTATCCCTGCCCAGGGAAGCGCACAGCGAATCATCCGCATTAAGGACAAGCTTTGTCTTTGGAGATTTGATAATGCCTGACTTAACTCTATTCAGGGTAGTGTACAGCTCTCCATAACGGTCCAGCTGGTCCCTGAAAAAATTAGTCACCACCAGCACGTCCGGCTCAACGTAATTCGTCATTTTGTCAAAGGCAGCTTCATCCATTTCAATTAATGCGGTTTTAATTGCGCTCTTGCCTGTTATGCTTACGGAATCAATAAATGTTGTCGTCACGCCGTCAACAAGGTTTGCCCCGGATTTGTTGGTTATAAAATCAATACCGTTTTCCGCAAGGACTTGCCCGATAATCTTGGTAGTGGTAGTTTTTCCGTTCGTACCTGTAACCATTATGATATTGAAACCTTTTGTTATCTCGCTCACAATACCCGGGTATATCTTCCTCGCGATTTCTCCGGGAAGGCTGGTACCTCCCAGCTTGAAAAGCCTGCAAGCTTTCATTATTAACTTGGATACTATTACTGTAAAAACCAATCGAATATTCATATATACCTCTATGCTTGTCTGTTAAAATCATATCAATTATAGCATATAGGTCTTATTATATACACAGATATTTTCTATGGAAACATTCCTCCTTGCCCGGCTATATACTATTAGCACGATTTGCTTTGAAAAAACTTCCTCACACTTAAAATATTGAACTTAATATTAAATTTCTGTCTATATTTTCTCTCATGATACATTCCTTATATTTCCAAATCATGCTGTGATAGCCTTTATTATAAATATTTTATCCATAACTTATTGATTTCCCGTAAATCAAATATAAACAAAACATAAATAATATATTAATCTTTTCCAAAATTCTTCATAATTTTCAGGATATATCGGAAAAATTAATCATACTTTATCAGTGTGTATAACACGGAGAACGATGGCAAGCGCCTTTTATCTCGGAATGCGGCAAAATGACTCGTAAATTTCTTCAATGTCCTTATAGCTTCAACAGGTGGATTTAAAAATGGATTTAAGCTTCATTATGGAAGTTGTGGGAGCATTAAAGCCATTGTTTTTCTTGCTGTAATGTAGTATTATTTTCCAGGTGGATTTAAGCGCCTTTCCCGGAAATATTTTATGTTTTCAAAATAAACATATATAATTGATAGAAGATGGAGGGAGTGGTACAATTATTAATGTATCCAACATGAATTTGCAAGCTTTATATGATTTGTGACTTTTGCCCGAAGTATAACCCACCCAGGTGGGTGTGAAATAGGCCCGCGGCCTATAGATCTTCATTTGAAAGCGCTGAGAAGTATGGGCGCCAAAATAAATGACGCTCAAAGAGGCTTCATTTACTGCGAAGCAGAACGGTTAAGAGGATGCGAAATTCAACTGGATTACCCCAGTGTGGGCGCCACAGAGAATATAATGCTGGCATCAGTTTTTGCTGAAGAAGATACTTACATAAGAAATGCTGCAAAGGAGCCGGAAATTGTTGATTTGCAAAACTTTCTGAATTCCATTGGAGTTTCGGTTTCCGGAGCAGGTACCAGCGTTATACGAATAAGCGGAAGCAACAGGAAATTAAAAGATACAGAGCATACAATAATACCTGACAGAATAGTTGCAGGTACATATATGGTTGCATCTGCAATAACCGGTGGGGATGTACTGCTGAGAAATGTAATCCCGGAGCACTTAAGCGCAGTGATTTCAAACCTGAGGGATTGTGGTTGCAGAATAAATGTCAAAAAGAACACAATACATGTATCAGGGCCTGCAAAGCCAAAGGCCGTCGATATTATTAGGACCTTGCCATATCCGGGTTTTCCTACCGACATGCAGGCACAAATGGTAGCCCTGCTTACTGTTGCCAGAGGTACCAGCATCATAGTGGAAACCGTTTTCGAAAACAGATACAAGCATGTGGAAGAGCTCTTGAGGATGGGAGCCAATATAAAGCTTGAGGGAAGAATTGCCGTAATAAAAGGTGTAAAGCAGCTCACCGGAGCTAATGTAACTGCCCGGGATTTAAGGGGAGGGGCTGCTCTGGTGCTGGCCGGACTGGTGGCCAATGGCGAAACAGTGATAAGTGGTGTAAAGCATATAGACAGGGGTTATGAAAACCTTGAAGAAAAGCTCAGGATGATAGGCGCCGATATAAAGAGAATTGATACATGAACCTGGTGCGGCAGGTATTTATACGGTATTATACATTTAAACAAAAGAGAAACCTTTGATATGCGGAGGAAGAGAATTGAAGCCACAAGGGATGGATGCTGAATATAAAAGGAAGGAGATCAAATCTAAAAAGAAGAAAAAAACTGAAAAATTTCTCTTCTTTCTGGAGTTTATATTTTTATCGGGCATGCTCTCGGTCATACTAATACTGCTCGCCCTTTCGCCATTGTTTGAAGTAAAAAGCATAGCTGTGAATGGTAGCGAGCGCTATAGCGAAGAAGACATCATAATTGCTTCCGGCCTTCGTACCGGAATTAACGGTTTTAAGGCAATAGGAAGCAGCCTTGATGATATTCTTTCTTTCCGGTATGGTGCTGCGGAGGATGCCGTAAAAAAAGATCATCCTTATATAAAAGATATAGTTGTAAAATATGTTCTGCCTGATAAAATAGAAATGAGTATTCAAGAAAGAGTGCCCTTTGCAGTAGTGCCCTTTTATGGCACTTACCTTCTTGTGGATAACGAGGCATGTGTTTTGGAAACCTTTAACGGGGAAAACACAAAATCACTGCCTCTTATAAAGGGCTTGAAATTTGAAGGCTATAAATTGGGACAAGCACTGGAATTTGAAGTTGAGGAAAACTTTTTGCTTGCGGTGGATCTGATAAATGAATTAAGTAAATCCGATGAAAAAAGCGAATTTAAGCTTCTTCCGCAGGTTGATTATTTTGATGTTAAAGATGCAGAAAATATCTGTCTTTTCTATGATTCCAGGATTATCGTAAATCTTGGGGACCTGAGAGAACTTGGCTATAGGATTGATTTCATGAAAGAGATCCTGCAGAAGAACATAAGAAAGGATGAAAAAGGCCGCCTAGATTTCACTTTAAGCAAAAATCCAAGCTTCATACCCAATAATTGACACTTGTAAGTTAAATGGAGGTTGAAATATGATACCTATTTTAGGATTGATAATCGGCATTATTGCCGGGGTTTTCGTCCCATATAACATACCCAGCCAGTATTCCAACTATGTTGCCGTTGCCATCCTGGCGGCTCTGGATTCCGTTTTTGGAGGTATTGCTTCTTCGCTGCAGGGAAAGTTCAATATGAGGATATTCTTAACCGGCTTTTTTGGTAATGCCATATTGGCTTCCATGCTGGCATATATAGGAGATCAGTTGGGAATTCAGTTATATCTTGCAGCTATTTTTGCTTTTGGAAACAGGTTGTTTTTAAACTTTGCATTAATTCGTAGAATTATATTGAATATCCCTTCAAAAAACGATAATATTAAAGATGATGAGTTACATGATATATAGGAAAGTTAGTAGCTGTTTTGCCTTTACAGGGGGTTGGATAAGTGGCTGACATAGTTGTCGGAATAGATATAGGCACAACAAAAGTATGTACGTTAATAGGACGATTAAAGGAAGGTAATAAAATAGAGACGCTGGGAAGGGGAGTGGCACCCTGCAGCGGTGTTAAAAAGGGAGTTATCGTAGATCTCGAAAGCACAGCCGGATCGATAGCAAATTCTATCCGTCAGGCCGAAAACATGGCCCAACTAAAGGTAGAATCCGCATATATCAATATTTCCGGAGCTCATGTTGATATAATCAAGACCTTGAATGAGATATCCATATCCAATGAAGATCACGAGGTGACTTCCCATGATGTGGAAAGACTCTTGTTTATGGCGGGAAATACAGAGATTGCCCAAGACAGGCAAATCATTGACATAATACCCAATCAATACATATTGGATGGATATGAAGAAATCCTCGACCCAACGGGCATGACCGGCGTGAAGCTGGCGTTGGATGCCGACGTGGTAGCAGGAAAGCTGACTTCGGTGCAAAACATAGTAAGAAGTATTGGAAAGTCAGGCATTAAATTAGACGGATTTATTGTGGAAGCTCTTGCCACCGCTTCTATAGCCCTTACCAGTGATGAAAGGGAAATTGGGGCAATATTGATAGACATCGGGGGAGGCGTAACCGATGTTTCGATATTTAAAAAGAACCGATTGATATTTTATGATTCTATTCCTGTCGGGGGAGACCATATTACCAATGACATTTCCATAGGATTGAAAATACCTGCTCATGAAGCAGAAAAGTTGAAAAAGGAATATGAGCTTGCCCTTACATCCCTTATAAATAACGATCAGGAAGTCTCGGTTACCGATGGGGATACCGGCAGGAAGAAAAGCGTGAAAGTATCTGAAATTGTTGATATCATTGAGGCAAGGGTCACTGAAATATTTACCCTTTGCAGGGACAGGATAGCCGATTCGGGGATTTATGAAAGCTTAAACGCTGGAGTTGTACTCACCGGAGGAGGTATATCCTACCTCCAAGGCGCTGAGCAAATAGCCGGCAGTGTTTTTGAATTGCCTGCCAAGGTGGCCAACTATAAAGCATACGGGATAACCAAGCCGGAGCATATCACCTCCGCCGGCATTGTAAAGCATGCTTCGGAACGCAGCAAATACAGTACCGTCAAAAGTACTACCCGGGTTCAGAAATCGGAAGCCGATGGACGTAAAACAGGGAACACAGGCATATTAGGAAAGGTTTTCGAATTTTTCCGACGATTGTTCTAATTTTATTATTTTTATTTTACGATATATTTTAATAATGAGTTGATATTTTACAAAGGTAATTTACTCGTTTTGAAAGCTTTGAAGCCAGAAAACTATTTTTACAGAAATATATAGTAAGGTACACAGAAGATGATGATAAAGGGGGACTTTAATTGCTGGAGTTTGATATCGAAATGGAACACTTTGCCCAAATAAAGGTTATAGGTGTTGGTGGTGGGGGCAATAATGCCGTAAACCGGATGATAAATGCAGGACTACGTGGAGTTGAGTTTATAGCAGTAAATACTGATAAGCAGGCATTGTTTTTATCAAAGGCCAATACCAAAATTCAGATTGGAGACAAGCTTACAAAAGGTCTGGGTGCGGGAGCCAATCCTGAAGTAGGTGAGAAGGCTGCAAACGAGAGCAGGGATGAAATTGCCCAGGCATTGAAGGGAGCGGATATGGTATTTGTTACTGCCGGAATGGGCGGTGGTACAGGAACCGGAGCCGCACCCGTCGTTGCGCAGATTTCCAAAGAGATGGGAATTCTGACTGTAGGAGTAGTAACCAAGCCCTTCATGTTTGAAGGCAGGAAGCGTATGCAGCATGCCGAAAGGGGAATTGAAAACCTCAAAGCTTCCGTGGATACTCTGGTTACAATACCCAATGACAGGCTGCTTCAGGTTGCGGAAAAAAGAACTTCCATTATGGATGCTTTTACTATAGCTGATGATGTCCTTAGGCAGGGTGTTCAGGGCATATCTGACCTCATTGCCGTTCCAGGCCTTGTAAACCTTGACTTTGCAGACGTAAGGACCATCATGTTTGACACCGGTCTGGCCCACATGGGAATCGGCAGGGCTTCAGGCGAAAACAGGGCTGAAGAAGCCGCCAAGCAGGCAATACATAGCCCTCTTTTAGAAACCTCAATAGAAGGGGCAAGGGGAGTCCTCCTGAACATCACCGGAGGTACGGATCTTGGCCTGTTTGAAGTAAATATGGCAGCAGAGCTTGTCCAAAAATCTGCAGACCCTGATGCAAACATAATATTTGGCGCTGTCATAGATGAAAACCTTAAGGATGAAATGGTCATCACCGTAATTGCTACAGGATTTGATAAGAGTCCGGTTATTAAGAAAACTGAAAAGACAGCCGAAAAGAGCATTTTGAATGCGGAAAAATCAAGCAGCAGCGTAAATCCGGCTCCTTTTTCAGGCGATGAACTGGACATACCGACTTTCCTGAGAAGAAACAGGTTTAAATAAAATCAATACCCCTTTCATCCAAGCATATTTGCAACAAAACACCGGTTAAAAACCGGTGTTTTTTGTCATTAAATTTTCCATAGTTTACCAGTCCATTTGACAAAAAATTAATAAGGATTTAAATATAATAGACATATCTATACAAGCACCTGAATATAAGTAAATAGAAAGGCCACTTTCGGTTTTGGCCGTCCCGCGATGCAAATCATGAATAAGCGGCCGGAGAAGAATGATTGTGAGGTAATAACCTTGGAGGTATACATTGATATTCTTTTCTTGGAAAACATAGTTATGAACTATATGATATTGTGGGTAACCGCCAGATTTTCAAAGGCTGGTACTTCAAGCCTCCGTCTGTTTCTGGGAGCGCTTGTTGGCGCGGTTTATGTCGTCGTGCTGATACTGTTTCCCGGTATCAAAGTGTACTATACCACAATGGCAAAGGTCATACTGTCCGCTTTGATGGTGGCCATTAGCTTTTCTATTGAAAATTTCAGAAGATATTTTAAAATCCTTGCCATATTTTATGTGTCCACTTTTATCTTTGCCGGTGCAGCCTTTTCCTTTCTTTATTTAAATAAGACAGGCGGCTTCGTAAAAAACGGTGTTTTCTACGTTTACTGGCAATCATCAAAATGGACATTTATGATTTTTTCGATATTGACGGTGGTTATTATAGGGAGGATATTCTGGGAGGAGATTCAATCCAGGCTTATCAAGGACAAACTTATAGTGCGCCTCAAAGTAGCTTTTGAAAATAAAATAGCAGATATGTCCGCCCTTATTGACACCGGCAATTCTCTGCATGATCCTTTGACCAATATGCCTGTAGTCATTGTAGAATTTCTTGCACTAAAGGATATACTGCCTTTTGAAATTCAAAGCATCTTTGAAAACTCAAAAGAAAATGACCTAAGCAGTGTCACGGATATAGTATCCAAATCCAATTGGTTTTCAAGGTTCAGGCTCATACCTTTCAACTCGCTGGGCAAGGAAAACGGTATGCTTATCGGATTTAAGCCCGATTATATCGAGCTGGAAGAAAATGAAGAAAAAAAGGGGGTGGAGAATGTAATAATAGGTATTTACAACAGATCACTTTCAAAAAACGCAAAATATAGGGCTTTGTTAAGTCCGGAGTTAATATCCTGATTAAACAAGCAGACAGAGAGTTTGCTTAATATACATTGGATATAGAAGTGAACATGAAAGGGGATATCGAAATGCAAATCATCAATAAATTGAGATTAGCTGTCCAATTGCGCTATATCGAATTATTAAGAAAGTTTAATATAAGGACGGATTCATCCTTGTTCTATATCGGAGGCAGCGAGGCACTACCTCCTCCTCTCAGCATTGACGAAGAAAACTATTTACTGGGCAAGCTGGAAAAAAGGGATTTTGCCGTCAAATCCATCCTGATAGAACGAAACCTGAGGCTGGTGGTATATATCGCCCGAAAGTTTGAAAACACCGGGGTGGGAGTGGAAGACCTCATATCCATTGGAACGATAGGATTGATCAAGGCTATAAACACCTTTAATCCTTCTAAGAATATAAAATTGGCTACATACGCATCCCGATGCATAGAAAATGAAATTCTCATGTATCTGAGGCGCAACAACAGGCTTAAGACCGAGGTATCCATAGATGAACCTCTGAATATCGACTGGGATGGAAACGAACTGCTTCTCTCGGACATATTGGGAACCGACAGCGACCTCATTTACAGGAGCATCGAAGATGAGGTGGATAAGGAGCTGCTGGATGCCGCTATGAAAAAGCTCTCCATGCGTGAGAAAAAGATAATGGAACTGAGGTTCGGCCTAGTAAACGGAGTGGAAAAAACTCAAAAAGAAGTGGCTGATATGCTGGGTATTTCCCAGTCATATATTTCCAGGCTGGAAAAGAGGATCATTAACAGGCTTAAGAAAGAAATAAACCGGATGACTTGACGTGCAAAAGCCGCAAACATCTCTATTTCAAGGCTTGTCAAGGCCTTTTGCAAAAATTTTTTGCACCCGTTTCCAGTATAAAAATGACCTCCATGGCAATAATGATACTGACTGAAATTAGTAGCCGGGAGGTTTTTTCTATGCTGATCAATAAAGTTGAAATTTGTGGTGTAAACACATCAAAGCTGCCTGTATTAACAAATGAGCAAAAAAAAGCTCTCTTTGAGAGGATGCACAATGGAGACAGCACAGCAAGAGAGGAGTTCATAAGAGGAAACCTTCGACTTGTTTTGAGTGTTATACAAAGATTTAATAATAGAGGAGAATATGTGGATGACCTATTCCAGGTTGGCTGTATAGGTCTGATCAAAGCCATCGATAATTTTGACGTAAACCAGAATGTAAAGTTTTCCACTTATGCCGTTCCCATGATCATTGGTGAAATCAGACGTTATCTTAGAGACAACAATTCCATCCGCGTCAGCAGATCTCTAAGGGATATTGCATATAAAGCCCTTCAGGCTAAAGAATATCTGACAAACAAGAATTCAAAAGAACCTACGATAAGTGAAATTGCTGAAGAACTGAAAATTTCACAAGAGGATGTGGTATTTGCATTGGACGCGATCCAGGACCCCATATCCTTGTTCGAATCAGTATATCATGACGGCGGAGATGCCATATATGTAATGGATCAGGTTAAGGACGAAAAAAACCTTGATGAGAACTGGTTAGAAGGGATCGCGTTAAAGGAAGCGATGAGAAAGCTGAATGACAGAGAAAAATTAATACTGAACCTTCGGTTCTTCGAAGGTAAGACCCAGATGGAGGTCGCCGAAGAGATAGGAATCTCCCAGGCCCAGGTCTCCAGACTGGAAAAAACAGCTCTCCTTCACATGAAGAAATATATATAAAACACCGAAAGGTGTTTTTTTCATATACTCCGGCCAATAGACATATATTTATATCGATAGCGCACTGTAAGGATTAACTAGGCTTAAGCTATTCCTTCATCGCCCATGAGGCATGACGGAATTGGCTTAAGGATTCTTTTAGTTGTCGCAGGGTAATTTTGTCGTTATCCATGATTTCGTGCAGTACGCTTTAGAAGCGTCTGATCGTGAACTGCACTTTTTATGGTGATATGATGAGGAAAAGGGGCGGTATTAGCATGTGCCGGACATCGGATCTAAAGAAAAAGGAAGTAATAAATCTTCACGATGGAAGAAGACTGGGCTTTGTCAGTGATGTGGAAATCAATATGGAGGATGGCAGGCTTGAAGCCATAATTATACCTGGCCCGGGAAGGATTTTTAAAATGATAGGCAAGGATGATGAAGTTGTCATTCCCTGGGATCATATCAGTAAAATAGGCGATGACATAATTTTTGTCGATATGGATGAGAGATTTATGCGCAAATACTTTGACTGATATGAAAAATTGGTATAAAATTGTTTAAAGGTATAATGTCCTGGCATGTTGTTTTGATCGAACGGCAAAGCAGCATCACCTTCCTTTTATAATTTATACTGGAGGATGTAAAGATGAAATGTCCTTACTGTGGCTATGAAGATGATAAGGTTATAGATTCAAGACCTACTGATGAAGGCACGGCAATAAGAAGGAGAAGAGAGTGTTCGAAATGCCTTAAGAGGTTTACCACCTATGAAAAAGTAGAAAACCTTCCTATCATGGTCATAAAGAAAGATAAAACACGGCAGGCTTTTGACCGGAATAAGCTTTTAAACGGCATTATGCGCGCCTGTGAAAAACGGCCTGTCTCATCGGAAGATCTGGAACGTCTGGTGGACGAAATAGAAAGCCAGGCGTATAACTCGCTTCAGCGGGAGATAACATCCCAGGCCATCGGAGAAATGGTCATGGCCAAGTTAAAAGACCTCGATGAAGTAGCATATGTTAGGTTTGCGTCTGTTTACAGACAGTTTAAAGATGTCAACACCTTCATGGACGAGCTTAAAAAGCTATTGAAAGACAACAGCATGGAAAAATAAGCCTCACTTAGCAAAATACAAAGAATTTTGCTAAAAAATGTATACACTTCTTAAAATTTATTGTATTATTATGTTGTTACATAATATCAAAAATACTTTATACCAAAATCAATGCAAACATTGTGCTGCGGATTGAGAATGATGCTTGGTTGAGATTTTTAAAATGAGGTGGAATCCATCTTTCAAAGCCTTTAAATTGTGCTTCTTAAAATCGGCAGCACAGAAGATTTATTATTTAGCAAGAGGTAATTTTCTATGCTGGCGAAAATAAATAGCTGTGGTCTTACCGGCATTGACGGTTACATTGTGAAAGTAGAAACGGATATCAGCAACGGCATACCGGCTTTTGACATAGTCGGCCTAGGTGATGCGGCCGTAAGGGAATCCAAAGAAAGGGTAAGGGCCGCAATAAAAAACACAGGTTTCGAGTTCCCTGCAAGAAGGATAACGATAAATCTTTCACCCGCGAATTTCAGAAAGGAAGGTTCGTCCTACGACTTATCCATAGCTCTTGGCATTTTATCAGCTACAGAGCAAATCTCCGTTTGTGATTTGGACAGGTATATGTTCATCGGGGAGCTATCCCTGGATGGTGAAATAAAGCCGGTAACAGGCATTCTGTCCATGGCTCTGGCAGCAAGAGATGAAGGGATAGAATTTCTTGTGCTCCCTAAGGAAAATGCCAATGAAGCTGCTGTGGTCAAGGAGTTAAAGGTCCTGCCGGCAAAGCATCTGTCGGAAGTTATCAATCATCTTAAAGGTAAAGCATTGATAGAAAGATATATAATTGACATTGACAGTATTTTTAACAACAGACATGTGTATGACCTGGATTTTGCGGATGTAAAGGGACAGGAAAACGTCAAAAGGGCATTAGAGGTGGCTGCTTCCGGTGCCCATAACTGCCTGATGATTGGAAGCCCGGGTTCTGGCAAATCCATGATCGCCAAGAGGCTCCCTTCCATACTGCCGTCGATGACCTTTGAAGAAGCCCTGGAGGTCACCAAAGTCTACAGCATTGCTGGCTTGCTGCCTCCCAACACATCTTTGATCACCACACGGCCTTTCCGCAGTCCACACCACACCATATCGGACATAAGCCTGATAGGTGGAGGTAAAACTCCAAGGCCCGGTGAGATAAGCCTTGCCCATTATGGTGTTCTTTTTCTGGACGAGCTTCCCGAGTTTAGCAGGGACGCTCTGGAAGTATTGAGGCAGCCGCTGGAGGATGGCTATGTGACCATATCCAGAATTAACTCAAGCCTTACATATCCGGCAAAGACCACTCTCATTTGCGCTGCCAATCCCTGTAAATGCGGAAATCTCCTGGATATATCAAAGCAATGCACCTGCACCCCAAGGCAGATACATCAGTACTTGGGGAAGCTGTCGGGGCCCCTCCTGGACAGGATAGACATACAGATTGAAGTCGCTTCGGTAAAGTACAGTGATTTGGAAAGCTCCACCGAAGGGGAAAAATCAAGCGCAATCCGGGAAAGGGTTAACAGGACCAGGAAAATTCAGCTGGAAAGATATAAAGGTCTTAACATCTTTTCCAATTCCCAGCTCCAGCCGGCAATGCTTAATAAATTCTGCAAGCTCGACAGCGAAGGGAAAGCACTCTTACGCAATGCCTTTGATAAGCTGGGTCTTAGTGCCAGAGCCCACGGAAGGATACTAAAAGTTGCCCGCACCATCGCCGATATGGATGAAAGTGAAGACATAAAAGCACGCCATCTGGCTGAAGCGATTCAGTACAGGAGCCTTGACAGGATGTTCAGAAACCATTGATGTAGGGACATAGCTGCTAGTAGAATGGATCAATGGTATATTCAAATCCTTCTTTAATCCTGCTTTTTGTTGTTACTTCATTATCAAAAGAATTTTCTACCTGTGCAATTATCCTCGGAGTAGTGGAGTAATCATCCTCATCTTGACATCAGCATCATATAAGTATGGCTATTTGAATACATGAGAGTAGTTTCAGTTAATAATCTTTTCATACAAAATTTTTTTGACAAATAAATAGAAGGGATTATTTTAATTTTATGCTATAATATATGATGTATGCCCTAAACAAAGGCTTATTTCAAATATAGCTGCCAGTATTTACTTTTGCTTGGGCAGCAAATTATTGATATTTTATGATTATTACTAATCACAAATCCAGGTCATGGATTGTGAAAATCAGTTTTCAATTAGTTTGGAGGAAATAATGAGCTTAAGAATAGAAGAAAGAAAAAACATACAGGTTTCGACAGAAGAGATTACAAGACAGCGCCAGTTTTTGGAGGAAGTAAAACAGATCAACTACCAGAAGGAACTGAAGACCGGAAGAAAAAAGCTGTATCATCTGGTCACCTTTGGATGCCAGATGAACGAGAACGACTCCGAAAGGCTTGCCGGCTTCCTTGGGGAGATGGGGTATGCTGAAACGGAAAACATCAATGACAGCGATGTCATAATATACAACACCTGCTGTGTAAGAGAAAATGCCGAATTAAAGGTATACGGGCATTTAGGGGCCTTGAAGCACCTTAAAGAGGAAAAGCCGGAACTAATTATTGCGGTATGCGGCTGTATGATGCAGCAGCCGGAAGTGGTCGAGCATATAAGGAAGAAATACAGGCATGTTGACCTGATATTCGGCACCCATAACCTCTTTAAATTTCCGGAATTGCTATATACTGCGATCAGCTCCAACTCTCCGCTGGTGGAAGTCTGGGAGACTGCCGGAACAATAGCCGAAGGTATGCCTATTGAGCGAAAAAACGGGGTAAAGGCCTGGGTTACAATAATGTACGGATGCAACAACTTTTGCTCTTACTGCATAGTGCCGTATGTAAGAGGCCGGGAACGCAGCAGAAGTATGGAGGATATTATTAATGAAGTCAGGATGTTAGGACAACAGGGCTACAAGGAAATTGCCCTTCTCGGCCAGAACGTAAACTCCTACGGAAAGGATATGAAGGATGGCACTTCTTTTGCCAAGCTGCTGTATGAGATAGATAAGATCGAAGGCATTGAAAGGGTGCGTTTTATGACATCCCATCCGAAGGATCTTTCCGATGAGCTCATCCAGGCCATGAGGGACTGTAAAAAGGTATGCCGACACCTGCATCTTCCTGTTCAGGCTGGGAGCACCAAGGTATTAAAGGAAATGAACAGAAAATATACAAAGGAGCAGTATCTCGACCTTGCAGCCAGAATAAAAAATGCGGTTCCTGGTATAGCTCTAACCACCGATATAATTGTGGGCTTCCCCGGAGAGACGGAGGAAGATTTCAATGACACCATCGATGTGCTGGAAAAAGTCCGCTTTGACTCGGCCTATACTTTCCTGTACTCCAAAAGAACAGGAACCCCAGCAGCAAAACGTGAGGATCAGGTACCGGAGGAAGTAAAAAAGAGAAGGTTTGACAGGCTGCTGGAAGTGCAAAACCGTATAAGCAGGGAGATAAATGACGGATATATGGGTAAAGAAGTGGAAATCCTTGTGGAAGGTTTAAGCAAAAACAACGATGAGACCTATACCGGAAGGACAAGCACCGATAAAATTGTACATTTCAAAGGGCGTGAAGAGCTCATCGGCAAGCTGGTGACCGTGCGCATTGAACAGGTTCAAACCTGGTCCCTTTTTGGCACCCTGATAGAGAAATAAGGACAGCGGTTTGTTTTAGCCAAAACTTATTCTTTGGTTATTTGGCTGGTAAAATGAAAAATATGTTATAATAATTGCTCAGACATATACATGAAAAAATTAGTTATTGAGGTGCATTTTTATGGATATAATTTCAAAAGCAAAGGAACTGGGCGAGCTGATTGCTTTGTCCGAGGAAATGGCAACTTTGAGGCGGTGCGAGGAGCGCGTTATTAATGATAAAAAGGCCGACAGGCTTTTGAGAGAGCAAAAAATGATTCAGGACGAGCTTATAAGAGCTGCACAAAATGGTGAATTTACCAGTACTCATGAACAACTCAAGAACATACTGGCAGCAAAGCAGGAAGAGATCAGAAATTACAGCATAACAGCCGATTTCCTGAAAGCTAAAGAGAATTTTGACAAGCTGATGAAAACCATCAATGATGTCATATTATTCACAATTACAGGGGAAGAACCATGCTCTGACAGCAAATGCGGTTCCTGCGGCGGTTGTGGCAGCCATGCGTAGCGACAGGAGGAATTTCAGATGGCGTCAGTAACACCAATGATGCAGCAGTATCTTGATATAAAGGAACAGTATAAGGACTGCATATTGTTTTTCAGGCTTGGCGATTTCTATGAGATGTTTTTCAAGGATGCGGAGATTGCATCCAAAGAGCTGGAAATCACCCTCACAGGAAAGGACTGCGGGCTTCCTGAAAGGGCACCCATGTGCGGCGTGCCTTATCACGCTGCGGATTCCTATATATCAAAATTGATAAACAAAGGCTACAAGGTCGCTATTTGTGAACAGCTGGAAGATCCGGCACTGGCCAAGGGCATAGTGAAGAGGGACGTGATACGGATAGTGACCCCGGGTACCGTCATAGACTCTTCCATGCTGGATGAGAAAAAGAACAATTACCTTGTTTCGGTATATAAGTATAAATACTATTTCAGCCTGGCCATTGTGGATATTACCACCGGGGAGTTTCTGGCAACCCAGATCAACTGGGGAAACACTATAGGCAAGCTGACGGATGAGCTGGCAAAGTTCTCTCCGTCGGAGATAATCGTAAACAGTGAATTTTTTCAGGATGAGACTTTGCTGACAAACATACGAAAAAGGTTCAATTTTTATATATCAGCATTTGATGACAGCTATTTTGAATATGGGTTTGCTGCCAGCAAGATAAAAGACAAGTTTGGCGACTGTGAAATACTTAATATGGAATACAACCTGTCGGTTAATGCCGTCGGAGCGCTGTTGGAGTATTTGGAGCAGACTCAAAAGGTCAATCTCGATCATATACAGTCTTTGAATGCATATAAGATCGAGGAGTTCATGATTCTGGACGCGTCCACCAGAAGGAATCTGGAGCTTACGGAAACCATGCGGGAAAAGAGCAGAAGGGGCACCTTGCTGTGGGTTCTGGATAAAACCGTGACCTCCATGGGCGGAAGGCTGCTCAGGAAATGGATTGAACAGCCCCTTATAAATATTGCCGACATCAATGAGAGGCTGGACGCTGTTGATGAGCTTAAGCAGAAGTTCATGCTGCGAATGGAGCTCAGGGAGCTTTTAAAGCGGGTATATGACATAGAAAGGCTGATGGGCAAGATAATCCTGGGCAATGTTAACTGCAGGGATCTTGTGGCTCTCAAAAATTCCATAGGCCAGGTTCCTCATATAAAGAACATTCTGAAAGATTGCACGATGCCCCTCAATGTTAAAATCTTTGAGCGGATGGATACTCTGGAAGATGTTTATGAACTGATCGACAGCTCAATAATAGATGATCCTCCCATAACGATAAAAGAGGGAGGAATAATAAAGCCTGGCTACAACCCTGAAGTGGACAGGCTCAGAAAGGCAACCACAGAAGGCAAGGACTGGGTGGTGGCTTTGGAAAGCTCCGAAAGGGAAAAAACCGGCATCAAAAATTTGAAGGTTGGATTCAATAAGGTTTTTGGCTATTATATTGAAGTCACCAAATCCAACCTTTCGCTGGTCCCGGACAACTATATCAGAAAGCAGACCTTGGCCAATTGCGAAAGGTACATCACCCAGGAACTGAAAGAGATGGAAGACAGCATTCTGGGAGCCGAAAGCAAGATCGTAGATCTGGAATACCAGATATTCCTGGAGATAAAAGGGAAGATTGCTCAGGAAGTCGCACGAATAAAAAGTACAGCAGAGGGTATCGCAGAAGCAGACGCACTTTGTTCCCTGGCAGAAGTGGCAGACAGCGAAAATTACTGCAGACCCGTGGTGGATGCCGATGAGGAGATAGATATAAGAGACGGCCGGCATCCGGTAGTGGAAAAAATGCTTGGGCAGGGCAGCTTTGTTCCCAATGATACCTTTCTGGATATGAAGGATAACCGGCTGGCTGTCATTACCGGGCCCAACATGGCCGGAAAATCCACATACATGCGCCAGACAGCTTTAATAGTCCTAATGGCACAGATAGGGAGCTTTGTGCCGGCAGGCAGCGCAAAAATCGGAATCACCGACAGAATTTTCACGAGGGTCGGAGCTTCTGATGACCTTGCTGCAGGGCAGAGCACTTTTATGGTGGAAATGTCGGAAGTGTCCAACATACTTGCCAATGCCACACCAAGAAGCCTTCTCATATTGGACGAGATTGGCAGAGGGACAAGCACCTTCGATGGTTTGAGCATAGCCTGGGCAGTTATCGAATACATATGCGACAAAAATAAAATCGGCTGCAGAACGCTTTTTGCCACCCATTATCATGAGCTTACGGAACTGGAGGGAAAACTGACGGGCATAAAAAACTACTGCATTTCCGTAAAGGAAAAAGGGGAAGATATAATTTTCCTCAGAAAGATCACCCGGGGCGGAGCAGACGGCAGCTATGGGATACAGGTGGCAAGGCTGGCAGGATTGCCCCAGGAAATCATCGACAGGGCCAAAGAAATATTGAACGAGCTGGAAGACAGCGATATCAGCAAGAAGGAAAAAAAGCTCAAAAAGATGAAAGTTCCGTTGGAAGGACAGATAGACCTGTTTGCTGTTTTAGGCAGCGAGTCAAAGCAGGAAAATGAGGTGCTGGAGGAAATAAAAAATATCGATATAACCACGCTGACACCTCTCGATGCTTTGAATATACTCTATAAGCTTCAGCAGAAGGCTAGAAAGCCTTAGAAAGGAAAAGGATGGGCAAGGTAATAATTCTTGACGAAAACACGGCAAATAAAATAGCTGCAGGAGAAGTGGTGGAAAGACCTGCATCGGTGGTAAAGGAACTGGTGGAAAATTCCATAGACGCAGGAGCTGAAAGCATTTCCATAGAGATCAAAAACGGCGGGATAAGCTATATCAAGGTAGTTGACAACGGTTCAGGCATAGAAGAGGATGATCTTGAAATTGCTTTCGAGAGGCACGCAACCAGCAAGATAAGGCATGCTGACGACCTGGAGTCGATTATAACCATGGGCTTTAGAGGCGAAGCCCTGGCAAGCATTGCAGCCGTTTCAACCGTTGAAGTGTCAACGAGAGTTAGGGAAAAACCTCACGGAACCTATATAAAAATCCAGGGCGGAACCGTACAGGATGTGAGACAAACCGGCTGTCCCGTAGGGACTACCTTTATAGTCAGAGACTTGTTTTACAATACTCCTGCCAGGTTTAAGTTTTTGAAAAAGGACAGCACCGAAGCCGGATATGTGTCTGATCTGGTAAGCAGGATAGCTCTTGCCAATCCTCACATTTCCTTCAGATTGGTTAGCAATCATTCCCAGGTTCTTCATACCCCTGGCAATAATGACCTGTTAAGCACTATTTTCAGCGTATATGGCAAAGAGGTTGCCCGGCAGGTGGTCAGGATCGATTATGAAGAAAGCGGCATAAGGGTTACCGGATATGCAGGAAAGCCAGAAATTGCAAGAGGTACAAGAAGCCATCAGACTATATTTGTCAATGGAAGGTATATAAAAAGCAAGCTGGTAAGCTCGGCCATCGACGAAGCTTATAAAACGCTTTTGATGAAAAACAAGTTTGCTTTTATTGTGTTAAATATTGAATTGAATCCCCTTCTGATTGACATAAACGTCCATCCGACAAAAATGGAAGTGAGGTTTTCCGAAGAGCAAAAGATTTTTAGAATCGTTTACCATGCAGTAAACAACGCTCTTCTGGGTACATCCCTCATAAGGACGGTGCGCCTGGAAAGCAAGGATAGCAATATATTCAAGTTCGACGGCTTTGAAAAGGCCAATGGGGACTTTTTGCAGCAGGATATATATTCCGGGATAAATCCGGTGTTGGATAAGAAAAAAACCGGGACAAAAGAAGCCAGGACAGAGGAAGCAAAGCGGCATGAAATAGAGGGCACAAAAGGAGCAAATTATATAGCAGGAGAAGCTCTGGCATGGGAAAGCGGAACAGGAAGAGCCGCAGCGAGAGAAAGCTTCTCAAACATAACCGGAGCACAAAAAACTTCGACAAAAGACACTACAGCAAGCAACGCCTGGATGGAGTCACCCGGAGAAAAATATAATTTCCCAAGCAAAGCTGAAGAAGAAATCGACGAAAGGGAAATTACAGATTGCAAAGATGAAACAACGAAAATCGATGCAAGGGAAGTTACAGCATTCAAAGACGGAGCAGATAAATCCGATGGAAGGGATATTACAGCATACAAAGTTGAAGCAGATAAACCGGATGTAAGAGATATTACTGCATATAAAGACGAAGCAGATAAGTCCAATGTAGGAGATATTACAGCATATAAAAGCGAAGCAGATAAGTCCAATGTAGGAGATATTACAGCATATAAAGGCGAAGCAGATAAGTCCAATGTAGGAGATATTACAGCGTACAAAGGTGAAGCAGGAGAATCCGGTACAAGAGATGTTTCTGCATTCAAGGGTGAAACAGAAAGATTCAATGCAAGAGGTATTACAGCATACGAAAGGGAAGCGCAAAAAATCGATATAAATGAATTTACTGCAAGCGAAGCTGGATCAATAAAACATGGAGCAGTAGAAAGTGTTCCAAGCGCAACCGGAGAAGACGAATTTGAAGAAGACTTGACCTTGACAAACGAAACCGGAATAGGAAAAGCCAAAGCAGGATATGAAGAAAAAGCATCCCTTGCCATAGACGAGGATGTTAAATTTCAAAGCTCCGATGCTGAAACCTTCCGCGAGGTGTCATCCCGTTATGGTGAAAAGACTCCTGAAGCTGAAATGTCTTTAAGCGAGTGTACGTTGGTTGGTCAGGCTTTCTCAACCTATATCATTTTGCAGCATAAGGACGAGCTGATGCTTATAGACCAGCATGCCGCCCATGAGCGTATAACTTATGAAGCGATGAAGAAAAAGTTTATGGATAACGAATCTCTATCCCAGGAGCTGCTAGCTCCCATTGTTATAGAAGTTACCAATCAGGAGCTAAAGCTACTGCAGGAAGAAAGAGAATTTTTCAATAAACTGGGTTTTATTTATGAGGATTTTGGCAATAATTCCATTATACTGAGATCCGTGCCCTTTGCATGCATTGATGAGCCTGTAAAAAGCGTTTTTTTGGATGTTGTGGACAGTGTAACCAAGGCCGGCAAGGACAACTACAGAAAAATCGCCGACGACGCGATATACACCATGGCTTGTAAGGCTGCAGTAAAAGCAAACAAGCGGCTGGACGAGATGGAAATAAGAAAAATACTGGAGGATTTGGACAAACTGGAAAATCCATATACTTGCCCCCATGGACGTCCAACAATTGTACGGCTTACTAAATATGAACTGGAAAAGATGTTTAAAAGAATCGTATAAATGAAGAACGGATATAGTTAAAGAAGCAACTGTGGGGTGGATTATGGATAAGGTGATAGTCATTTTGGGACCTACCGCTTCCGGTAAGACAAATTTGTCAATTGATCTGGCTAAAAAGCTGGATACTGAAATCATATCTGCAGATTCAATGCAGGTATACAGATACATGGATATCGGAACAGCTAAGCCGGATATGGAAGAAAGGCAGGGTATAAAGCATTATCTCATTGATGAAATATATCCTGATGAAGAATTCAATGTTGTGAAATTTAAAGATCTGGCAGAAAAATATATTGAGGAAATATTAAAAAGGGGAAAAATTCCCATTATAGCAGGAGGCACAGGGCTTTACATCAACTCCTTGATATATAACATAAATTTTTCGGAAACGGAAAGCAATCAGGAGTTGAGGGAAAGGCTATGGAAGGAAGCCGAAGAAAAAGGCAATCGTTACCTTCATGATATACTAAAGAAAATCGATCCGAAGGCAGCGGAAAAAATCCACGAAAATAATGTAAAGAGGGTTATCAGAGCCATAGAAGTTTACGAACAAACCAAAAAGCCCATATCTTATCATCAGGAGTTATCCAGAACCCAGGCTGTAAAATATGAATATATACTGATTGGATTGAGAATGGAAAGGGAAATTCTTTACGACAGGATCAATAAGAGGGTCGACCTGATGATGGAAAAGGGCCTGGTGGATGAAGTCAAAAGATTGGTAGAACTGGGATACGACAAAAACGCCGTGGCGATGCAAGGTATTGGATACAAAGAAATCCTCTCCTACCTAAGAGGAGAGATTTCACTGGACGAAGCAATTTATATTATTAAAAGGGATACCCGACATTATGCCAAAAGGCAGATGACATGGTTCAAAAAAATACCTGATGTCCATTGGATTGACGTCGACAAGCTGGACGGACATTTAGAATTATTGGAAAATGTCAAAGATTATCTTGCAACATTTGGAATTTTCCTATAGAATAATATTAAAATGATGAACCAAAACATTGCTCATTATATATTTAATATACAATGTGTCAATATTTATGCAAGCGCAGAAAACAGAGGAGGATTATTGTGGTTAAGAATAGTATTAATTTGCAAGATGTTTTCCTGAATCAGGTAAGAAAGGATCATATTCCCGTTACAATCTATCTTACCAACGGCTTTCAATTGAAAGGCATGGTAAAAGGATTTGACAACTTTACTGTAGTTTTGGATAGCGAAGGAAAGCAGCAGCTTGTTTATAAACATGCCATATCAACTGTAAGCCCGATGAAAATGGTAAATTTGATTTTCAACGATAACAAAGAATAAAATATATTTATTTTTATGGGCAATATAATTGATATATCCATTTCAGAAGTTTTACCTGTGCATGATAAAATAGGGTCCATATTATTAGGCCCTATTTTATTATGCTGTCATTGATTGTTCTGCTATATAGTTTTCCATGCATCTGCTGTAAGCTTTGAAAATAAGAAATTGAGCTTATGCTGCACTTCGGTGTTATCCAATCCATTAATCTGCTTGATACTCTCTTTAGTTTATTCTTAAAATCTCTATATGTCATTTAAATCTTTACATTTACACAAGAAGCCTTGGATTAAAGCACTGCAATTCCGTCCCTTGCCTTAAGTCTGTACTTTAATCCGCATAATATCGCAATATCGTATCAGAAATAAGCTATAAAGCTTATTGAATCACAGCTTTCTGAAAACACCAATCACTTTCCCGAGAATTGACACGCCCTCTTTGACGATAATGGGGTCGTAATATTTGTTCTGCGGCTGAAGCCTGATATAATCCTTTTCTTTGTAGAAGGTTTTAACCGTCGCCTCATCTCCAATCAAAGCAACAACAATATCGCCGTTGGATGCCACTGACTGCTGCTTAACAAGCACATAATCCTTGTCTAATATGCCTGCTTCCACCATACTATCTCCCTGAACCCTCAGCATAAATGCCGTAGAATTCTGTACGAAATCCACCGGGATTGGAAAGGTGTCTTCTATATTCTCAACAGCGAGAATGGGCTGTCCTGCTGTAACCTTGCCGACTATAGGCACATCCACCAGCTCTTTTTTGGAATAATACTCGCCTTCTTTTCTAACTTCCGTTTCCTTGTTATTGGATATAATCTTCAACGCTCTGGGCTTTGTAGGATCTTTCTGAAGATAACCGTTTTTTTGCAGCTGCTCGATATAACCATGTACAGTAGAGGTCGATTTATAACCCATAGCGCTGCATATTTCCCTTACTGAAGGAGGATACCCTTTTTCATCTATTTGCTGTCTAAGAAATTCAAGTATTTTCCGCTGCTTTTCATTAAGCGGACTCTTATTATCTTTTTGCATGGTTTGCACCTCAGTTCGAATTATTTGATAGCAACCTTTCATAAGCCAGAAAATTTATAGTAAATCAATATGTAACCAGACCCACGGATAATGATGCAGGCCATACCACCTGGCTTAATTACAGGTTCGGCATTCTTTCTACCTTATTATAACATATTTTTTACAAAAATCAAACTAATGTTCGAATTTTTTTCACAAATTATTGACAAAGAACTAATGTTCGTATATAATTCAGTTAACAAAGGAACAAATGTTCTGTTGTGGAGGCGGTTTTATGAGAAAAAGGTATGTATTGAAGAACAAGAAGAGATTCATATTATTCATTTCCTTCATAACCTTCATAATGCTTACAACCTTGTTTGCCGCAAGCGTACAGGGATATAAGGAACCTACATATATGGAAATAACCGTTTTTCATGGGGACAACCTGTGGAATATTGCCGAAAAATACAGCACAGGCGGAGATTTGAGAGAGTACATTCATAAAATAATAGAAATAAACAATCTATCCGGCAGCAACATATATGCAGGCTCCAAGCTTTTGATACCTGTCGGAAGTTAGCAGTACGAAAGCTTAATCAGCTGCATACTTTTTGAATTACCATGTTTACTAATGCATTCCCACCGGTTATAATTTATCTTAATAATGGCAATAAAAAGGAGTATATCAGTATGAACAAGGAATGTTTGTTGTATGACCGGGAATGCGTTGATTGTGGCGAATGCGACATATGCGACCTGGACCCGGAGAAAAGGTGCGACAACTGTTGCAAATGCCTGGATGATATAGATGAATATAGAACTGTTTATTTGGAAGAGTTCATGGACATTCAAGAAGAAAAAGAAATGATAGAAAATTTCAATAATAATGAAAAAGAGAAAGAATGACATGATGTTCTGATAAATAAGGTTCTGCCAAGTTCAGTACTATCATTCAATACCTGGGTTTAGCCTGGCTTTACCAGCTATCAGTTCAATGAACTCCGATTTGAATACAACTTTCTATGACAAAATCATAGAAAGCTGTTTATTATTCCAGAAAGAAAACATTAAAAAGTGAAAATAAAAAGGGAAGTTAATTCAATCACTAGCCTAAAGACATATCCCTTAAATTATTGACATATTAGTAAAGTGTTATATAATTGAACATAAATTACATAGATTGCCAAAGCCGTTAATTTATTTTATTAGATTTGGTGTTGATCATGGGTATAGATATTTTATTTTATGAAACAGACACAGACATGAATGCCCAACCATCATGGTTGTATAGTGCATATAAGGATTTGCAAATAGACAGTATCTTTCAGCATCTTTATTCTGATGATTTCTATTCCAGTCTATAATGGAAGATTGTCAAGGGAGCTCAAGGAGTTATCCGAATTGATTAATAGAATCAATTCCGACACACTGGTACTATTCAATGAGCCTTTTACGTCCTGTACTTCAGTGGACTCATTGACAATGTCACTGGAATTGATCTGTTATCTAAAGTTGCTGGGAGTTAGAGGCCTGTGGGTGACCCATATTCACGTTCTGGCGGATCAGTGCGATATTTTGAATAAATTGCTGGAGCAGGGTTCAAAGCTAATCTCACTGGCTGTGGGAGTGGAAGAAGGGGACGACAAACTGCTTTATCCAAATTACAAGGTTTGCAGGGTGAAGCCCCAGCACAGCAGTTTTGCTCTGGATGCCTTGCAAAGAAACGGCATTGACTGGCTTTAGATTTGTGAGTATATCTAAAAAAGATGCCATCATGTTGAAAGCAAATTCCGATTTGGTGAATATGAACTCGAAGATGGAACTGCCTTTGAAATTTCTTAGCTGGTTCATCAGGAAATTGCATTTTCAAAAAGGGAACTTTTTCTTCTTTAAATACGCCTAAAATTATTATGCGTAAAAATATGTCTTAAAAAGGTGTGGTAACAATGGGTAAAAGATTACTGGTTTTTTTATTGGCTCTTACAATCTGTATGGCTGCAAGTACAGTCGTCTTGGCAGACGATGTGGATGTCTTGAGGATTGCGGTAAACGGCGAAACAATTGAAATGCCTGCAAAGGTTATCGATGGGGAATTGTTCTTGCCCCTGCGGGCTATTTCCGAAAAGCTGGGGTTTGAGGTCTTGTGGTCCGGAAAAAATCAAGAAATTATCATTCGCATGCCCGAAAGGAATATCAATATCCGCCTTTCGGATTATATAATTGCCGTGGATGACCATGAGTCTTATATCCAGGGAGGATACACCCATGTGGGCGGCAGGACTTACATGAGGCAGGACTTTTTTAGCGATAATATGGGATTGAAAATAATATGGGATAAGGCTAAAAACGATGTAAGGATACACAGCGTCAAGGAAAATCCTATTGTAATCAATACAAAGAAGGAAGTAAAAGAAACTCAAACCTTGAAGCTTACTATTCAATATCCGGAGATTAAAGGATTGGATAACACCGAAGTGCAGCATAAGTTAAACTCCTTATTTTCAAAACTTGCAGCAGAGGCAAAGAAAGAAGGATATGAATTTGCAAAATACATAGGCCAGGATGAAATCGCAAGGGGTATTAAGGTTGAAACCTATTTCAATTACCAGGTCAAATACAACCAGAACGGCATGTTGAGCATCGTGTTTTCCGCCTACCTGTACAGCGGAGGCGCTCATGGCAATACCCTTCAAAGCTCTTATACCTTTGATCTGAACACAGGAGAGGAATGCGATTTAAAGGATTTATTTAAGGATGGCATTGATTATGTATCCTATATCAGCGATGAAGTGAAAAAGCAGATGGAAGAGAAGGGAATGACCTATGCACTGCTGAATCCCTTTGATGCTATAAAAGCCGATCAGGATTTCTATTTATCGAACAATGCCGTTGTGGTTTACTTCCAGGCATATGAATACTTTCCTTATGTTTTCGGCATTCCTGAATTTGACATTCCCTTATTAACATTAAATGATATGCTAAAGCCTGAATTCAGCTTCCTTACTGCCATACCTTTAAAGTTTGGCAAAGATGGCTACGAGCAAAAAATTTCTACGGAAATTAAAGGGCATATAGGCGATATGGTGGATAGTGTGTATGTTGATGGTGGAAGCGCGTACATTTATGAAAAGGCCGACGATAATGAATACCTTCATATGGGTTTTGCAGGCAAAGAGTATTATGACCTGGGAGCCATAGCAGATAAAAACAGCATTGCTGATGACCTTGTTTGCACAGAGGCATTGGACCTCTTTGACAAAACAATGGTTAAGTTTCAAGGGGCATTTAGCGGCTATGAAACCAAGACAGAATACTTCATTATAGAGCAGGGCATTCCAAAGCCATTTCTCTCAGTGGATGGCATTACAGCGGAAATGGATATTGATGGTGATGGTGTGAAAGAAATCATTACACAGCTTCCCGGTACAATCACCACAGCCTGTATATTTGAATGGGACGGAAACACGCTAATGTCCGCAAATGTTGATCAGGCGTTAAATGCATCTTTCGTGCTCTTTAATAAAGAAGACGGAAGTTTTTCAGCTTATTATAGGACCGGTGATATGACTGATCATAAAAGGGTTGAGTATAGGTATACCCGTTATGGTATGGAACTGAAAAAGAGCCTCAGGGATATGGATGGGATTGTGTCGGAAAATACCTTGGATTATGATAAGGATTCAAAAGATGAAAAGATTGTGGTAAGGATGGTGGACGGCAAGCAGTATGAGGAAACAGAAGCCGGGCCATTTCAAGGCTGGAACTGGCAGGGGAAATTCGTCGTTTCCCTCATTGACGAAGCCGGAAAGACAATATCGGAGTTGGACTTGAATGAAGCCTTTGGCGGCCAGGACTTGGTATTCAACAGCAGCTTTCTTTTGCAGTTTGATGATTATAATAATGACGGAAATCTTGATTTTGCCCTGGGTCAGTATGCCTCAAGCAATGGCAACGTGTACAGGCTGTTTACCATTAAAGATGACGGAATTGAGCTGCTGCCTGTAAAAACCGGTGAAATTTTCAGCAGCGGAGGAAAAAGCAGATATACGACAGAGTTTGAGAAATTTGCAAAAAGCGGGTTTATAAATACTTATTACGACAACATAAAAGGTAAGTACATAGAGCAGCATTTTGTGTGGGACGGTTCCCAATTTATTATAAAGAGCACCTTTGAAAAAGATGTTGCTGTTTCGGCCCATTGAATGTCGAAAGAAGGAACAAATATTGACACCAGCTCCTTTCGGAGCTGGTTTATTTTATCAAAATGGCTTCTTGACACATTAATTTGTATACTTTTTTCTAACAAAACAGGTACTCTATTAACTCCAGCAAGCATACTTTGATCTTGACCATTCCTTCTTGTACAGTCACGGTTTACTCTCACCGCTTAAATCCTTGATTTTCTCCAGCTTTTCCTTGATCCTGGTGTTTTTCGAATAAGTGTTATTTTTAATTATCTCCTCATAATAGAAACGTGCATTATCATAATCGCCTATGTCGCTATAAATATCTCCAAGGGCTTCCAAAATAAAAGTGGCCTTGTTGTCTATCTTATATCCTTCAAGATATGCATCGATGGCATCTTCAGTCCTGCCGAGGTTTTTATAAGCTGTGCCCAGATTGTAATAGGCATATTTGGATTTTCTGATCCTGTTGCAGGATTTAGCCTCCTCTATGGCTTTCTCATATTCTCCTTTTAAATTATAAACCTTGGCAAGGTTGCAATGGGCAGTGTCATTTCTGCTGTTTAGCTCTATCGCCTTTTTAAACTCCCTTTCCGCAGCTTCCAGGTATTCCGCCGGTTTATTGTCGCTCAGCTCATAGGAATCGAGGTAATTCGTAGCCAGAACGCAATGAGCCCTGTCACTGTTGGGAGCCTTTTGCGTCACATCGGTCCAGAGGCGTATGCCGTCACTGAAAATGTAATTCCTGTGCAGAGTGACTCCGGAGTACATAACGATGAGAAACCCCATTGCAACAACAAAGAATTCGATAGGACGCTTAAAAAGATAGGGACGCTTTTCTTTACCGGTTTCATGGAGCATGAGGCCGGTGAGAAACATTATAAACCCTACGATAGGGAAATACAGCCTGTGTTCAAAATAGACATCTTTTATCGAAATAAAAGACGATTCCACCGACAAGCCTATATAAAACCAAAGGATTCCCAAAGCAATAAGCTTGTTTTTCCTTATATTCACCAACGCAATAATGCCAATGATGGCATGAATTATCAAGGATATGTAGGAATAGTTTTCCCAAAGAGTTTTAGATATGGGATAATCGTTGCTGTAATCAAAATTCAGCCTGTAGGGTATGAACAGCTGCTGAACATAGTGGAGTATGACATTCAGCTGGGTATAAAAATAGTGCATCCTGTCCATTGATGTGCTGGCCTTGAAGTCCACATTCGGATCACTCTGGCTGTAACCACCAAGATACAGGTTTGTCGCAGGAATAATAGGTATTGTCAGAAGGAGAACCAAAAAAACAGCTATTCTCTTTACCCATTTTGTTCTTCCGTCCTTGAGGAAAAACATGAGCTCGATTAGAATCAGCATGAATGGTATAGTAATGGTGTTTTCCTTGGTAAACATGGCGATGACGGTAAAGAGCAGGGTAAATGCAAAATACCTTTTTCTGTGGTATATCCTGTATTTCAAATAATTCAGGACGGCAGCAAAATAGAACGTCGCGGCCAGGGCTGCGGTACGCTGTATAATATAAGTAACTGCGTTTACCTGGACCGGATGGCATATAAACATTATGGCAGAAAGGGTGCAGACAAGCTTCCGGTACCTGCCGGGCAGTTTGTCTTTGAAATAATCCAGTCCGAGCAGGTGATAAAGTATGGAATATACCAGTATACCGTTGATTATATGAATAATAAAGTTCACAACATGATATCCAAAGGGCATGTTCTGAAACAAAAAGTAATTCAGTGATATTGTATAGTACAGCACGAACCTGTTGGAATAAAATTCCCATATAGCCTTGAAATCCAGAGGATTCCTTATGGCATAATTATTTGTGATGGAACCGAAATCATCCAGGGTAAAAGGCGCTGTAAAGCTGTTGCAATAAACAATCAGTCCTACTACCGATATTAAAAGGTAAGGCATATATCTTTTCTTCAATATTTCTTCGATTCTGCTTAACATCTATCTCACCATATCCTTAATAATAGTTGATTCCTTTATTATCCCATATATTTTAGATGCAAAAAACCCAATTATTGTTCAATCAACTGCTGCCAAACATCCAGATACATTCCGTCATCATCAAAATCAGGTATGTTTCCCAGCCTCCATAAGGAAATTCCCCGGATACCGAACATTTTAGCCAGGTTTACCTTCGCTGTGACGCTGCGGCTGTCCTCGTACCATATAACATTGCTGACGCCGGTGTCAGGGTTGTAATATGTTATATAAGGATTTTCATAAGATTTTGCATATTCTACAACTACATTTTGCATATTATCCAGGTTCTTTATTCTATCCCTTATTTTTTGATAAGTTGGAACATAGGGATACCGGTTTATAACCTTTCCGTCCTTCTTCTGCCACTGAGCCGATCCGAAGGAAATCTGAAGCCAAATTTTGCTCAGGTCCTGAACCCCTGTATCCTTATCTGTAATCGCTTTCAAGGCAAAATAAATCTGATCAAAGGGAGTAAGGGGAGTGGATGTAAAGCCGATGTCCATTTCGCTATCGTTCAAAGATTTGGCGTTATAATCATGGGCCATAAGGATCACCTTGTCGGCTATTTCACCTATGGTTTTAAAATCATAACCATTATAATAAGCCTCTCCCGGTCTTTGCACCGGATGTACGGCAACGTAAAGTTTTTTGCTGTGTTTGTCCAGCTCGGTGTTCAGTTCATCCAGGAATGTATTTAAAAACACCTGGTTATCCTTGCCTCCGAGAGCTTCAAAGTCAATGACCACTCCGTCAAAAGCAGCCTCTTCATCACCTTTTTTAGCGGAATTCAGCATTTGGACGATGTCATGGATAACAGCTTTCCTTACGTCAGGATTTTTAATGATGTATTCCACCAGGCCGATATTTTTCTGGGTTTCATCAGCATTGATACGGATGTCGTTGGAAGCAAACACATTAAGCTGGGTGGAGGCTCCTTCCTGCCGCGCATATTCCACAACGCCGGAAAAACCGTCGGGCAGCACGAAGTCATTTTCGTTTTTGGAAGAAGAATTCAGTATGACCTTCCCGTTTTCGGCATCATATTCGAGGCGGCACCAGCCAAAACTTACCGAATCCAAGCTTTTTATATACTCCTTCTGGGAATAAGCATTGTGGGCATAAAAGGCATGCAGCTCGTTTATGCCGTGATTTAACTTCTCATACATGCGCATCATCATGACAGCAGCTTCTTCTCTCTTGGCGTTGTTCTTGGGCGCAAAGAGATTTCCCGGAATTCCGGTGACGATGCCCAGATCTTTTGCGATATTAATATATCCGTTATATTTATTTACATCGCTGAAAGGCTGATACGAAAGAGATGGCTGCTGGGCAAGGGTTTCCAGGCCGATTGTCCTTATTATCATTATAGCGATCTCTTCCCGCGAAATATTGTCATTGGGCCGGAAATATTCCGCTTTTTTAATTATTCCAGCCTTCAGGGCAGTTTCGATATAAGGATAATAGTGCTTCTTTTTATCCTTATTGTCATTGAAGCTTCCTTCTTCAGGATATACAAGCTCCCATCCCATCAGGCGGACCAGGAAGGTGACAAAGTCAGCTCTGGTTATCGTCTTTCCATAACCGAACTGGTTGTTGCCAATACCGTTGGTGATATTCAGCTCCCTCAACTTGTGTATCGCATCATAAGCGTAGCTTTTAGCCGGAACATCAAAAAAAGGTTCCGTATTGTCGGAAGCCTTTGCTGTAAAAGCCGGCAGCAAAGCAGCCAGCATAGCAATAGTCAAAATGCAGCCTATTATTCTTCTAAAAGGACCTAACAAAACACATACCCCCATTACTTACATATATTACAGTTTAACACAAAAAAATACCTGTGAAAACCTGATTAAATATAAAGCTGTATTTAGAATGGTTAAAATAATCATTATATGTTAGAATAATTAATGTTGATTTTTGTAAGTAAAGAGAGGATGACAATGGAAAGGGACATATATCTTGATAACAGCGCTACGACGAGACCTTATGACGAGGTTATAGATTACATAAATTATATCAATGCCAGTGTATACGGAAATCCTTCCTCCCTGCATACAAAGGGCATAGAGGCCGAAAGGCTGATAAAGAAAGCCAGGGATATAATTGCCGGTTCCCTTGGGGTGGAAGGCAGGGAGGTGTATTTTACTTCGGGAGGCACAGAATCCAACAATCTCGCGATAATAGGATATCTTAGTGCAAACCCCAGGAAAGGACGGCATGTTATCACCTCCAAAATTGAGCATCCTTCGGTGCTGGAAACCTGCAGGCACCTGGCTGAGAACGGCTACAGGGTGGATTACCTGGACGTGGACAGCAAGGGGATAATTAATCTCGAGCAATTGAGGGATGCTATAAATGAAGATACCGCCCTTATAAGCATAATGGTGGTAAATAATGAAATCGGTTCGGTTCAACCGGTGGAAGAAATAGTAAAAATCAAGAATGCCGTCAACAGGAATACAGTATTGCATATGGATGCGATACAAGCCTACGGAAAAATAAAGCTGAACCCTAAAAAGCTGGGAATTGACCTGTTGTCCATAAGCTCCCACAAAATACATGGCCCCAAGGGCGTGGGTGCGGTCTGGGCAAATAAAACCATAAGGCTGAAGCCCATATTATTCGGGGGTGGCCAGGAATCCTTGATCCGCTCAGGTACCGAAAACGTATCGGGAATTGGCGGCTTTGGAATGGCTTCGGAGATGATATTCCAAAGGCTGGAGGAGAATTTTAAAAAGGTTGCCGGGTTGAAATCCTTGTTTTTAAAAAGACTGGAAGAAGAAATAGATGATTTTCATGTAAATTCACCGGAGGATGCGTCGCCCTATATCTTAAACATCTCATTCCCGGACCTGAAGGCCGAGGTGCTGCTTCACCACCTGGAGGAGAAGGGAATATACGTATCTACCGGATCAGCCTGCTCCTCGAGGAAAGATACCCGGAGCCATGTGCTTCAGGCAATCAATGTAGACAAATGTTATGCTGAAGGAGCCATAAGGTTCAGCTTCTCATCCTTGAACACGGAACAGGATGTTTTGGATACCATCGATGCGTTAAAGGTAATAATACCGAAAATCAAAATACATAAAAACAGGCGGAGGTAGTAACTTCAAATGAAGAGGATTATATTGGTGCGTTACGGCGAAATAGCCCTTAAGGGTCTTAACAGACCAGTATTCGAGTCAAAGCTCATAAGCAATATAAAGAGGTCTCTGTACGGACTTGGAAAAATTGAGGTCATAAAGTCGCAGTCAAGAATTTATATAGAACCGGAATCCGACGAGTATGATATTGATGAAGCTCTTAAACGGCTGTCTAAGGTTTTCGGCATAGTATCCGTAAGCTCTGTCATGAAAGTAGATACAGATTTTGAAGAGATTAAAAAGCATGGATTGATGCTGGCTAAAAGCCTCACTGAAAAATACGGGCATTCCACCTTCAAGGTGGAAACAAAGAGGGGAAATAAGAAGTTTCCCATGGATACGCCGGAAATCAACAGGGAATTGGGGGCATATATCCTGGAGAACATCCCGTCTTTGACGGTGGATGTCAACAACCCCGCCTTTATCCTGCATGTGGAAGTCCGGGAGAACTCATATATTTATTCGGACATTACCCCTGCCCATGGCGGTTTGCCCATGGGCACCAACGGAAAGGCTGTCCTGCTCCTGTCAGGAGGCATTGACAGTCCGGTGGCAGGATGGATGATGGCTAAAAGGGGAGTGGAAATTGAAGCGGTGCATTTTTACAGCTATCCGTACACCAGTGAGAGAGCTCGGGAAAAGGTTATCGATCTGGCAAAAATCCTGTCCGAATACTGCATGGAGATAAATCTTCATATTGTGCCTTTCACCGACATACAGCTGGAAATTAATGATAAGTGCCCGGAAGATGAGATTACAATTATTATGAGAAGGGTAATGATGGATATTTCAGAAAGGATTGCCGGCTTGACCGGAGCCCATGCTCTGATTACCGGAGAGAGCCTGGGGCAGGTGGCAAGCCAGACCATACAAAGCCTTGCCTGCACCAATGCTGTAGTAAGCATTCCTGTGTTCAGGCCGCTTATCGGAATGGATAAAAATGAAGTGATTGAAATTGCAAGAAAAATCAACACTTTTGATACCTCCATCCTGCCCTATGAAGACTGCTGTACGGTTTTCGTTGCAAAACACCCCAAGACAAAACCCAGGCTGGAGCAAATCCTTAAGTCGGAAGCAAACCTGAATATCGAGGATATGATTAAAAAAGCAGTGGAGGAAAGGGAAGTATTGCGCATCCGGCTGGGCAAGGTGCTTTGATTTAAAATGGCTGTGCATATTTATCCATAAGGCTGGAAGCCTGGAAAATTTATATATTGAATGAATTCTTTCAAACTAGTATAAATAAAGCCATCTGTAATATTTATATAATAGACATTAAAAGAAATATTCCGGATGGTATAAATATGTTGTTTTCTTCTATACTTAAAAAAAAATGGCTGATAATTCTGGCTGTCACGTTCCTGGCATTGGCTTTTGCCGTTGCTTTGGCTGCCTTTTGGGTACTGAACCTTCAAACCATATACGATGGCGTATGGTTTGAAGGTATCAACCTGGGTGGGCTTGACAAAATGCAAGCGGACTCGGTTATAGAAAATATCTTTCAGGAAAAATATGCAAAAAAGCATATAACCTTCAGGCATGAAGACAATTCCTGGACCTGCGATGTGCAGGACATAAACTTGAAGTATCCAACCTCCGAAATCATAAAAGAGGCATACAAAACAGGACGCACAGGTAATTTATTCCAAAGGCTTTATGAAATCGTCCGGGTAAGGTTTAAAGGCAAGCGCATCATAGCCGAATTGGAGTTTGATGAAGAACTCTTGAAAAGAAAACTGGCTGAAATCAAACTGCAGATCGATGAAAAAGGCAGGAATGCCGAAGTTAAATATGAAAACGGCAAAATCGACATCAAGAAAGATGAGCCCGGCAAGGTACTGGACATAAATAAGAATTTTAAGCTGTTTTCCGAAAAGGTTTCCTCCGGCGATTTTTATGAGATAAGCCTCATAGTTGATAAATTCAAACCCGATATTACTTATGACGATGTAAAAGTAATAAACCATGTCGTGTCGAGCTTTACAACTTATTTTAATCCCAGTGATGTTAACAGGACGCACAATGTGAAAATTTCATGTGAAAAAATTAACGGAATCATATTGATGCCCGGCGACATATTTTCAATGAACAAGGCTTTGGGGCCCAGGACAGTGGAAAATGGCTACAAGGAGGCTTTGATTGTATATAAAAACGAGTATATAGACGGCATAGGAGGCGGGGTGTGCCAGACTACAACCACTTTATATAATTCCGTACTCAAGGCCAAGCTGAAAGTGCTGGAAAGAACCCATCATTCACTGCCGTCATTGTATGTAGGCTTAGGTCAGGATGCCACCATTTCCGGAGACTATATAGATTTTAAATTTCAAAACGATAAGGATTATCCTGTGTGCATCAGCGCAGAAGTGGCAAAAAACCAAATTGTCATAAGAATACTGGGAAAAAAGGAAAACGACTATACGGTAAAACTTGTTTCCAAAGTAGTGGAGAGATACGCCCCTGAAAAGGAGGAAATAGAAATAGATAACAGCCTGGCGTTCGGCGAAAAAGTAGTGGAACGCAAGGCCAGAGAAGGTTTTAGGGTTATATTATACCGGGAGACATACGATAAAAACGGCAAGCTAAAAAGCAGGGAAAAAATTTCAGAGGATGTATATAAACCTGTGAATGCTATGGTAAAAATGAATGAAAAATACTATAATTATCTATATGGGTCAGACAAGAAATCAGATTAGGCAGGATGCAAAGAAAGCTTATTTCTTCCATGCCGTCTGATTTCTTTGCAGAAAGGCATAGCCTCTGCTTTCATAGATAAAACCGGATATGAAGCATAAGAATAAATTTTAATGTCAGTGAAGAAAAGAGGTAATTAAATGGACAACAGCGTTAGTAACAGTATATACAACTCGTCGGTCACCTGCCCGGTATGCGGTTCAAACTTTGAAGTAACAAAGGTCAAGATCAGATCATGCAAGGTTGTATCCAGGGACTCGGACTTCTGTACATATTATGAAAATATAAATCCTTTGCTTTATGATGTATGGGTATGTGAAAATTGCGGATACTCATCGATGAAAGACAAATTTGAAGAAATTGGAGCAAAAAGCGCCGCGATTATCAGGAAAGAGATAAAACCACGATGGACAAAGAGAAGCTTTAGCGGTGAAAGGACTGTAGATGGCGCCCTGGAAGCTTTCAAACTGGCCCTTTATAATTTGCAGGTAAGGAATGCTCCTTGCAGCGAATTTGCTAAAGTATGCCTGAGGATAGCCTGGCTGTATAGATTTAAAGGAGATAAAGAAAAAGAAAGACAGTTCCTCGAATTTTCCCTCAAAAATTATTACGATGCATACCAGAATGAGAGATTTCCGTTGGACAAGCTGGATGAATTCACCTGCATTTATCTGATTGCTGAGCTGAACCGCAGGCTGGATGAATATGAAGAAGCACTCAAATGGTTCAGCAAGCTGATCAGCTCCCCGGAGGCAAGGAAAAATGCGAAGCTTATGAACACAGCCCGGGAGCAATTGCAGGTGCTGAGGGAGCAGATGGGGAGGCATGAATAAACCTACTTATACAGATGTATCCGCAAGGTTGGAACTGCCTGTCTTTTTACGTTTACAGGATAACACATACCAAGTTGGCTATGACGGAGGCAAACACAAATGAAAGTTGGAAAGCTACCTAATGATGTTTTGAAAAAAATCATACTGGACAAATTAAAATCAAAAAGGCCCGATATTCTGGTCAGGCCTAACATAGGCGAAGATTGCTGTGCTGTGGATTTCGGCGAAAATGTATGTTTGCTGTCCACCGATCCTATTACCGGAGCAGTGAATGAGATAGGCAGGCTGGCAGTTCATGTATCCTGCAATGATATAGCTTCCTGTGGTGTAGAACCGCTGGGTCTTCTTATCACCCTTCTTGCTCCGCCGGATACGACGGAAGAAGACATAGAGACTATTATGGGTCAAATAGCCCAGGAAGCCACTGCCTTGGACGTTGACATAATCGGAGGACATACGGAGATTACGGAGGCAGTCAACCGATGTGTAATTGTATGCACTTCGGTGGGAAAGGTCCTTAAAGAAAAAATGGTTACCACTTCGGGAGCAAAGCCGGGAGATCAGATAATTTTGACGAAATCTGCCGGCCTCGAAGGAACCGCCATCATAGCTCACGACAAAGAGGAATATGTGGCAAGCAAACTTGGACAGGAGCTTGCTGACAGGGCAAAGACCTTCATAAACAGGATAAGCGCTGTAAAGGAAGGAAAAATCGCTGGAGAATATGGTGTAAATGCCATGCATGATGTCACAGAGGGAGGCGTCCTTGGAGCCCTTTGGGAGGTTGCCGAAGCCTCAGGGACAGGGGTAATTGTATATAGGGAGAGAATACCTGTCGAGCCGGAGACGGCCCAAATCACAGAGCTCTTCAACATTGATCCCCTTAAGCTCATATCCAGCGGCTGCATGCTTATAACCTGTCCTGATGGAGAAGGTCTGGTGAAAAAACTAAAAAGCAACGGTATCCCGGCTGCAATAATTGGGGAAGTTACTGCAGGTCCGGATAAAAAGATGGTTTCCGGCGAGCACGAAGAGTGCATACCGCAGCCTGATTCGGACGAGCTGTATAAGGTCCTTTGAGCCTGCAGGCCTGCAGTATGACCTTTAAGGCCACAGTTTACCAGAAAGATGATTTTTCCATCTTTTTTGACAATTTGTTGACATGCCTTTTTTTAGTTATTATAATTTGATTAAATGTATATTTATTGCTAAAGTTTTTTATTTATGCATTTGATTAAGCCATGATAATATCATCAATACAAGCTATAAATGCAGCTTTATAAAGATGTCAATAAAAGACGTTAATATTACTAGCATTTTTTTTATTATAAAGATTAATAGCATTTTTTATTATAAAGTCCATTAGGAACATTGATTTTACAAACAGGAGGATAGAAGATGTACAGCTTGAATCAGATAAAAAAAGTTGATCCTGATATAGCCAGGGCTATAGAGGATGAAGTAAATCGCCAAAGAAATAATATAGAGCTTATCGCCTCGGAGAATTTCGTAAGTGAAGCAGTCATGGAGGCCCTGGGAACTCCCCTTACAAACAAGTATGCCGAAGGTTACCCGGGAAAAAGGTATTACGGCGGGTGCGATTATGTGGATGTCGTTGAAAACCTTGCAATAGAACGGGCAAAAGAGCTTTTTGGAGCAGAGCATGCAAATGTTCAGCCTCACTCGGGAGCACAGGCCAACATGGCAGTGTTCTTTGCTGTTCTGGAACCCGGGGATACTGTGTTGGGCATGAACCTCGCCCATGGAGGCCACCTGAGCCACGGTATGCCCAAGAACATATCCGGTAAGTACTATAATGTAATCCCTTATGGTGTAAGGGAAAGTGACTGCAGGATTGATTACGACCAGGTAAGGGAACTGGCCAAAAAGCATTCTCCAAAGCTTATAATAGCCGGTGCCAGCGCTTATCCGAGGATATTAGATTTCAAAACTTTCAGGGAAATTGCCGATGAAGTGGGAGCATATTTGATGGTGGATATGGCCCACATTGCAGGTCTGGTAGCTGCCGGCCTTCATCCCAACCCGGTACCGTATGCCCATTTTGTAACCACTACCACGCACAAGACCCTCCGCGGTCCGAGGGGCGGGATGATTTTGTGCACCGAAGAGCTTTCCAAAAAACTGAACAGCGCTGTTTTCCCCGGAATACAGGGAGGACCACTGATGCACGTGATTGCGGCAAAAGCCGTAAGCTTCAAAGAAGCTCTTTCCGATGAATTTAAGGCATATCAGACTCAAATTGTAAAGAACGCAAAAGCTCTGGCCAATGCTTTGATGGAAAAAGGCTTCAATCTGGTTTCCGGGGGAACGGACAACCATCTCATGCTGGTAGACCTCCGCAATAAGGGCATAACCGGAAAAGAGGCCCAGCATAAGCTGGATGAAGTGTTCATAACCGCCAACAAGAACGGAATTCCTTTTGACCCCGAAAAGCCTACCGTTACCAGCGGATTGCGCCTTGGCACTCCTTCGGTAACCACAAGGGGAATGAAGGAAGATGACATGGTGGAGATAGCTGATCTGATCTCCTTGGCCCTTACGGATTTTGACAACAGCAAGGAAGCTGTTATAGAAAGGGTAAAAGCCCTCACGAATAAGTATCCATTGTACTGATAGCTCTATACTCTTCAACACAAAGTATTTATACAGAATAATCTGGTGAAAAACTACGCTTAATTGATAGCTTATATACTGATGATTTATACGGGGTGCCTGTTACGGCACCTTTTCCTTTTTGATGGGGGCACACCTTCCCCGGAAAAGAAAAAAGATTTATATATGGAAAACCTCTCTCCTATAATGGTAAAATATAATTTGTCATATACTACATGTTACAAGGAAGAGAAGTGCGATGGAAAGAAAAGAACCTCTGGCTTATAGAATGAGACCAAGGACAATTGAAGAATTTGTGGGTCAGGAAGAAATCGTCGGCAAAGGAAAAATGCTTTACAGGATGATAAAAGCAGACCGCATATCGTCCGTCATTTTTTACGGTCCCCCGGGCACGGGAAAAACATCCCTTGCAAGGGTTATTGCAGAATCGACGAAAACTCCTTTTGAAAAGCTGAACGCGGTTACGGCGGGAGTGGCGGACATAAAGAGAATTGTTGCCGATACCCAAAATCCCATGCTGAATACCAAGGGAAAAACGGTTCTTTTTATTGACGAAATCCACCGTTTTAACAAATCCCAGCAGGATGCGCTGCTGCCTTATGTAGAGGACGGAACCATAGTTTTAATCGGCGCTACCACTGAAAATCCGTTTTTCGAAGTTAACAAGGCTCTGATCTCAAGGTCGTCGGTATTCATGCTCAAACCCCTTTCGGAGCAGCACATATTGAAGCTTCTGAACAATGCGCTAACCGATCGGGAGCGGGGTTTGGGGGAATACGATATTGAGGTGGAAGATGACGCATTAAAATACCTTGCCAACATATGCAACGGGGATGCCCGCATCGCATTGAATGCCCTTGAGCTGGCGGTAATAACTTCTGAGATCAGCAGTGACGGAAAGATTCACATAGATATGTCTGTAATTGAAGAATGTGTGCAAAAAAGGGCTGTGACTTTCGACAAATCGGGAGATATGCACTATGACAATATCAGCGCTTTTATAAAGTCCATGCGGGGCAGTGATCCCGATGCGGCGGTGTTTTATCTTGCCAGGGCTTTATATGCCGGGGAAGACCCGGAGTTTCTCGCCCGGAGGATAATTATATGCGCTTCCGAAGATGTCGGGATGGCAAATCCGAATGCCTTGGTGGTAGCAACAGCTGCTGCTGAAGCTGTAAGAATGATAGGAATGCCCGAAGCAAGGATTATATTGGCCCATGCTGCTGTTATGGTAGCCACCAGTCCGAAATCCAATTCTGCTTACGCTGCCATAAACCAGGCATTGCACGATGTAGAGACAAAGCGCACCGGTGATGTGCCGATGCATCTCAGAAACGCAGTTACTCAGGGGATGAAGGACCTGGGATATGGAGTCGGATACAAATATGCCCACGACTATCCCGGAAATATCGTAAACCAGGAATATCTTCCCGAAGAGATGAGAGGCACAATATATTACAAACCTACGGTCAACGGGTACGAGCGCAAAATCAAGGAGTGGCTGGACGAAAGAAGAAAAAGTGGAATTTAGCTTTTCATAAGAGTTTCTATATTGATAAAGCAAGATTTAACATTCTGTATTGACAACATTAAAATTAGATGCTACCATACAATTGTAAATGTTATAACGTTATAACGTTATAACCTTATAATAATATAACTATAATAAAGGTTGGATTCTCTAGAACATTTGCATCAATATTAAAAGCTCCGTTACAAGCAACAAACCTGCCATGCTGGTAGCATGTGCAATAGCATCTATGCCAACAATAATTCTGTATCAACAATAAATAATAATTTTAATAATGGAATTTCAAATCAATGCAAAAAGAAAGGAAGCAAAAATGATGAAAAACTGGACGATATTTTTAATCCATCATTCCCACACGGATATCGGTTACACAGAGCGGCAGGAAAAATTAATGAACTATCACAAGGATTTTATAGTACAGGCCATAAATATCCTTGATGATATTCATTCCGGGAAGTTACAAGGCTGCCAAGGGTTTAAATGGCAGTGTGAAAATCAGTGGCAGGTAGAAAATTTCTATGCAAACGCTACAGCAGAGCAAATAGAAAAATTCGAAAAATATGTGAAGTCTGGTGAAATCGGGCTCTCCGGAAACTATCTCAATATGACGGAGCTGGTGGATAAGGAAGTATTGCTTTCCAGAACAATGAAAGCAAAGAAATATGGTGAAAAAATCGGAGTTAAAATCAAGAGCGGTATGTCAGCCGATATTAATGGATACGCCTGGGGATACCCTGACATACTTTCAGAATGCGGAGTAGAAAATCTTCTTTGCGCCCTCCATCCCCACCACGGTATGTTCCCGCTGTATAAAAAGCAGCAACCTTTTTATTGGCAGGGCCCAAACAAAAATAAAGTTCTCGTTTGGGTAAGCGAACATTATCATCTGGGCAATGAATTGTTTCTCTGTCCTCACGGAGGCACTTCATACATGATCAGTGATGATATCCGAAAAGAACTTAGCAGAGGCTTTAGAACTTCAGGTGTGGATGAAACAAAGAAAAAAGAGCTTGAGTTTTCACAGAAAAGAATACTAAGGTATGTTGATAATCTTGAAAAAGAAGGTTATCCTTATGACTTCGTTCCAATTATGGTTTCAGGAGTTATTTCAGACAATGCACCTCCAAATGCTGATATTGCAAAGAGAGTACATGAGCTGAATCAAATATTTGACGGCAAAGTCACTATAAAGATGGCCACATTGGATGAGTTTTTTGACCAACTGAGAAGCAGCAAGGTTTCCATTCCAACCTATGAAGGCGATTTTACCGATTGGTGGGCTGACGGCGTCGGATCAACTCCCAATGCGGTTAAACTATTCCGGGAGGCTCAAAGAAAGTATGACCTTTGCAAAAAACTGGATCCGGAAAACAGGCTGGGAAATGCAGAGCTTTTAGAAAATGCAGCGGAGAATATTATGCTTTATGCTGAGCACACCTGGGGATATTCCTCCTCCATATCTGAGCCTTGGGATTCTCTTGTTGCATGTCTGGAGAAAAAGAAGGATGCCTATGCTATAAATGCCAATATTGCTATATCAAAAAATCTTGATTTGATTCTTTCCAAAATGGGAGAAGTATCAATTGATGCCCATAAGTGTCAAAGATATAAAATTATCAATCCTCATCCCTTCCGTTATAAGGGAACTGCTAAGCTATATGTTGAGTACTGGGAGTATTTTGATGGTATTCCTCTGGATACAAGCGCTACGATTGAAGCCTATGATGAAAAGACCGGGGAAAGGCTGACATGTCAGGGACATAGAATATCCAGGGCGCATGAAGTCGAGGTTGTTGTGGATTTGGCTCCGGGAGAGGAAAAGATCGTTAAGCTGAAACAGAGCTATGGAAATGCAGGCACAATACGAAACCATGCCCATATTGGTGCAGAGGGAGTAAAAGATATTGTAATAGAAGGCGAATATTTGGAAACGCCGTTCCTGATCGAAACGGATTACTACAAAGTGGAGTTTTCTCAGGAAAAGGGAATTGCTTCTATTCTGGATAAAAAAACAGGCAGATGCATTACCGATAGTGAAGTTACTGAAGGCGCTTTTTCAGGCATTTATGAGTTTACACCGATGAAAAACGGCAATCCTTGTGAAGTGCGCCGTCAAATGGGAAGAAACCGCTCAAGCATTGCAACACAAAGAAGCATTTCTAAGCTTACAGATGTATCCATTGTAGAGAGTGGTCCCGTGTACGTTACTGCAAAGCTGTCTTATGAGCTTCCGGGCACAAAATTCTATTATGTGTATTTGAAAATTTATAAAGTGGCTCCAATGATTGAAGCCAGAATTTGTCTCCATAAGGAAAGCGTCTGGGAGCCTGAAAATCTTTATGTATCACTGCCTTTTATCAGCGATGCAGCTAAAGAAACCTATGTGGACAAAACCGGTTGCATTATCCGTCCCGGTATTGACCAGCTTCCTGGTACTTGCCAAAACTTTTATCTCATCCAGAACGGCATGCTAAGAACAGGAAAAGACACAGACATATTGGTAAGCATAAAGGATGCTCCTTTAATCTGCTTTGGCAAGCGAGAAGCCGCACCGGTTAAACTATGCGATGGAAAAAATACGGAACTTAAAAACTCTACTGCGTATTCCTGGATAATGAATAATTTCTGGGAGACCAATTTCAAAGCTGATCTTGGCGGGTTCTATGAATTTACCTATACAGTAGTTACAGATAAGTTTGAGTCACGCAATCAGGCATTGGAATATGCCAAAGCAATCAACGAAGGTGTGCTGGGATTTTATATTTAAAGGAATGGGATAATTATGTTATATGACATACTCTTGGATGTTGGCGGAACAGGTATAAAGGGTGGCTATTATAATACCGGAAAAAATATTCTTTCGGATTCCTATAATTTTATTTCAAATTCTGACAAAGAAAAGGATGTAATAATAAAACACTTTATCACTATTTGTGGTAGGATATGGGGGCAAATCCATGACGATAATAAAAGAATCCGAAGCATCAGGATGGCTTTCCCCGGTCCTTTTGATTACGGCAAAGGCATATCCAAAATAAAAGGACTTGCCAAGTATGAGAGCTTATATTCGGTATCTATTCCCGATGAGATGATCCATCTGGGCATCAAGGAAAATTATGATTTTATACCGAGAAGCAATAATGATTTTCAATTTGTCAATGATGTAGAAGCTTATGCCCTTGGTGCTATGAACAAAAGAAATTTATATCAAGGATATCGAGTGATATATGTTTGCATAGGTACAGGTTGTGGTTCCGCATTTTCGATAGACGGTCAGATATCTACCGATCGGTCACAAGGAATCCCTGAAAACGGATGGATATATTCATTACCCTTTAAGGATATGGTAATTGATGAATATATTTCTGCGCGCGGAATCAACAAGCTGGCCTTAAGGTATTGCAACCAAGCTCTTTCTCCTTTAGAATTAAGCAAGATAGCTGAAAATGGAAACAAAGAAGCTATCCAGGCTTATAAAGAATTTGGAGATGATCTAGCTGCAGCGCTCTTGCCTTTATTGAAGCAATTTAAGGCTAATACATTAGTGATTGGTGGAAATATAAGCCGTTCAAGCGATTTGTTTATTTCACCGCTGAAGGAGAGCTGCAAAGCTTTGGGGGTTGATCTTATTATTGAAAGTGATACGTCAAGGCTTACAATGTTAGGATTGACCACTCTATAAATCCAGGTAAAAGCTATGGAGGGAGAATAGATGGAATTAGACAGAGGAAAAGCTGCGATACCTTTATATTTGCAAATAGCCGGACAGATTGCACAAGCAATAGAAAAGGGCGAATATACACAAGGGCAAATCATTCCCAGTGAAAAGCAGTTGGAAGAAATGTATAGCGTCAGTAGAATGACTGTAAGATTAGCAATCGGAGAGCTGGTAAACAAAGGCTATGTGGAACGAATGAGAGGAATAGGAACCGTTGTTACCTATGGCAAAATTGAAGAAAAGCTAAAGCGGGTTATTAGCTTTTCTGATGAAATGAAATTGCATGGCATTATTATGCAAACCAGCTTTTGTGAAATAAAACCGGTTCAAGCCAGTGAAACAGTTGCTAAAAATCTTAATGTTGACGTTAAATCCACTGTTTTGGAGCTGACAAGGGTTAGATGCGCAAATAATAAACCTCTGGTTTACTCAACAACCTACCTAAAAAAAACGGACTTGCCGTTGGACGCTGACTTGTATAAGGACTCTTTGTACAAGTTCCTGCAGAATGAATATAACATAAACATCACAAGGGCGGGAGATATACTTGAAGCAAGCCTTGCAGAAGGAGTTATTGCAAAAAGACTGGAGGTTGCTCAAGGTTTTCCAACCTTTAAAAGAACAAGAGTAGCATATGACCAATATGATAACGAGGTTGAGTACACAATTTGCTATTATCCCGGAGATAAATACAGATATTTTGTAAACCTTTGATTAAATGAGGATGATAAACTATGACTTACCATTACCCATCGAAGAATAACTTTGATTTAAGGCCCTGTATTGTTGTCAATGATAAGAAGGAAGATGTTATTGTCGGCAATAGCAATCTGGCAGAATTGATCAAAAATCAAATAAAACAAGGAAATAGAATTTTCGTTTACGATTTATATCCCGGAGTTGATAAGGAAAGCTTAATTTCACTTTTAAGAGTATTAAATCATAAGCTTTTAATTGATACGGATACCTGCAAGCGTTCAGAGGACGAATTGTATAGGATGTTTGATCAGAACATCACAGACGACCGTGTATTTGGCTATATGGTCAACAGCAGGCTGGAAACCTGCTTTGATGAGAATAAAGTTGCTCAGGTAAAGTCGCTCCTTGAGCAAAGCAAGAATGAAGTTATCTTTATAATAGGTGTTGGCGCCAGTCTTTTTGCCAAAGCTGACGTTCATTATTATTTTGACGTCACCCGTTGGGAGATTCAGTTAAGATTTCGTAAAGGGAGCCCCAACTGGCTGTTCAACAATCCGGATGCCCCGGTTCTAACCAAGTACAAGATAGGGTTTTTTATAGAATGGAGACTGGCGGATACCCATAAAGAAGAAAATTTTGCATCAGTTGATTATTGGGTTGATGCTAATATAAGCAGTGAATTAAAAGCTATTGATAAAAAATCTTTTTATGCCGCCTTTGAAAAGATATCGAAAGAGCCTTTCAGGATGGAGCCTTATTTTGATAAAAGCGTTTGGGGCGGTCAATGGATGAAAAACATGTTGGGCGTCGATGGAGATGAGGAGAACTACGGATGGTCCTTTGATGGTGTGCCGGAAGAAAATTGCGTGAGGTTTTCCTTTGGAGGAAATACCATAGTATTTCCAGCCCTGAACCTGGTAAAATTGTTCCCCAGAGAACTTCTGGGTGACAAAGTTTATAATGCTTATGGCGCTGACTTTCCCATAAGGTTTGATATGCTGGATACCTTTGAGGGTGGCAATCTATCATTACAGGTTCATCCCACCAGGGATTATATAAAGAATACTTTTGGGTTAAAGAACTATACCCAGGACGAAAGCTATTATATCCTGGATGCCACAGAAAACAGCTGTGTATATATCGGACTCAAGGAAGGAATCGACAAGGAAGCAATGATTGCCGATCTTGAAGCAGCAAACCGTGGCGAGATCATGTTTGATGCCGAAAAATACGTTAACAAAATACCGGTAAAAAAGCATGATCATGTATTAATTCCGGCAGGAACTGTACACTGCTCAGGCAAGGATACCCATGTCCTTGAAATAAGCGTTACTCCATATATCTTCACCTTTAAGCTATGGGATTGGGGGAAAATTGGGCTTGATGGTCTCCCAAGACCGGTTCATATAAATCATGGAAAGAAAAATATCAAGTGGGAACGGGATACGAATTGGGTACTAGACAATTTAATTCATCAGGAAAAAGTATTGCATAAGGATGAACATTGCTTAATAGAGAGAACAGGATTGCATGAATATGAAATGATTGATACCCTGCGTTATACTTTTGATGAGAATGCAGAGATAACGCTTAATGATTCTGTTGCCGTAATTAACCTTGTGGAAGGTACGGAAGCTTTTATCAAAAGCGTTGATGGGAGTTGGGAACCAAAAACAATGCATTACTGTGAAACCTTTGTAATTCCCGCCCATGTTAAAAAGTTTATTGTCGAATCCCCTAAAAAAGAGACATTGCGTGTAATTGTGGCCACCATAAGATAGCATTGTATAAAATAAAAGCAGTAATTTAGTTTATAAATTGCTGCTTTTTTATTTTTACAACAGTATATTTTTATTATATAATGTTCATCAGTTAATATTTGGAGGAGTCTACATGGATATAAAAAGACGCATTTTTGCCTGGATAATGCTGATAGGTTTTATTCTGCTGCTGATTAATATATTTGTGCTGCAGTATCATCTGGGATTTAGCACTATTATTTACGCGGCGATATGTATATATTTTTTCCTGGTCATTAACAGAAAGAAGTAGAATGTGCTGGCAGATAAAGAGCTGCAAAGGCTTTATTTGCTGTGCAAAATAAGATTTCAACAATTTTGGAGGGATGATTTACAATGCATTTTAAGTATGGGTATGGGAGGACATATAAAGAATTTGACATTAATGATGAAAACATCCTTATGGAATTGAGGCAAAACCATGTGGATATCAAGCTTACAGGGGCCGATGAAGTAAAAAGGGCACTGGACAACCCGATTGGCACAGATCGTCTGTCCAAAATAATAAAGCCGGGTGAAAAAGTCGCTATAATTACCAGCGATATTACAAGGCCAATGCCAAGCAAAATCGTGCTTCCATTGATTCTGGAAGAGCTGAGGGAAGCAGGGGTAAAATATGAAGACATAACTGTGGTATTTGCTTTGGGAAGCCATAGAAAACATACGGAGGAAGAAAAAAAATATCTGGTGGGAGAAGATGTATACAATAAGGTTCAGTGTGTAGACAGTGACCCCTCGGATTTTGTGCATATGGGTGTAACATCCAGAGGCACTCCGGTAGATATTTTCAGTGCCGTAGCAAAAGCCGATAGAAGAATATGCCTGGGCAATATCGAATTTCATTACTTTGCCGGATACAGCGGAGGAGCAAAGGCGATAATGCCTGGCGTTTCTACCAGGGCTGCAATCCAGGCCAATCACAGCGCAATGGTAAAGAATGAGGCCAGAGCCGGAGCTATGGATGATAATCCTGTCCGCCTTGATATCGAAGAGGTTGTGCAGTTCGTACCTATAGATTTCATATTGAATGTGGTTCTGGATGAAAAGAAAAACATAATCAAAGCCGTTGCCGGACACCATGTGCACGCTCACAGGGAAGGATGCAAATTTCTTGACAGCTTATATAAAGTGGAAATACCTCAAAAGGCCGATATCGTCATAACCACACCGGGAGGTTATCCTAAGGATATTAATTTGTACCAGGCTCAGAAAGCCCTGGATAATTCAAAACATGCCGTAAGAGATGGAGGCATTGTGATTTTGCTGGCATCCTGCACTGAAGGCTTAGGAGAAGAGGTCTTTGAAAGATGGCTTCTTAATGCTGATTCTCCGGACAGCATGATAAGCGATATACAGAAGAATTTCGAACTGGGCGGACACAAGGCAGCTGCAATAGCCCTCGTACAGAAAAAGGCAAAAATATACCTGGTATCCGATCTGGAAAAAGATTTTGTCAGGAAGCTCTTTATGGAGCCCTTTGATGACATAAGCGAAGCATTGGAATCAGCCTTTAATGAGTTGGGTCAGGATGCAAAAGTTTTGCTCATGCCCTATGGAGGTTCAACCCTTCCTTATGTCAAAGCATAGATTTGTAGAGTCTGGAAAATCAAAGCATGACGGCCATAGGAAGTTTTCTTCCTATGGCCATTTGTCGCTACAGCAGTACCTTTATAAATCAATTTCTCTTTTCCTGCAGTATTCAATTATAACTCTTGATGCAAATAAGCCAGTCCATAAAAAGCCTGGTTCAAGTGTAACTGTATAAAATACCTAAGGGTGAAGATACTATAAATGTAATTTTTCAAATATTATACATAAAGCCGGGAGGTGTTTTCTATAGTTATAGCAGTTCAACAAGGCCTAGATGATATAAAGAATGCTTTAAGGAGCAGAGGATACCAGGTGGTAGACCTGGAAGGATACAAATATCCGATTGATGCGATGATATATTCAGGCAGGTCTTTCCAGTTATCTCATATAACCTCCAACAACTTTCAGCAGATGAATACCGGCTCAAGGGACAACTATGGTATTCTTTTGATAAACGCTATGGGAAAAAGCATTGATGAAATTGAAAGAATTCTGACTTCCAGGAGCTATACTCCTCTGTTTTAATCAAGAGTTACAAGACTTTCCGACACCTTGCAGAAATTATTAGCATTTTTATTGACATTTATTTGTCATAGTGCTAATCTATTATTGTTAAAACCAAGTAATATACTTGGAATTGGAGGATTGTTTAAATGAAGCTATCAACCAAGGGAAGATATGGGGTTAAGGCTATGCTGGACATTGCAATCCACTCGTCGGAAGGTCAGGTTTCATTGAAAAGCATAGCTGAAAGGCAAGAAATCTCAGAGAATTACCTTGAACAGTTATTTGCAACATTAAAAAAATCCGGGCTTGTAAAAAGCGTCAGAGGAGCACAGGGTGGATATTATCTGGCCGGGAAACCCGAAGAAATATCCATAGGTTCTATACTTCGCGCTCTGGAAGGTTCACTTGCTCCTGTGGATTGCGTGCTGGAGGAAAATGCCCAAAGCTGTACAAGGGCGGATAACTGCGTTACAAAGCTAATATGGGAAAAGATGAGGGACAAAATAAATGAGGCTGTTGATTCCATCAGTCTCAAGGATCTTGTTCAGGAGTATAATAAGCTTAACAACAAGGACAACTATATGTATTATATCTAGACAAGAAATCCTATAAATTTAGTAGAAATTGTTGTTTAAACAAATCAGAGCAGGGAAAAAATATCAGTAGCGTGCTTTATATAAAATAAAGTATCTGCCGATGCAAATAAGCAGTTTGATCTATGGAATAATAGACTAAGCTGCCTGAATGATAATACACTGAATTTTAATCAAGTTCTAAGGAGTAATAACTATGGGAAACAGATCTGTATATTTGGATCATGCAGCTACAACTGCTGTAAAACCTGAAGTTCTTGAAGAAATGATTCCATATTTTACAGAAAAGTATGGCAATCCTTCTTCTATATATTCCATAGGCCGTGAAAGCAAGAAGGCCATCGATGAGGCCAGAGACAAGGTTGCTGCCGCACTGGGAGCCAAACCCCAGGAGATATTCTTCACCGGTTCCGGCACTGAAGCCGACAACTGGGCTATAAAAGGCATTGCCTATACCAACAGGCATAAGGGCAACCATATAATTACAACAGCCATTGAGCACCATGCTGTGCTTCATACATGCCAGTACCTGGAAAGCGACGGTTTTGAGGTTACATACCTGCCTGTGGACAAGGACGGTCTGGTCACGCCGGAACAGGTCAGGGATGCCATAAAACCTAACACAATCCTCATTACTATCATGTTTGCCAATAACGAGATAGGCACTATTCAGCCTATAGCTGAAATCGGCAAAATCGCCAGGGAAAAGGGCATTTATTTTCATACCGATGCGGTACAAGCTGTCGGCAATATTCCAATAAATGTAGAAGAGCTCAATGTTGACCTTTTATCCCTTTCCGCCCATAAATTTTATGGACCCAAAGGGGTTGGAGCCCTTTATATAAGAAAGGGAACAAAAATCAACTCTTTCATTCATGGAGGCGCTCAGGAAAGAGGCAGAAGAGCAAGCACTGAAAGTGTTGCAAACATTGTAGGCATGGGAAAAGCTATTGAACTGGCCACAGCAAATCTCGAGGAATATAATAAAAAGCTTATAGCCTTAAGGGACAGAACCATAGATGAAGTAATGAAAAAAATACCGTTTGTTAAATTGAACGGTCATAGAGAAAAGAGGCTTCCGGGCAATGTCAATTTCTCTTTTGAGTTCATAGAAGGAGAATCACTGCTGCTCATGCTGGATATGAAAGGCATCGCAGCCTCCAGCGGTTCGGCATGTACTTCCGGATCCTTAGACCCGTCCCATGTGCTGCTTGCAATAGGTTTGCCCCATGAGATAGCTCATGGTTCTTTGAGGATTACCTTTGGTGAGGAAAATACGGATGAAGATATTGATTACCTGATGGAGGTTCTGCCGGACATAGTAAATAGGCTTAGGGAGATGTCTCCATTATATGAAAAAGCCGTGAAAGGGGAATAAAAATGTATAGTGAAAAAGTAATGGACCACTTTACAAATCCAAGAAATGTAGGAGAAATAGAAAACGCAGACGGAGTAGGTCAGGTTGGAAATCCGAAATGCGGAGATATAATGAAAATGTATCTTAAGATAGAAAACGGCGTAATCAAGGATGCCAAGTTCAAAACCTTCGGATGTGGTGCGGCTGTTGCTACCAGCAGCATGGCTACGGAGCTTGTAAAAGGGAAGACCATTGAAGAAGCCCTGAAGATTACCAACAAAGCAGTCGCTGATGCTCTGGATGGGCTTCCGCCAGTAAAGATGCACTGTTCAAACCTTGCCGAGGAAGCAATAAGAGCAGCCATCGATGACTACATGGTAAAAAACGGCTTGAAGGACAGCAGTGATGCAAACAATGCCTGTGGCAGAAGATGTGATGACATACATCACCACCACGATGAAGAACTGGACGAGGATTAAAAATGAGGAGTTTAGCCGGCATGACTAAAAAGAAGGTTATGGTTGGTATGAGCGGCGGCGTTGATAGTTCAGTAGCTGCCGCTATATTATTGGAAAAAGGTTATGATGTAATTGGTGCAACCCTTCAGATATGGCCTGATATGGATGAAGAACTCAAAAGGACGGAGGGAGGATGCTGCTCCCTGTCTGCTGTGGATGATGCGAGAAGGGTTGCCAATAGGCTGGGGATACCTTACTATGTACTGAATTTCAAGGAAGTTTTCAATGACAGCGTTATAGAGTATTTCAAGGATGAGTATCTCAAAGGACGCACCCCCAATCCATGCATTGCTTGCAACAGACATGTAAAGTTTGAAGCCATGCTGAATAAAGCCGTATCGATGGGCATAGATTATGTTGCCACAGGCCATTATGCCAAAATTGAATATGATGAAGGGAAAAAAAGATTCCTCCTGAAAAAGTCGGTGACCGACAGGAAGGATCAAACTTATGCCCTTTATAATCTTACCCAGGACCAGCTATCGAGAACCCTTTTTCCCATAGGGGATTATAACAAGGAGGATGTCAGAAAGATTGCCAGGGAAATTGGACTGACAGTGGCAACCAAGCCTGACAGCCAGGAAATCTGCTTCGTGGATGATAATGATTACGGCAGGTTTATAAGGGAAAATACCGATGCTGAAATTAAGCCCGGGGATTTTGTAGATACCAAGGGGAATGTGCTGGGAAAGCACAAAGGTATAGTATATTACACCGTAGGACAAAGAAAAGGTTTGGGAATCAGCTTTGGAAAACCGGTTTATGTTGTAGGAATTGACGCAAAAAACAACAGGGTTATCCTGGGGGATGAGACCGAAGTCTTTTCCGATACCCTAATTGCCGGAGATTTAAATTTCATTTCCATAGAAAAGCTCGAAGGCGAGATGAGAGTGAAAGCTAAAATAAGATATTCGGCAAAGGAAGCCGATGCCTTGATCATGCCTTATGATTCCGGCAGGGTAAAAGTGGTGTTTGACCAGCCTCAAAGAGCTATCACTCCGGGACAGTCAGTCGTGTTCTATGATGGTGATACAGTTGTCGGAGGCGGAGTTATAGAAAGCTGACAAACATAAGGAAAATATTTAGACATGTGATTAGTTAAGCTGCATATTATTTTTTCAAGTTGGAGAAACGAAAACAAATACTGCACCAAAGGTTTAAGCCTTTAGTGCAGTATTTATCTGAACTCCTTGAAAAGGTGCCTTTTTATCCCCGTTAAGCATCTATCTTTTCAAACACAGGTTTTCTCTTTTCATAATGAGCTACATACTTGAATCCGATCTCTTGAAGCACACATTTATAGAAATCAAATTTATAGCCTAAATACTCAGTGGTGTGGGAATCGGAACCAAAAGTGATTATTTCACCGCCCAGCTCGTGATAACGTTTCAATATGTCTATATCATACACCGGGGTGATAATTCCTTTATACTCCCGGAAAGAGGATGTATTGACTTCAAAGCCTTTTCCCTTGGCTATCAGGCTTTTGAAAATCTCATCAAAGATATCTGAGAATTCGCAGTATCTCAAATTCCTGTCTTCATAAGGAGCTTTTCTGATTATATAGTCAAAATGCCCGGCTATATCAAAATCGTCAAATTCCTTCACCATCCAGGCAATAGCCTTCAAATCCTTTGAGTAAGCCTCATGCTTGCTTAATCCCTCAAAATATGAAGGTTTGTACGTATCTTTTCCATCGACAACATGGATGGAACCGATCACAAAATCAAAGTCATAATTTTTGATGATCTTTGAAGTATCATCCATTACATGAGGTTGAATTCCAGCTTCTATGCCTTTTAAAACTTTAAGCCGACCTTCGTACTTTTTTGCTAATTTATCCATGAACTCAAAATATTCGTCATAGTCAATCATAAAATCAAAATCAGAACCAGGGAAATCAATGTCCGTATGGTCGGTAAAGGCAATTCCATCTAAGCCTACTTCTATAGCTTTTTCACATGCGGCTTCCGCCGGCATTTCACTGTCACCAGAAAAACTGCTGTGGACATGGCAGTCAAACATATTACATTCACTCCATCTCAATTAATATAACAACAACCTATATATTGTACCACAAATCTCTTCACTTTTGTAATAGATACAGCTTAGCCTGGCAGTATTAAAATCATCTATACTGCAAAACCGCTTCATGGGCGCATTGCTTCAGCACAGCCAGTTCTTCCAAAGTAGGGGAAGATGAGGTATTTTCATCATAAGGCACGAAGGGGTTTTCCAGTATGCTTTTTCCCGTCAGAAACTCGTACCAAACAGCACCCAGCAAATATCTGCCCTGAGGTATGCTGGCATGAAAACCATCTCTGCAGAGGGATTTTCCTCCGTTGGCATAATCAAACAGATGAGATGCCCTCGCTTTCTGAATTGCCTCACCACAGGGTATAATCCGTGCCCCCAGTGATTTTGCAGCCTTGCTGTAAGCATCCTTTAAGGCATTAAACATTATCAATTGATCCTTATTGTAATTTAAAAAACCTTCATGGTCACTGTCAATTTCGTATGCCCATGTCTGATGGATAACCTGTTCAGCCATCGGCCGAATATTCCTCACATATCTCGACAAATTTGAAAGGTATGGTTCATATGTGCCGTACACACCGCTATCATAGCTTGCCTGCTGCATTGTTACGATATCCCATTCTTCGCTTTCCAGCGCTTCTCTAATAGAAACATCGGATGTTTCTTCTCTGGTGTTTTTATCAAACCTGTAATAAATATATGCTTTAGCGTCACTGCAGGCATTATTCCAATGGGTCTTAAGGCTGCATCCCCCTATATACAAGTTGCCCACCAGCATGTCTACACCGCCGGCTGCAGCAATATCCCTCAAGTATTCAACCGCATCTACAGAAAAGCTGTTTCCTATCGCAATCACTTTTATCATGAAATCACCCGTCCTATAGTCATAGTTTGATTACATAATACTTTAATGAGAGCAGGATGTCCAGACCTTCCTATGAAATAAATGGATTTTGCTCCGGAATATGTACTGGATTAATCCAGATGAAGATATTGATTGCCCGATGGTAATACCAATGTATTCTATTAAAAATAAAATTCAGGTCAATTGAAAAGGTAATTTCCACTTTGCAAAAGTAAATTCCATGGATGCTGTTATCATTGAGAAAAATAGTAATTCAGCGGGTTTTGGATTAGTTTATTTAGGCAAATTTTTAATGCTTTTCAGTCAATAATAGGTTAAAATATGAAGTAGAGGAACAAAGCCAGCCCTTTTTTGGGTATATCAAACTAGAGGTGTGAAGATTAACTAACTTTTTGCAAGAGTAATTTCCACCCTGTTTGTAAATGCTTATAGAGTTGTGGCTGGTGGTGCCTCTGGTTATTTAATATTTATTTCTTAAGAAGGGATGAATGCAGGGTGACATTATCTGTCGGGATGAGTTCTACATTCATCCTTCTTAATATTTCTTCCCCGTAGAGCAATCCAAAAGCCCAATAAGGGGTTTTATCCCCGAGATTCAGTCGACTGTACGAGTTGATATGGTTCATCATAAGAGTTATGTCCCGCTGAGTAAACTCATCAAGAGAAGTACCCTTTGGGATAATGCGTCTAATCAAAGCATGGTTGTTTTCTGCTGCGCCTTTCTGGTAAGGAGCCAGCGGATTACAGTAGAATACACAGGTTCTGCGTTGCCCATGTGAATCGAATTCAATAGCGGACGGATTCGAGAACTCACTGCCGTTGTCACAAAGTAATACCGGGAACAATTTGCGGAAGGTATCCGGGCCTAGTTCCAGGTAAAGCTGATCAAAGATATCAATGACAGATTGGGAGGTATTAGCATCTCTAATGAATGCGAGCATGAGCTGTGGGACAGTAAAATGCAGTGTCAGCAGGACTTTGCCGCCTATTCTTCCTATTACCGTGTCCATTTCCACTACGGGAAGGTCCGGATGCTCTTGCATAAATTTAAGAAAGTCTTGATAAGTTCGGCCTATTCGGCATTTTTTATCCACTTTGAACTGGTCTTTTCCCTTTTTACGTCTGCCCATACGTACAACTCTTGGCATATCGATATTTTTTGCTGTAAAGATACCCTTGTCCACATAGTTGTAGAGTGTGCGTTCATCGAGCATGATTTCATCAGCATGGTTAATGCATATATGGTGGAGTGACTGGCCTTTAATTAGCAGCGGGCTAATAATGGAATCCAATCTTATCGCTTCTTCTTCAGTGATTTGTAAACCCTGACGGCACTCAGAGCGTACTGTCTCGTATTCTCTTTGTGCATGTGTTGCAGAATAAATCCTCTTCTCTAATGTACAAGACTGTTTGTCTTCACAACCATTACAAACATAGGGCGGCTTCGAAAGCTTGGGACAAATTTCCTGTTGATACTCATGACATAGTGATGAACACATGCGAGACTTGCAAGCGCGACAATAACGGCTACAACGCAAACTGCCGCAAAGATGCTTAACAGGGCAACCAATACGATGTTTACAATCATTGAACACTCTTCCATAACAGCCGGTTTTCCTAAATTGGATATGGTTCTTCACTTCCTTGGATATCGTGGTTGGGTCCTTTCCAAGCTCGCGTGCTATGCTTTTGAATGATTTCCTGCTGATTAACCTTTGTTCAATTATATTTCTTTCTTCCTGACTCAAATGTTTAAAGCCACGCATATATGTACCCCCTTCAGAGGCACCACCATATATATCATAGCTTTTTGAGAGACAATATTCCAGCTTTCACAAGAAAATAGGAACAGTGTGATCTTTGCAAAAGTAACTTCCACCTTTCTCATTTCTAGCGATTTGCAAAACTAAATTCCACTGTCTATGAATTTGGGGTGGAAATAACTTTTTCAATTAAACAAAATAAAATTCAATGTGCAAATTTTCCAGTACCTCTTTTTTTTTGACGTACACTTGTATATAATAAGCTTATATTAAGATATTTGCATAAGGAGGTTTTACATATGAAGTTAGGCGTATTTACTGTAGTTTTGGCAGACAAAAACCTGGAGGATGCGTTGAAATATCTTTCAGAGTCAGGCGTGCAGGCAGTGGAATTAGGAACCGGAGGATATCCCTCCAATGTCCATGCAAATCCTGATGAACTGCTGGCTGACGAAAATAAATTAACTGCCTTTAAAGATACATTAAAGAAATATAATATGATGATAAGTGCTCTTAGCTGCCATGGTAACCCGGTTCATCCCCAGAAGGAGATCGCTGACGCATATCACAAGGTATTTGAAAAAACCATACTGTTGGCTGAGAAGTTAGGTATTGATAGAATCAATACTTTTTCCGGTTGCCCCGGCGACGCTCCGGGAGCAAAATACCCCAACTGGGTAACCTGCCCATGGCCGGATGATTTTCTGAAAATCCTCGATTATCAATGGAATGAAGTGCTGATACCTTACTGGGAAAAAGCAGTGAAATTTGCTAAAGATCATGGTGTGACCAAAATAGGGCTTGAAATGCATCCCGGTTTCTGTGTATATAACCCTGAAACCCTCCTTAAGCTCAGAGCTGCAGTAGGCGATGTAATAGGTGCTAATTTCGACCCAAGCCATCTGATCTGGCAGGGAGCAGATCCCGTTGCTGCTATAAGGAAACTGGGTCCTGCTATTTATCATTTCCATGCCAAGGATACAAAAATTGATAAGATGAATACTGCCGTCAACGGTGTTCTTGACACCAAGCATTACGGTGACGAAATCAACCGTTCATGGATATTCCGTTCTGTTGGCTATGGCAATGATTATAGCTTCTGGAAGGATATAGTGAGCAATCTCAGAATGGTCGGCTATGATTATGTCATGAGCATAGAGCATGAAGACAGCCTGATGTCAGGAAATGAAGGTTTACAGAAAGCAATATCCTTCCTCAAGGAAGTAATGACTTTCGAAAATGTCGGCGGAATGTGGTGGGCTTAATTTAACCTATAAACCTATATTTCATGTCGCTAATAGGCTGCAGGTTAAAAGCAGCCTATTTAGTTTTTTGAAAATATCATATAGTTTTATACTCAAAGCTCTTTAATTATGGGTATAATAAAAGTATTAAACTTTTTACAACAGCAGGAGGTACATATAATGGAAGATAAGAAAACACAAGGTCAGCTGTTATATGAAAAACTGACCTACAACAGCAAGAACGCCTGGGAAAAGTCATCGGACGATTATATAAGCAAAGCCTTTGAATTTTGCGAAGGATACAAGGCTTTCCTCGACAGGGGAAAAACCGAAAGGGAATTCGCCCGTGAGGTGGAAAAGGAAGCCATTGAAAAAGGATTTGTATGTCTTGATGAGTTTATAAAATCCAATAAAAAGCTCACTCCGGGAACAAAGGTATACCGTGTTGTAAAAAATAAAGCGGTTTTATTGGGTATAATAGGGAAAAGACCTATGGTGGATGGCGTTAATATAGTAGGCGCTCATATTGACTCTCCAAGAATCGACTTAAAACCGAATCCTCTTTATGAAGATACCGGTATGGCGTTTTTCAAAACCCATTATTATGGTGGTATTAAAAAGTACCAATGGGTTACAATACCTCTTTCTCTGCATGGAGTAGTGGTGAAAGCCAGCGGCGAAAAGGTTGAAATCAAGATAGGGGAAGATGAAAACGATCCGGTATTTACCATAACAGACCTTTTGCCTCATCTTGCCGCTGACCAGATGCAAAAGAAGGCGAGCGAGGTAATAACCGGTGAAGGGTTGAATCTCCTTATAGGTTCTGCACCTTATAAAGACGAATGTGATAAGGATAAGGTAAAGCTGAACATATTAAAGTTGTTAAATGACAAATACGGCATAACCGAAGAGGATTTCATTTCAGCAGAGCTGGAAATAGTGCCGGCGTTTAAAGCTAAAGATATTGGTCTGGATCGCAGCATGGTAGGAGCATACGGTCAGGACGACAGAGTATGCGCCTATGGAGCATTCAAGGCCATTCTGGATATAGAAGATACTGAAAAAACCGCCGTATGTGTGCTCACCGACAAGGAAGAAACCGGCAGCATGGGCAACACCGGTGCAGAATCCTCTCTCTTTGAAGACTTCATAGCTGCCCTTTGCGCATACAGCATGGATAATTATAATGATATCGTTCTGCGCACATGCCTTAACAATTCCAGGATGCTGTCGGCCGATGTAAGTGCAGGAGTAGACCCCAACTATGATAGTGTGCATGAAAAAAGAAACTCTTCCTATCTTGGAAAGGGCATAGTTATCACGAAATATACAGGCTCCAGAGGAAAATCCGGAAGCAGTGATGCCAGCGCCGAATTTGTAGCTTATGTCAGGAATCTTTTTAATCAGAATAATATTCCGTGGCAGACAGGAGAACTGGGTAAAGTAGATCAGGGTGGAGGAGGCACCATTGCCCAGTACGTAGCCAACCTCGGGGTTGATGTTGTGGACTGCGGTGTTGCGGTGCTATCAATGCACTCACCTTTTGAAATAACCAGCAAGATTGACGTATATATAAACTATGAAGCCAACAAGGTATTTTACAAGGCTGTCTAGGATAGAAGCCGGATTATCAAATCTTGATTTAATACTGGCACATATATACGCATCACATATATGCTGATTTGTAGTAGTACATGATTAACATAAAGGCAATCCGGATTAAATAAGCTAAGCCGATTTTATTAGCTTTTTCGGATACTGACAAACGTGACCATGTTAAGAAAAACCATGTAAAAGAAGAGAGGAGAAAAAATCTCCTCTCTTCTTGTGTATTTAATGGCCGCTTCGGATAATACTTTAGGCTGTGACTTTTGTTATTCTAATGTAGCTTGCTCTTTCATTAAGGCTGGGGTTTATTTGTTTTGCCTACTCCCGAGTCACTGTTGGAAGGATTATTCTTTGTAACATCTTTAGCAGGCTTTGTATTATTTTTTACTGCTGTATTGCTTGATGACCCCTGACTCAAGCCGGAAGAAAAATCTACGAAATTGCCTGTACCATTGAAGTACTGCTTCATAAGTTCTGCAGCCTCCTCCTGGTTACAGAGATAATACCATGGTGATCTGTCATAGGTGGTTCCCGGTATTGTGCCCATAAAGTTTACATTTTCCATTTTGAACTTAGTAATGTTCTGTGTCATCTTTAAAGCATCGCTGGTGGTCATATTAGTTTCTATATTTTTAAAGATCTCGTTCAAAACATCATTAACCTTTGCAAAATATATAGGATTTGCTTTCTGCCGTATAAGTTCCTTTAAAAACCTTTGCTGGGCTTCAATCCTTTTTAAATCCGAGCCATCATAATATTCCCTTAACTCCTTTGAATATGAGCCGTTTGGTTGCCTGAACCGCATAAACTGTTCTGCCTTAGCTCCGTCAAAATCCTGCACACCTTTTTCAATATGGATATGAAGGTTTTGAAGCGGGTCATCATAGTGCATATCCACAGGCACTTCAAAATTTTTTACACCGCCCAGTAAATCTATGACATTTCTGAATACTTTTGTATCTACATATATATAGTACTTTATATCAATGCCAAGGAGCTCACGAACTGTTTTCATAGCCAGCTCAGCCCCTCCGTGGGGATAGGCATAGTTTATCTTATGGTAGCTTCCCTCGATTTTTACCCTGGTATCCCTGGGTATGGAAATTATATTTGCTCCCATGGTTGAAGGATTAAAGTTTACTACCATCATGGTATCGGTATTGCCATTGACCTTGTCGCCACCCAGGACCAGGATATTTACCGGCTTCCTACGGATAACAAAAGAGTCAAGCAAGCCACCTTTATTATTGTTTTCGTCTTCAATATCATCGGACACAACCGCGGTATTCATATAATTTATAATCAATATCCCTGCCGTAAACAAAAAAGCAAGCAATACAGCACTTAAAGTAAAGTAAAATTTTCTCAAATTCATGTGATTACCTCGACAAAATATTTATCAAACCCATATAGTATATAACATTATCAAGACAGTTGTCAATTTAAGCCCGTAGCCCAATTTCGGAATGTAGGACAAATCATGGCTCGTTCTTTTCATCACCGGCTGCTGCAATCTCCGCCAGAGGGTTGCTGTCGACAGCTTCCTTTAGCTGCTGGTTATCAACATGAGTATAGATTTCAGTTGTAGATACGCTCTCATGTCCTAATATTTCCTGCAAAGCCCTGATATCAACATGCCCATGCTTATACATAAGGGTGGCGGCAGTATGCCTCAGCTTGTGGGTAGAATACCTTTCAGGATCCAGTCCAGCTGCTATAATATACTTCTTTACAATATATTGTACTGTTTTATTGCTTATTCTTTTTTTCCTCTCACTTAAAAACAGTGCATTCTTATCGATTACACCTTCCACCGGCCTGACACGCAGATATGCATTCAAAGCGCTCTTGCACGCCTTGTTTAAGTATATTGTTCTTTCTTTGTTTCCTTTACCTATTACGGTAAGGGTGTCATTTTTTATTTTGTTGATGTTTATGCTCACCAGCTCGGACAATCGCAAACCACAGTTAAGAAACAAGGTGAGTATGGCATAATCCCGTTCGCGGTTTTTACCGCTCACTGACGCCAGCAGCATTTTGCTTTCTTCAATGTTTAAATATCTGGGAAGGCGCTTTATTATTTTAGGAGACTCCAGCTCGACAGCCGGGTTGTGTTCCAGCAGCCTCGCTTTGGTGGTAAGGTAGTTAAAAAATGACTTGATGCTCGCAACCTTCCGTGCCCGTGAATTGGCGTTATTATCCCGTTCCCGGCTGACATAGGACATAAAAGAGTAAAGGTCACTCAAAGTTATAGTTTTAATTAATTCTATATCAACATCACTGATATCAACGTTATTAATATCCGTTTCTGTGGTAAGCTTGCGGTCCATCTTTATAAAGCGGAAAAAAAGGCGCAAATCATAGAAATATTCCTTTAATGTGTTTTTGGATTTTCCTTTAATGGTCATCATGTAATTTAAAAAGTCTTTGACGATTGAAGGTGAATTCTCCATAGAGCATTTCTCCTTGGTAAGTTTTATTATTGTTAACAATATTATCTCATAAAAAAGCCTTTAAATAAAGTAAGTTTCAGCAATGCAGAAAATAGGGAACAGTAATGCCTAAAAAACTGGTAGTGGCTTTAGAATTTTGAAAAGCCTGGAAGCAGCTGTTATTATTAAGTAATAATTTCTAGAGCTGTAAAATGTCAAAAATTAAATTCATAATTTGTTCACAGTTTGAACACAGTATGGTCACAAAACAGGGAATGATATTTTGAGGAGGTGATTTTATGAGATTTTCAAAATTGGTGTCGGTAATAGCTGCTGTTGCTTGTTTTACTTCAACTGCAGCTTTCGCAGCACCCAAAATATCCAATCCTGTTGAGACCACCGCTACACAAGATTTAAATGAAACAAAGGATAAAAAAGATTTTGAAAATGACAAGCAGCCAGAGTTAAGGAAAGAATGCAAGGACAGAGAGGATTTTTCAAAAGATCCTGTAAAGATGCTGGAAAAAAGAAAAGAGCAGGTACAGTCTTTATACAGGGAAGGTAAAATAACCAAGGAGCAAGCCGACGAAATTATAAGGAAGCTTGATTCAAAAATAAATGAAATCAATGAGTTTAACAAGCTTCCGGTAAAACAGAAAAAAGAAAAGCTTATCAATGATTTTAAAGCGCGGATTGAAAAAAAGGTGGAAGAAGGAAAAATAACTAAAGATGAAGCCAATAAGTTGCTGAAAGAATTTACCAAAAAGGTGGAGCAATGGGATGGTAATGGATATCCGCGTTTTCATGACAAGAAAATGAAGCATGGAAAAAACCCAGCTAAGGATTTGGAAAAAAACGAAAAATCAAATATTCAATAGTATGAATTGTATGCAGATTTTAGATATGCAAATTATTAAGGGATCTAGGCAATTCCAGATCCCTTAAATTTATTAAGAGATGTAGAGGAATATATGTTAGAGGAAGTTAGAATAAATCGGTCTGTAAGAACACTATATAAAAAGATGCTGATTTAATAGTAAATATAAAACGGCTAATCGGAAATAAATATTGAAACGAATTTGCAAATTCAAACACTTAAAAAGTTAATTTTGATTTTATTAAACTAACTTAATTATTATGATTGATCTGTTAAAATTAAGATGAATGTTTTTGGCTGCATATTATTTTTGAGTAATTATTTTTAGAAAAGAGTTTTATAATCCCATCATTAACAGAAAAAAAGCTAAGCAAAATGAAAATAAAGCATTTATATCATAGACTGACATCTGTGTCAGTCTATGATATTTTAATAATTATAGGTAGTGTTAGGGAATTAAAAAATTCTAACATTATACAAAATAATAATTTTGTATAATCGGGAGTATAGGTTTATAGAAAATATATCAGTAAAACACATTTTAATAAATTCAATGACATGAAACTTGTAAAAGCTAAATTACATATATTTAGATTAAAAATTCTTTTCAAGCAATCTAAAATCTAATTTGATTTAATCGATATTTGATTTTAATGTTGATCCATTCAAATTGATTTTTCTTAAATGATTATTTCATCAAAGAATCTTTTAGTATTTTCTTATGTTTAATTATAAAGTCCAAAAAAATATACAGAAGATTTGTTGCATACAAGCGCACCAATAATTAGCGTAATCATTCTTAATATTCTTAAATACAGAAATCATTTAGCATCAAAACTAATGATCAGTAATACTGTATTGTTAAACTTTATTGATTAAATTTATTGGCATTGATTGCGTTGAATAATCCGTTTGATTTATTTGATTACAATACAAATATTATCGATTTCTTTCAGTTTAAAACCCAGGTTTGTTTTGATTTTCATCCATAAAAAAATCCATTTCTGATAATTCTTTGCCAAAAAGATAAATGCTACCGGCTGTTGGTTTTTCAATTCTAAGCAAGAGATTTACGATTGTACTTTTACCAGAACCGCTCGGACCAACAATAGCTATATGCTGATTTCTTCCCACGTTAAATGAAATGTCTTTGATTGCATACTGGTTGTCGTCGCCCGAGTAAGAAAATGATACTTTATTAAATTAAATTGTATTATAGGTTGACTTTCATCTATATTAATATTTTGAATAATACTTTGGCCATGCAATATTGAGTTGGTATTAGCATTGGGCATAAGCGTATTTTCACTCTCAAGTTTGAGGAACTCTTGTATGCGTTCTGCCGCACCAGCAGAAATATTATATAATGGAAAGAAAGTACCAATTGTCATGGAGCTAGGCTTTTTGTGGATTGGTTTATTTACTTTAAGAGTTCTAATTGAATACTGCAAGAAAAGGGTATTTACAATTTATAAAGGTACCACTATAAAAAAAATTCAAGGAAAGATATTTGCTGCCATTAACATTCACCTAAACGCATGGATTAAGCATCTCGGTATATTGCCATGTGACTTAAACTTAGTAGTGTAATCCATTCTCTATCCATATTAAATAACCAATACCACCTAAATATTCTCTCCAGTATCAGGATTTTTCATAGCTTTAGGATGAAACTTGAAACTACCTTAAAACATCTCTGATTTGAGACAGAGTTTTCATAATTACCTCCATAATGTTAGCCTCTGATTAGCTTATACCCTTAATATAGCCATAAGCCTATATTGCACGATGTAGGATGTCCATGATTTAAGAAACCGTTACGAACTGCATGTGCTTCAAACATATTCTAGAAATTGCTCCATCTTGCTTTAAAGTCATCAAGAATCACCCTAATTCCTGCGGCAATGTTCGATGGCATGTCTTCAAACAAGAAGAATCTCGCATCTCTCCCCTCTTCTTTGTTAACTTCAATCTCACCCTCAAAATCATCACACACAAATGTGACAGTGACATTATATACTTCATCACCATTAGGGTATTTGTAATGATACTTTTCACCAGAGTAAACATTGAAAAGCTTTAAGCTTTTGCACCTGAGACCGACTTCCTCAAAAACCTCTCTTGAGGCGGTCTCTTCGACTGTCTCTCCCAATTCACAAAAGCCTCCGGGCAGACCCCACAAATCCATGTCGCTCCTATGGTGCAATAACACTCTACCCTGCTTGTCTATGATTATTACATTCGCTCCAGGCATTATTAAAGGCCGTGTACCTACAATCTTTCTTAACTCCATGATATAATCCACTGTTACAACCTCCAGTATTTACTCTGTTTAAAATTATGCCCAGCAAAACTTAACTAAGACACATTGTTAAGATGCATGTGTCAGCTTCAAATTTGAACTAGTACCTCAATTCAAAAGTTTTATTTATACGTTTTCAATCTATTAAATTGTGTTAAAAATAATAAGGATAGCGACACTTGTTGCTGTCAGGTAAAAATAGGTGTATTATCTAAAACGGTTCTTATAAGACCGTTTTTTCTTTGTCTTCTAGGCTATATATTACCCATTCTATACCTGATGCTTGTCACACATCCATTATATACCAGCGAACACATATTCGCAATACTTTTTTCGAACAATTGTTCTTTTTGTGGATATAATAATCATTGTCACATAAATAACATATATTCTTTAGGATCTATACCTGCTGGGCAAAAATTAGATTTTTGCATTGACGGCTTTTTACCATATTGTAAAAGAACCTCTTTTGTCGTATATGTCAAGTCAGGATGACTTAATGCATCATCTATATCGAGAAAAAACGCCTCACTATTTTCATTTTTGTCTGGAACTGGTTCTCCGGAAATATAATCGGCCGTAAAAATAGCCCACCAGTCATTAAGTGCAAATCGTATGGCAACCAGCGAACGTGTTTTTACAACAATGCTGGTTTCTTCTAAAATCTCCCTTTCTAGAGCATCATCAGGCATTTCGTTTTCTTGCAAATAACCCCCTGGAATAGTTAACAACCCCTTTACAGAACCATATGATTGACGTACAAGCAAAACTTTATTGTCTCTTAAAACTATACCACTAACCGATAAATATCTATTATCACTCATTAAAAACCTCCAAAAGATATGTATATTATACTATGCTCGCAATGATTGTAAATTCTCCAGGAATCTATCTTTCATTCCAATCAGGATGCTCATTGAACTCTTTTATTGTAAACCCAGATTTAATAACTGAGTTAATTATATATTTCACTTAATGTATAAAAGCGCAGAGAACAAATCAGGAAAACATTTTACCCCATTTATTGCGCCTGTTAGGCGGAGGTCCAGTCAACTATGCTGAGGTATTTCCCCAGAATAACTCCTTTATACCTTTTCAAATCTGGGACCTGTTATAACATTGGCCAAACTAAAGTTGGTTTATCAAACGGACTATATCCTTTTTTAATCCAGAAAGGACTATAACTCCAAATACAACTCAATATATCTTTTTCATTTATGCCTTTTTCAATGATTTTATTTTGAAAATACTCAAGCGAAACACGATCTTTTTCTCTCACTTTCCATTCTGGATTAAGCAGGTGAACTATTTTTCTAAAGCCATATTCAAAATTTATACCAGAAGTATAGACATAAGTGTTGTAAAACTCTCTTGGAGCATTGTCGAGCCAGGAGTATGGAAAATAGACTGTCCCTTGATCTCCAATGTGTCTCCACATAGCCACATTTTCATTAACATCCAATGGATTGAAAGCTGCATGTTGGTCACCTTTTCTTATAGTTAACATATTTATGTCATTTATAAAATCCACCTCATAACCTTTGCTTTCATATTCACTTTTTAAGTCATCCAGTAAAGCCATCATATTCTCAACAAATCCATCCAAATCACCATGTTCTCGCAAAAACTTGCCTTCTAAAATATCTACCGTAAAGCCGCCCCATATGTATGTTTTAGTATTGCATGCTAAAGACACCTCATAAATATCCTTCATCATGTTCAAATACGACAGATTACTTTCAGATATATAATCCATGCTCATACTGTAACATCCTTTTTAATTTCTTTTTTTGCCTGTTCCCACAAATCAGGAAACTTCTCTTTAATAAAAACCGACAAAGGGTGTTTTTCTTCTAATAAGTTCAAATTTTTTATTGTCCTTAAAACGGTTCTCGTTCGACCATCATGCATATCTTGAGTTAAGTTCTCAAAGCGATTAATAATTAGTTTGCCTTCTCTCTCATACTGCAATAATCTTTCATAAGCGTTGTCTACAATGTCGCAATCTATAATTTTAACAGGTTCTTTTGAAATAGCTGCATATTTTATTCCAACTGCATAATCGGTAATAAAATCGCCTTCGCAAGTATAAATGCAACCACTCACTCCGTTATAAAACTCGTATAAATGATTTGGGAATGATTCAGTAACAACAGGAATTCCGTCATCTTGAACATGAAATGACATCCATTTAAAAGGTTTATTCCAAATATAAATTGCTGCTATAGCTTTGTTGGAAGTAAGATATACACAAGGATATTTCAAATTTGAATCTGGTGAGACAAAAGGCTTCAATTCCTTCAAATTCTTAATAATTGTTCCATGATAATAAATTGCCATTCTTATTTCCCCTTAAACATCATAAACTCTCTAAATTCACTGATAAAATTTAAGGTCCATTTTTTATTGAATTTTCCATTATTGATTTTATAGCCAAACATCAGTACATCAACTAGCTGATTTTTGCTTTCATCATCCAATAGATTTGAATATTCATAAGTCATCCTCTTGGAACAGCCATATTGAGAAAAATATATTATAAACAGCAAAATAAACTTTTCATAATTTATATGCTTCCCTACATGCCAGAATTATGACTTTTCACTTTTTTACTTAATAAAGTAATAAAATTGCTATAACAGGATTCCGAAGGCGTAATCCGCGGCAAGGCATTGCGATCCTTTTTCCATATCCGAATGCAGAAAACGCCTCCATTATGTATTATAATCCGACATGCATAACTTCAAAGGGATAAGTTGTAAATAGCATATATTGCTTGCTCTGCACCAAATCTTTGAACTTTCTGCTCTAGCTTCATACAAACCCCCTCTAATAATCTACATGATAAAAGATTTGCTGTTTGGGTCTCTGCGATAACTTTTGCTAACCTAAATTCTACAAAAGCATACCTGATTACCTCTTTGACTACTTCAGTGGCGTATCCTTTTCCCCACCATTCCGGTAACAACTGATATGATACTTCAGTACTTACGCCATCATGATGTAAGGCAAGAGAAATCAATCCTATAAATAAGCTGCTCTCCCTTTGCCTAATGACCCAGTATATTGCATCATTTTTCGATTTAATCATTCTCTCGAATTTTGCATTAAATTCTTCTTCACTTACTGGACCACCAAGAAATTCCCTAACTTTGACATCCGAATAAAGTCTCTTTACATCCACATAGTCAGTTTCCTGCAGTTTTACAAGTTTGCATCTATTAGTTTCCATCATAAAATCTCCTTAAAACAACGGAAGAAATTGCGTAGTAATTTCAACACACTGTTTCAACGAGGCAAGAGATTTAACTCACCGCCTGAGGTAGGAAACATCTTTAGCTTCGTTATATTTTTTTAGCTATGTATAAAGAATAGTTAAACAAGGTTCCAACATAACTACCGTGATTATTTATTAACTCTATAATTTCGTTATCCATTTTATCTATTATGTTATCCTCTAAACCATCCAGGATAGAAGCATTTGCAGGTACTGATTTCATAGCTTTTAGATATTGCTCGGCATTATTCTTTATTTCATGGGTATATTCTATTTTGTCTATCAAATCAAACAAGACGGATGAAATAATTTCTGCTTTTCTTTCATCTTCTTTATACACTCCATCATGTTTAAGTCTTTCAGGCTTTCCTTCATTTTTAAAATAACCAGCAACATACTTTTTGACTATTTCATCAACCTTTTTGTTTATCTCTCTGGTTTCTTCAAGCGTATCATCACTTGAAATATACCAAAATAAAGCAAGATATCCTTCATCCTTTAGAAGCTCATGGCATTTTTTGTATTTGACATTTTTATCTATCCAGTGAAATGACTGTGCGGAAAAAATCATATCGTATTTTTGATTATTTGGGTTAGACCATTCTTCAAAGGATGATACATGGATTGAAACCTTTGGGTAATTGACACATTTATCACGCAGTATTTCAGCCATATCTTCCCCTATTTCTATAGCATCAATCTTAAAACCTCTCTCTGCAAGTTGTATGGTTGCTTTGCCAGTGCCTGCGCCGATTTCAAGTATATTATCATCCAATTTCAAATTAGTCTTCCTTATCACATCATCAATTAACCTCTCCGGATAGGAAGGTCTTATTTCTTCATATATACCTGCTATACCCTTATAGGGTTCAATTTTCTTTGTCATCGCTTATCCTCCTTATTTTTTCATAAAGTGATAAACCTTGTATTTTCTAAAGATAACGGGTACACAATCATTTATAGTACGCAGATGCATATTTTTCTGCACGTTCCAGCATTTCTATCATTCTATCCCGGTTATACGTAACATTTGTTGGTAAAATATCAAAGAATTCGATTTTTTCCATTTCACTATTTTCAGGTATTTTCTCAAAAGCTCTGACGTTTGCAAAATATACTCTGCCGTTATTGTGCAGCATACCGTCATCACTGAAGACTTGGTAATCCCATACAGGTACAATATCAAAGTCAACTGCTCCTGTTTCTTCATACAGCTCTCTCTTGGCAGCCATCAAGGGTGTTTCTCCTTTTTCTACATGGCCACCGGGGACTTCCCATCTTTGTCTCTTCTTATGAAAGCATAATACCCACTTGTCCTTGTATTTAGTTTCAATACAGACAAACCCTATGTTATCCAATGAACCTGCAATAAAATCTTTATTCATCGTTATCCTCCTTAACTGGATTACCACATCTTGTGTGAAATATTTAAAAATTGTGAAAAACCTTTTTCTGACTATGCTAAACTACCGGGGTATTTAATACTTCCGCTCAACCATCAATAATTCTTGCTTTCCGATATTTTTTGCTCCGGAGAAATCAAGCCGTATAATGTATGGCATAAAGTACCTTATGCGATTAAAATCCTCATAACCGAAACTTGGATCATAGTAGTTTAAAATTGTGCTCAAAGCTGTACCATGAGTCCCAATAACAATGTTCTTATCTTTATGAGTAAGCAATATTTCGTTCAAGGCTTCGATATTACGACTCTGAACACTGCCTAGTGATTCACCGCCTTTTTCGCAGAAGTTAAAATCGTTCCATCGCTTTTGCAGTAGTTCTATGCTGTGTCCGTTTTCTCCGGATTGCCGTTCTCTAAACCTTTCATCTGTATGAATGGGTAGTCCAAAAGCATTTGCACATTCTACAATGGTATCGTAAGACCTTTTATACGGACTGGAAAAGAAGCAATCTATTGGTATCTTGATTAAAAGATTAGTCACTTCTTTTCGATCTAATAACCCAACAGGAGTTAATGGCTTTGTTCTATCATCTTCCCACGATTTATCAGGTTGTGCATGCCGGACAAAATACACACTTGTCAATTTTACGATACCCCCTTTGTGAGCTACGGACAGCTAATTCTGGTTTTCACTCCAATATACTCATAGAAGTCGTATGCCTATTAGGCAAAGTTCCATTGGGAAAAATCACGTCTGAATAATGGAAAATGCTTTTCCCAATATCCGCTATCAATGCTCCTCACCGGAGTAATATCTATCTGCTTCTTTTCTTTGTCCATGTATTCTATAAAGCCCCAATGAAAACCGGCTAAAAAGGATATGCTTTCATTGTTTAAAAAAGATGGCATAGCTACTAAAAAGGTGTCAGCTACCCAAACTAATTTAGCTGCTTCACAGTAATTATTGACGGGAGCATCAAAAAAAACTGCCGGATATCCGTAAGCACAAAATGGCACTCCTTTCTGCTTCATTGGAGGTGGTGTATCAACTTCATAATATGTATTATCTGGTTTTTCACTATTTACATCAGAATAAAATTCCATTCGCACAACCTGTATCCAACCACAATACCTGGCAAATCCAAAGCCTTCAAAATCCTTAACAAATGCCTGTATTGTAGGATACCCTATACATACATCTAAATCAGGCACTATATCTTTTACAATTTCAAAACCGGATGTAACAGGACTAGTGTTTTTCTTGTATACTACTTCAATGATGCCTGACTTGCCAAAATTGCTGAATGGTATTTGAATGGTCTGATCTTTCATGAATGATACCCCCTATATGATTTTAATTTGTCTACCAACGAGGAGCTTTAATTTTGCTTAGATATCATTAATTAAATCTCCTAAATCTGTGAAAACAATTCTATTTCCTTCTTTTTCGTATAATATGTTTCCATCAATGAAAGACTCCCATCCTCCTCTATTAATGGTCTTGTGCAACGATAAATCTGATCTGTTCCACAATTTCATTTCTCCACAGGGTGGACACACCGTAAGCAAATAATCCTTCCAAATCCCTGCGAAATAAAACATCTTTTTATGGCAACGCTTATGGCTATCAATTATATCGAGGGAGTTTGCATTAACCTTTGCAATAGAGAGGTCCTGTGATTACATCTTCCACCAAAAATAAGCTTTTGAGATTTTTCTTATGTCATGCTTTTCCCTTTAATAAATTCGATTTCAATGCCAGCTCTTTCACCTATATAAAATAGTTCGTAAACTTTGGGAACTACACTCATTTCAGATAATAGCTGCAATGTATTATACTCATTTACAATATCATCAGAATTAAGACCGGCTATCTTTACAAGACGTGTCATGCTCTCATTTGATACCAAATACAATTCATTAGTTCCTCCACCTGTCATATGGCAAATATTACTTTCATTGTACTTTGTCTTAAGGAATTCTGGTATGGATATATTCATATATGGTTTCTCCTTTACAAGAGGTAAATTTATAACCACCAGAAAATACAATAAATCAATCTAATTGGCAAATAACACTTAGATTTTAATATTTAATAAACCTTCCTTAAAATGGTACGTTAATTTACCCGTTGCAGCCTTACCTCTGAATGTATATACATTTCCCAATTATTATGCCCCCATTTTTTGCCTCATTAACTGCTCCACCATCTGCATGTCCAGGAAATAAGTTGCATATATGGTATACACTTTATCATATAATTTTCATAAATTCAACATGGATTTTCCATACAATCTACTACAAATATACTGAATAAAATACATGAGATAAAATACTATGTGTTCCATGTCAAGTGTGCCTAACGAATTGGTGTGACTGAAGTCAGGATTATCTTAATGATCATGTATGAAGCCTTATGGAGATGTAGAAATGTCTGATGCGCACTCTTTGTGACTTGGAAGATGGTAGTACGTCATTTTCATGAGAAAATATTTAGTTCTTACATTGGAATTTTAATAATACTCTGGTATGTACATTATTTGCTTCGATAATTTAATTAATCTTTTTTCAGCACTTTACATGCTCTCCTATGCTAACAACAGCATTCATATAACCAAAATATTAGACTGACATTTGTTAAATAGTTGAATTTAGAACGAAGTATTTGCCCTATCGGAAACAGAAAATCTATACCCTCTTAAATTATGCCCATTCATTTTAATTAAGGATACACATTATCTAAACTTGACATTTTAATTTACTACTACATGTTTCCTTTATGTAAAACAAAAAATCTCCAATATCCTGCTTCAAGCAAGAAAGTAATGTCGCTGTTCGGCCTCTTTGACCGCAATCTGCTCATTCTTTTTGACCGCTAGTTTTGCTCATTAGCCCTGTCCGCAGATGTATACGGACAGGGCATATTAACTACCAGTTCAATTCTTCCTCAACAATAAGCCTTACCACATGATCGTCTATGATTTTTTTCTGTACCTGTGCCCCATGTAAAAGGCAAGCTGTACACGCCCGGTTGATTTTTCGCGGTACTCCATGAGAATATTCATATATCTCGTCTACCGCCATATCCGTAAATATCTCCCGGCTTTCTCCTGCATACTCCAGGTGCTTTCTTATGTATTCACCGGTTCTTTGCCGATCATATGGCATCATATGATATCGGATATCTATTCGCTGGCATATTGCCTCATATATCTGCTTCTTCAGGATGTCCTTCAACTCACTCTGGCCTACCAGGATTAAACTCATTGGGTTATACGAATCCATCCTGAAGTTTAGTAAAAACCGGATTTCCTCCAGCATCTCCCTTGAAAGTAGGTGTGCCTCATCTGTGATGATTATAGGAATACGTCTCTGTATTTCAATCAGGTTGCTGATCTCTCTCGTTAGTTGTCGTTTTGCATCGCTCCTGTAGAATTTCGCTTCACATCCCAGCTGGTTCAATACTTCCCAGTAAAAATTCCTCGGTGTCAACGCCGAATCGCTTATGTACATTACCTTGTACCGGTTGCTGTCCAGCGCCCCAACAAACTTCCTTATGGCTGTGGTCTTTCCTGTACCAACATCTCCCGTTATCACTGCAAACAACCGGTTCCGGGCCGCATACTCAAGCCTGCTGCAGACCTCTTCCAGCTCCGGATTGCTATACAAATGCTTCTCCGGTATATCCCGGGTGAACGGCGTGTGCAGAAAGTTGTAGTACTGCTCAAACATTTCTGTCACCGCCCTTCATGCTCCTGAAGGTTAATGCTCCGGTCTGCCGTTTTTGCCTCTTTTCATTCTCGCTCTCATATATTTTTAATAGCCGTGAATGAGTCGCCGATTTCGTTGCTGGTGTTTTTTCAACCTTTGAGCAGTATTCCCCAACCTTCAGCGGGGTTGCTGTCTTTCGGCGCTCACCATTGTACCATATCTCCAGAAGGCTCATATCAAAAGGATCATACCGCACATCCACTTTTTTGCCTATGTATTCGATTCCGGCTTCATATTCTATCCCTTGCAGCTTGAAACAGCCTGTGTTGTCAACTTTCCTTGTATCTTCCCATAAAAATGCGTCCCGGCATTCTTCAGGAGTTGCAAACCGCACCTTCTTTGGATCACTTGCATACGCCTGCGATGGAGAAACCCCTTTTAAACTGCTATGAGGCTTCCCGTTGTACCCTTCATCCAGCCATACCCGAAATTTGCGGTTAAGTTCCTCCAGGCTTTTTGCTTTCTCCAGCGATATCTCCTGGAAAAACTCTTCAACTGTGGCATTGAACCTCTCAATCTTGCCTTTGCTCTCCGGAGAATACGCCTTTGTGTTCATGTGACGGATTCCCAGCTTTGCACATGCTACTCTGAACCATTTCGAGATAAATACCTTGCCATTGTCAACGTATACTGCCTCCGGCTTGCCGTATTTCAATATTGCCTTGCGAAAACTGTCTTCCAATATCGGAAGCCTCTGATTGTCGTAAAATTCTGCATGACACACCAGCCTCGTCGCATCGTCAATAAATGCCACCATGTATGTCCGTTTCTTACCGCCGTCGGCAGTCGGTATGTACGGACCGTATTTGATATCTGCCTGCCACAATGTGTTCCTTCCGTTTTTGACGAACCGGCGGGCTGTCGTTCCTTCTATACGAACATTTCTGAAGTCTTTTGCACCAAAGCCCATCTTCAAAAGATGCCTGGACAAGGTGCTTCTGGAGACACTTCCTTTTTTGACAATCCCTTCGCCTTCAAGGATCTTTATGATCCTCCTGACACTTCTCTCCGGCAGTTCCTGTTTTATTTCGATTGCCCGATCTAATATTTCCTGAGATATCGCTCTTTGTTGCCCTGTATCTTTTCGTATCTTTGGTAATAGCCCTTCGTAACCATTCTCCCGGTACGCTGCAAGATACCTCCGAAGTGTCCTTTCCGAAATTCCTTCCCTCTCAAGTATCTCCTGCCGTATTCTCCGCTTTTCCGCCTCATCCAGATCCGGCTGCAATAGCGGCGATATGATCTCATGTTTCTTTAATGCTTTTTCCAATACTTCATTGTTTATCATTTCGATCCCTCCTGTGCTTTTTCCTAAAGCCTATCAGAAGGGAACTCCGGACAGCTACGCAAACTATGTGGGAATTTTCTATACAAATACTCCTGCCAGATGATTTGTTAGCCACATATTCGTTTCACCTATGGCAAGATGGCTGCTTTCTATCTGCGGCAGTAACCCAAGCAGCCGCTCAATCATGTGGAATACCTTTGTTTCTATCATCTCCAGCTCATTGACAAACTTGCCATAATACCTGTACAGTATAGCTCTTAATGCTCCTGCAGCTTGCCGCCCCCGTTGCCTGAATTCTTCTACCCACCGCCTTAATGTGGATATGCTGGCGGCAGTCTCAATCTCCTCAAGAGGTATACCGTCCTCCTGGTCCCGAAGGACCAGCTCGCTATCACAAGCCGAGTAATGCTTATACGGCCTGATGAAATCCGGTATGATTGCATGTGTCTTCCCACACTTGCTACAGATTACACGGAATATGTTAATCCATTCAATTTCCTCGCCCATATGCACATGACGTGCATATCTGTCATGAAAGGTTGTTTTCCCGCCGCATTTCGGGCATATCAACTCCAGCCTTTCCAAAAATTTTAAACAATTTCTGCGATACTCCTTAACATTCCGCCCCAGATATGCTATTATCATATTACAAATGTGTTAAAGGGCTTTGAGGGTTAGGTGCTGGAACACTTAACATATATATTCAAAGCTCTTATCATATCCTCCTTTTTTTCTTCCAGGAAGATATTAGCATACGTGCAAACGGTCACGCAACTTGAGCAACTCCGGGACATTTATCCGGGGCAGAAACAAAAGTAAATCCGATAATAGTAAATACTATATTCTTAATAATGTCTGACTTTGAAACAAAACCAAATAAATATATAACAACTCCAACCATTCTAATTAATCTTAAGGCCGAACAAATCCAGCCATTTGTATACTCATTATGTAATTTACTATTCTGAATAACTAACCTCAAGGAAATAAAAAAGACTATTAAAATGATAATTCCTGTCAACACAGCTAAAAAATCATTGGCATTCATGTTGAAAAAAGAACTTAATAACTCGACCGCAATAATCACTATTCCAGCTGTAAAGTTACCCATCATTGCTTTTTTTATAGAACTCATAATTACTACTCCCTTTGAAGTTTAAATGCATTGAGTCGCTACTTAACTTACCATCATCTCAAAGCCTATGTCTGAGATTTTATAACTATGTATTTTGTTCAATCCATATGAATGAGCAAGTTTTTTTATTACTGTATTATTCTTTATATTTTTAGTATACAATAGGCTATTGGAAAATTCCACCTTTCATCCGAATTTGATCCTCCTGCAAACAATTTCATTTATCCTTTTTAATTGTCTTTCTATGGCATTCTTATCGCTTCGCCATGAAAAATGCTCTCCAAACCCTCCATATTCCAAAGTAACCACTTCAGGATTTGCTATCCCTAATGCAAATTCTAGAATCTCATAATCATCCTCAGTCATCTCTAAATGACCATCTCTTAATCCATCATCAGTTGTTCTTGTCCCTACTGCATGAACTTCTTTCACAAGCTCCAATGGTAATGCTGACAGGTATTCTTTTATCGGAAGACCCAAACCGCTTGCAGCAACTTTCGCATGTGCTATATCAAGCAACAATCCTACTCCATATTCACCGCACAGCTCATTTATTAACTTAGGAGAAACTGAATGCTTGATATTCTTAGGGCTGTTAGTTTCGTAGTATGATGTATATGGTGCATTTTCAATTAATATCTCTGTGTCAAGATTTACTTTCCATACATTCAAAAAATGTCCCATCCGTTCTTTTGCCATATCAAATGTCACTTCTGGCACGTCCCAGTCAGATTGGTATGTGGCACAATGTAAACCGATAAAGCTACTATTACAAAATTCTACTTTTTCTCTGACTTGATTCCAATTCACACTACTTAATTTATTAGAACCAGTATGTTGCGGCACATCCATTCCTACACCATGTAATAATATTTTTCCATAGCTTTTATATTTCTCCGGTATTTCATCATCGGATTTTAATAATGCGATTTTTACATAATCAACTGATACCTTTTTTTCATCAATTAATTCCATCAACTCTGCTGATAAATTGCATCCGACTTTCATTATTCCACTCCTCTCATAATATCCATCAACATTAACTCCGGATGTTTATACGAACTTGTGCGGGAAAACACCTATTTTTTTACCTAATATTTCAGACATAATAGTATTTCGGTTATCCTGGGGCACTTCAAAGGAGACTAGAGCGATTTGTATAAAAATTAACTCATTAAATCTTTTTATTTTTACTATTTCACCATAATCTGCATCTTAAGGTAATAAATTGTATGTATGGTATACAGTTTATCATACAAGTTAGATAAGCTCAAGAATAGATTTCTTCGTATGCCTTATTCCAAAATACTGTTAAAAACAGCTAGAGGAAGCGCTTTGGATGAAATCCAGGCCTGTTGCTGGAGTCGATGTGGGTAAATTCTACAATTACACGGCACCCTTTTTCTTCCAATGAAGTGATTGCCCGTAAGAAGTTCTTTAATTCCTTTCTGCTCAAGTTCACAACATTTCCTTTGTTTCTTCTATTTTTATTTTCTCATTTAATTGCATATCTTTCTCGGACATATCTCAAATCACCTTTTGATATATTGGTTTGCCACAAAACATATCTTACCCGACCCCCTTGGAATGTTTATTTACACCCTTTTTGATTAGTACAATTTTTTGCACCTTATCAGGGTGAAATATTAAGGAGTATGGAAAAGCTGGAACAATAATCATATAAATGGATATTAAAGATTAACTCCTGATTATCACACCCAAAATCTTACATTGTCACAGAAAGCTTATAGAGTATAATTTGTCTTTAGTTTTATAAGGTTGTTAAATTGACATTCTATTACTTATCAAGTCCTAAAAGAACATGAGTTGCGTAAGGAATTTTAGTGATACTGGCAAATTAACAGACTTACTTTTTTACTCCAAAAGTCATCTATCATGAAAATTCGACTGTTGACTTTAATATCATTTCGGTTATATTTGTAGAATGATTATTTCTCTTGGAGTCAACATACCCATTATTCTGCTTGTTTTTTCCGAAATCATATTGATATATCATTTGTGCTTTTGTATTTCCATTTATTTGTAATGAAATCTTAAAAATATAAAGACATAATATCAAATATAATACAAGTATAAAGAGGTGTTTGTAAATACAATACTACAGAAATTCTTAACTACTTGTCGACAGAATACTATTGACAGTTAAGTGTAACTGCATTATCATAAAAATATACTTAAGATATTCTTAATCAGGTAGTGTCAAAAGTTCTATGAAAGAATAAAATTTTGACGCCAGAAATGAGAGTATTTACCAAATATGCACATTGGAAACCAAATAAGCAACAAGAAAAACCATGGGAATATAATACCTGTGGATTTGATGGATAACCCGCCCGAGGCATGGATAACAAGTGGATAAAGCATTGGCAACGAAAAGCGTGTTGCCAACACTTTATCACACAAGTTACCCACACCCCTCAAATCAGCGGGTTACCCACAAACTCCACAGGTTCGGCGGCGACTGTTTTGCTATGCTATGCTACAAAAATAAGAGGATGAATTTCGTTCCTTAAGCAGATTGTTGGGCTTTGATGTATTCTTGGGACATTTTAATGAGTGTAACCCACCTGGCAGGCATATTAGGCCGGTCTTTGAGCTCTTCTAAGACCACCGGCACCCTGCCTTCCAGAGAGGAATGAGGCCTTAGGAAGTTGAAGTAGGCTACAAACAGTGTAAGGAAGGATACTGAACCTGCATAGTTGTTAAAACCGTTGGTGGGTCTGTAGTTTCCCTTGAAGGTGCGGTTTAACCTTTCGATGATCTGCTTTAAAGGCCTGTATTCTTCGGAGATAGGGTCGTCGTTGGTAAGACCGATTACCTGCTTTATGTCAAAGTGGATGCCGTACTGGGCGAAATAGTGTTGAGCAAGCATGTAAATAGGGTTCCCGTCAAAGATCAGGGTAAGATCCTCAGGAAGCTTATCGAACTTGGACAATGCTTCGTCAAGAGCATAAATTGCAGCTTTAACATCACGGTTGGCAGAGACGGGGTATGAGAGGATAATCTTCTTTACTGCGTCGAATATAAAGAATACGTAATGCCATTTGCCCAGAACCTTTATGTACGTCTCATCCCCGCAGATGGAATCTGAGAGATCATACTTGTAGTTGTCAATGAAGGGTTTAATGTTTGTGGCAACAGCATCGGCATAATTTGATACCGACTGATGAGAAACACTTACACCATGTACTTCACGCATAAGGGCAGCTGTCATCCGGGTAGAAAGGCCAAAATTGACATGGTATGTAAGTATCAGCCCCAGGACGTGAGGAGAGACATAAAGCCTTGATATATCTACACTCGGAGGCTGGGAAGGCTTTCTTACCAAAGGCTCAAAGTCAATATCAAACTCCCTGTAGATGTAATGGAGCTTGAAATCATGTGGAGAAGACTTGTAGCGCTGCTTGTCTTCCTCGGACATGGAATTGAGCCTGTCAAGGTAATAGGGGCACTTGGAGTTGGTGCACTTATGTACGTTGAAGTCCTTACGCTCTTTCTTAAGTTCCAGTGTCCTTCCACAGTGGGGGCAGAGGAAGATGAGATTTTTTAGGTAACGGTTTTTCTTGTTGAAAGTGCACTTGCAGACTTTGCATAAGTACTGGCCTTTACCACCGGTATTGTCGTAAAGGTATTCATGAGGAGCTCCACATCTTGGGCAGGCCATAGTATCAGGGACTGTAGAAGCTTTTCTCCTTGTAATAGGGGTTATAAGCTTACCGGTTTCCTTGAGATGATTTGAAATAAGCTGCTTATAATCAAGCTTCTCAAGTGTCTCAATAATCGGCATGGTATCCACCACAAGCTTGCGGTAAGGCTTCCTAACAGGCTCATCGTAGTACTTGCGGACGGATCCTTTACTAAAGAGTGCACACATGAGGTAAATGATAATTTTAGCTTGTATTTGAATGTATAGTAGTAAAACTGTTATAATGTTGTTCAAAGGTACTTAACTCCTTTCTTTGGGGGTTGTCCAGCAACAACATTATACCAAAAAAAGGGCAAGTACCTTTGCCTTTCTATACATTCTTAATTTCCAGTTAAATGAGGGTAAAACCCTTAATAATATAAAAGCAAGTAAAACCAAGGGTTAGAGGTCAAAAGCATATCAAAACTTTTGACACTACCCTTAATCAGGGGGAGGCAAAGATATGATTGTAAAAGCAATCGAAAAATTTATGGAAGAAAATGACATTAAACAAGTTTCTTTATGTGAAAAAGCTGGTCTTACTGAACATTGCATCAGTCTTGCTCTTAAAGGAAAAAGAAAACTAAGTATTGACGAATATGTAAAAATATGCACAGCACTAAATGTACCATATGAATATTTTTTCATCAAGTCCAGACGCAAAGTTAATAGTTGATGAATAAACTTTCCAAATTGCAAGATTAATGACTCACAATATTTTTTATGCTACACTCTAACACCACACTAATTCGTTGATAACATTTTCCAACCAATTCTACTCATTTCTTTAACCGCTTTTTTCGACTCTATCAATTTAATTAAAATGGAGGTAAAGTGATGAAAAATTTAAAAAGACTGGTATTAATTTTCATTATTTCCATTATATCCATTTCACCAACAGCATGTAATCAGACAAATAAGTCAGCATCTACCGAAGGGTACAATAAAGATAAAGTGTATATCAGACAAGGCGGTCTTCCTGATCCTGCCCAGTTCATCGCAAATCAGAACTCTGAGGTTGGCACAAGCACTTTCGGTGATTTCGCTTTTGAAGGATTAATCCGCTATCAGCGTGGTACCGATGACATTGCTTTGCAGTTAGCAGAAAGTTACGAGCACGTGGGTAACAAGACAATATTTAAACTGCGCCCCAACATAAAATGGAGCGACGGAGAACCTTTCACCAGCAAAGATATCTGGTGCTTCTACCAAATATGCCACAACTCTCCGGTTAACTTCTTGACTTCTATCGAAACTCCCGATGATTTAACTGTTGAATTCGTATGGGCTGAACCGGCTCCTTTCGATGATTTAAGGATTATGTTAATTGCTCAGGAAGTCCACCATGGACGTATCCCCTACCATATATATGGGGAATTCGCCGAAAAGCGGTATGAGCTGCTCCAAAAGGCTCCATTGTTGACTGAGGAGCAAAAGGCCCAGGGAATACGCGGACCTTTCGGCAGATATCCGGCAGGCGATCCCAAAATTGCCGAAGAGTTAGACAAGGTATGGAAGGAATATATCAAGACTCCCCCCAACGAAGACCACATAATCGTGGGTACAGGTCCATATATTAATGACCCCGGCCATACAATAAACGAAGGAAGCATGAGCAAAAACCCATATTATTGGAATCCGGACGGTCAGAAATTTGACAAGATCATCATAAGATCCACTACTGATGCAACAAAATCTCCTATGATGGAAGCAGAAGAAATCCACAACATGGACGGTACAATGCCAAAGGACCTGACAGAATCGCTTCTGAAAGCCAATAAAAATATTGTATATTACCCCATGAGGGACCCTGCATCCCATGGCTTGTATTTCAACATAGGATCAAAGAACGCCCCCATGGATAAAAAAGAATTCCGGCAAGCTTTGATTTATGTAGCTGATAAAGAAGCATTGCGTGATATAGGATCATATCAGTCCGATGTACATTCTTGGTCATCCCTGGGCTTACCTCCATCAATGCTGGAAACATATGTGGATAAGGACGTAATTGATAGAATGCGCAAATACAGCCATGACGAAGCAAAAGCTGCGGAGCTTTTGGAAAGCATCGGATGCAAAAAAATCAACGGTAAATGGCATGACGCGAACGGAAAGCAGATAAAATTAACTATTGGCTTGGATAAAGGCTGGTATGTGGCAACCTTGGTATGCCCTATCTATGCTAACCAGCTTACAAAGTTCGGAATAGATACGGAAGTAATCGCGGTTGACGGTTCAGTGTACGGACAGCAGTCCGAGGTTGAGCATGTATTTGATATGAGCTGGGAGTGGATAGATGTTGCTTGGTCCTTCTCTCATCCATATTTCACTCTCAATAATTTCTATAGCCGCGGTGGTGGACCTGCTAAAAAGATGAACTTCCCCTTTGACGAAAAGACCAATCGTACTACATTGAAGCTGGAGGATTGGGACGGCAATACCTTTGACGTATGGCAGTGGATTTCCAACATGCCGAACGAAATGGATGACGAAGTAAGAAAGGATCAATGGGAGCGCATCATCTGGGCTACAAATGAAAATGCCTTTGCCATCAACTTCTACGAAAATGTAACGGGTGCATGGGAGAACCTGAAATATACCGATAACTTGCCGATGAAGGATAAAATACCCGAAAATCGTTGGATGCCATTCCCTGAAACACTGGAAGAAAGAATTGCAGTACATGATCTCAACTGGGGATTCTCGGGTGGTGTGCGTAAAATGTCAAGACTTGCTCCTACTACAGAAAAATGATGACATCATACCCTATTGGGGATGTATTATGATCACTCTTAAGCTTTTCCCTGATTGTGACAATAGATAGCGCAAAAAGTTATCTGTGGCTAGAGGTGAATTTAAACACCTCTAGCCAATAAAAATTAAATAAAGGAGGAGGCGCACATGAATTCGAGATATTATTTGAAAAAGATCGGTATAGCCCTTCTAACCATAGCTATATGCTCAATATTGACATTCATATTGTTCCGGCTGATGCCGGGTGATGTATTTGATGTCAGAGCCCGTGACATGGCTGTGCAACGTGGTATAGATTTTAACGAAGCAAAAAGGCTGGTCGTCCAGACCTACAACTATGATCCTGATGAACCAATATTACAACAGATGTGGAGATATTATTCATCCTTATTCCGCGGGAACTTGGGAACATCAATAACCAACAGCTCCATAACAGTAAACCAGATCGTCGCTTATTATATGCCCTGGACGCTGTTTCTGGTATCCATAGCTCTTCTTTTGAGCTATTTTCTGGGTATTTGGCTGGGAAGCATAATGGCCTGGAGGAGAAAATCAATTATCAGCGCGATTATTGCTGCCTATTCCACCATTGTGAATTCAATACCGCCGGCATTGATTCCAACCCTGGTGCTTTCCATATTCGCGTTCGGCCTTAAATGGTTTCCTATACAAGGGGCGTATTCCATGAAAGTTAAGCCGGGGCTTAATCTGCCTTTTATTAAAGATGTGCTTTGGCATGCTGCACTGCCAATATTCGCTTATACCACTACACAGATTAATGGCTGGGTTATGAATATGAAAGGAAGCTGCATCTCCGTCATGGCAGAGGATTACGTGACCGCGGCTTATGCAAGAGGCCTATCGGATAAGACCATACGCAATAAATATGTAAAGAAAAATGCACTATTGCCGTTATACACTACACTGGCTATCAGTTTTGGTTCCATGTTAGGTGGTGCGCCTTATATGGAGGGACCCTTTGTTTACCCGGGTATCGGTTCCCAGTTAAGCAAAGCCCTGGGAAATCGTGATTTTACCGTGGCTCAGGGTTTGCTCCTGATTACCACTTCAGCAACAGTGCTTGCCAGTTTATTTGTTGACTTGATACTTCCAAGACTCGATCCAAGGATAAAGAGGGAGGACTAGGGATGGAGGTAATAAAATCTTTTTTTAAAACAATGTATGACAACAAACAAGCTTTTGTTGGAATGATTATCCTGTTATTTTTTGTGGTTATGGCGACCTTCGGTCCGATGGTCGTTCCTCTGGACTTGAGCACGGATTTTCTGAACAGATATCAATGGCCGTCTTTTGCGCATCCTTTAGGTACCGATTATGTAGGAAATGATTTGTTCCAGCAAATTGTTCACGGCTCGCGCTCTGTTTTATACATTGGACTTTTGGCATCGCTTTTCACCGTTATTTTAGGCTTTGCTTTAGGCGCTTTGGCCGGCTTTGCAGGTGGGATTATAGACAAGGTAATTTCCCTGATGATACAAATACTGCTTTCTGTGCCCATATTCCCTATTCAGCTGATTATTGCCGTAATTTTCCCCATCCGTAATGTTATAATGCTTGCGGTAGTGCTGGCATGCTTAAGCTGGGGGTTACTAGCCAGAAATGTCCGGGCAACTATTCTTTCATTAAAGCAGAGGGAGTTTGTTCTTATATGCCGCATCATGGGACTTCCTAAAAGACATATTATATTCAAGGAAATACTCCCTAACATTACTCCCTATCTGGCGTCAGTATTTGTGCTCAACACTAATGCGGCCATAGCTACCAGTGTTGGACTTATGATGTTGGGCATGGCCCCTTATGAGCCTACCCATTGGTCGATCATGCTTTCCAATGCGTCTGTACAGGCAAATAGCGGTACGAATACAGCAGGAATTTTTAATATGTTGGTTCCTACTGCTGCTTTCGTTTTGCTTCAAATGTCATTAGTATTCTTTGCCAACGGACTGGATGAAGCGTTGAATCCACGCCTTCGCGCATCATCTTCGTATAAGCCAGACAAAAAGAAAAAGCAGAATACCCCTGCCAGGAAAAATACAGAACAAGGAGGAACTCACCATGCAAGCATCTGAAAAGAAACAAGTGCAAACCCAGGATGTTGAACCTATTCTGAAAATAAGGGATTTATGCGTGGATTATTTTCTTCCGAATGGCATACTGCGGGCGGTTAATCATGTGAACTTAGACGTGCCCACAGGCAAAATAACCGGCTTGGTGGGAGAAAGCGGCTCGGGGAAAACAACTCTTACAAGCGCAATTCTCCGCACTGTATCCAATCCGGGTAAAATAACCAAGGGGAGTATTTTGTTTGGTGAAAAGGATATAGTATCCCTATCCGATAAAGAGCTCAGGGAATATAGATGGCGTGATGTTGCCATGGTTTTCCAGGCTGCCCAGAACTGTTTGAATCCCACCATGACGCTGCAGGAGCAGTTTATAGAAACCTATCTAGCTCATAAAAAGGATATGTCGGAGAAGGAGATTATAGAGCATGTAAAAAAACTCTTACGAGCTGTAAGACTGGATGCAGACCGCGTGCTGAAATCCTATCCTCATGAAATGTCCGGCGGCATGAAGCAGAGGATTATGATTGCCTTTGCCCAGCTGCTTGAACCAGAAATACTCTTTTTGGACGAACCTACAACCGCGTTGGATGTAATAACCCAGGATTATATATTTAGAATTTTGAAGACCGTCCATCAAATAAAAGGGACAACAATGGTGCTTTCTACCCATGATATAGCTGTTGTAGCCACCCTGTGCGATTATATGGTGGTAATGTATGGTGGAAATATTGTAGAATTCGGCAATATATATGATATGTTTGAGCAACCATGTCATCCCTATACCCAATTATTGATCCAGGCTGCTCCCTCTCTGATAGGTGATGTGAAGGAACGCGCAGCCATCCCGGGCACGGCTCCTGATTTAATGCAAGAGAGAAAGGGATGTATTTTTGCGGACCGATGTCCGTACGCTGACGACATATGCAGACAAGTTGAACCGGAAACCAGAGTAGTTTCCGAGGAACATACCGTAGCCTGTCATAAAGAGATAAGGGGGAAGGCAATATGACTGATAAGACAAATGTGAATGATAAAACAGATGCAAAAGTGCCGTTAGTAGAACTTAATAACTTGGAAATGAATTTTTACAAGAGCAAAGGTATGTTTAGAAAGCCGCAGGAATTAAATGCTCTGCATAATATAAATCTAAAGATCCATAATGGAGAAATCGTTGTAGTCGTTGGTGAGAGCGGCTCCGGCAAGACTACCCTGGCGAATGTGATTGCCGGTTTGCTGACTCCAGTTTCAGGAACCTACAAATTTAAAGGGAAAGAAATACACTCCATGACCAAGGAAGAGGCGAATGTCTACCGCAGCAGCATTCAGGTAGTTCAGCAGGATTCCTATGCGGCATTAAACCCCATGAGAACGATGATAAAGTCTCTGGGGGACCCGATGCTGCTCAAAAAATATGCCACTAAAGACAATCTCCTGGAAAAAGTCAATGAAGTTTTGGAAGCAGTGGATTTAACACCAACAGAGCATTTTATTAATAAATATCCTCACCAGATGTCCGGCGGGCAAAGGCAGCGCGCATTGATTGCACGAGCCCTGTCCATGAATCCCGAACTGATTTTGGCTGACGAGCCGGTTTCTATGATTGATGTATCCCTTAGAGTGTCAATACTGAATCTGCTCGCCCGGTTAAATGAGGAGCGTAACATAGCAATATTGTATATAACGCATGACCTCGCCACCGCCCGTTATGTTGGTAAAAATGGCCGCATTGCCGTCATGTATTTAGGCGAGATTGTAGAAACCGGTGATTTGCAGGAAGTATTGTCCAATCCGCAGCACCCCTATTTGCGTGCTTTGCTTACTGCGGTTCCGATACCAAATCCACGTCTATCCAGGAAAAGAAAAGAACTGCAGCTCAATGCTTCTTCAGAACTGCCCGATATTTCCAATATGCCTTCCGGATGCAGATTCCACACCCGATGCATGTACTGCAAAGATATTTGTAAGGTAAAACATCCGGAGCCGGTAAAGCATGGTTCATCAATAGTAACCTGCCACCTTGTAGACGAACTGCCAAAATTCGAGCTTTTCACAGAGGATGTCGCAGGGGCTTAGGAGGAACAATCGGAAATGCCGAATAAGAACAAACAGGAGTATAACGGTCTTACGGATTGGGATGAGACGCTGCTTTTTATGACTCGCCCTTATATGGTATTTGTCCTGTTATGCTGGCTCTTATCATTATATTGCATTGTAAGCTTGAGAAATGATACTCAATCAGTGGCCTTTGCATTGAGTACAATTACTTTTGTAATAGACAGCATATTTTTAGTTATACTTTATCTTAAAGGAAAACACGTGAGACGCAAGAATTAGCATATAATATAACAGAAATAACTAAATATATGGATTTAGTGCAAATATATTTCTAATGACTGTAATTCTTCCCCTCCATAAATATATCAGTACAGATAGGGTAACACCATCGCCTATCCTAAGCATACAAATAAAGATGGTATTACCCTATTGAAAGGGAGCCGCACACTAGTTACTAGTGCGACGGCTCCCAGCAATTTTGGCTGTGTGAAACTTTTCTGTATATTGACTTTCTATGTCAGTGGGGCTTTTAGGCCAGTTAATGGCTTACAAGCCCTTGTTTACAATATAGTAACCTCCAGTATTCTATCTAATTGAAAAGGTTTTTATTCAGAACATCATGAGCTATATTTGCAAATTAACATGCCTCTATTTTTTTTGCATATTCGCTGACAAGATCCAAGTTATATTTTTCATCAGTTCCACCGTAAAAGGTCACAGCAACACTTCCGGATGCTGATGCAAACTGTGCTGTTTTCTTTATATCCCATCCTTTGAGATATCCATATATGAAACCTGCAGCATACAAGTCCCCTGCCCCGGTAGTATCCTTAACTTCACCCACCTCAACTGCGGGGACCCTTATTATTTCATTCTCATATCCCACCATACTTCCTTTGCTGCCCAGTTTTAACACAACCAGTTTTGCATGTTTCATTAATTCATCCATAGCTTCGCCCACATTGCTCTTACCTGTAATATTGCAGCTTTCAATTTCATTTGTAAAAAAAATATCACACTTTTCCATATAGGGTTTTAAGTCTTCAAGCTTTATATTATCATCCCATGAAGTATCTATTGATATGCTCTTGTTATATTTCTTTGCAATGTCCACTATGGGAATTCTTGGGACATCGAGCATATAAGCATGAACATGCCGGCATTGTGGCATAAGCTGTTCTATCCGTTTCATTATTGCTTCGTCGTCAGATGCGGCAAAGTATGTGGCAAAACCTCTTTCCTTTCCGACGGAAAGCACTGCAGATACAGAGGTACGATATTTGGTATCCTGTATAAAGCCTGAAAGATTAAGTCCTGTTTTCTTAAGCTGATCTATCAGTAAATTTCCTAACATATCGTCTCCTACCGTGGTTACAAGGGTTGAACTTAGTCCAAGCTTTGCAAGCGCAGTTGCAGTGTTGACTGCTCCGCCGGGCTTTATCATAAAATCCTTGCATTGTACTTCCTTACCTAGTTCAGGAAATTTCGCAAGATTGGCAAAAATCAGATCAACAGATATTAAACCAATATTTAGTACATCCAGCATTATAAAATCCTCCTGAAGATAATTAATGTGAATAGCTTCTTTTAATTAAACATTTTTAAAGAAGCTATTCACATTTGAAAGTTATATCTTGCCATTCAAGCAATTACATTTCGTTAAATAACCTGATGTCTACTGGTTCTTCTTTGCTTCTTCGCTAAGAGCGTTACAAAATTCTTCCGGTGTCATTTTGCCTGTAGCCAGCATCGGATAATAAGCTGATACCGCATCCAACGTGTTCGGGTACCAAAGTGCCTGGTGATAGTTGTATTTGTATTTTGCTTTTGCAGACATTTCAAGCAGCTGTGAGGAGAGAGGAAGCTTCTCACGTACATCTTCCGGTATTGCCAATGTAGGAGTTACAGGGGTTCTTCCGCTGGTTTCAAAAGCTACAAGCTGAGATTCCTCATTGGTAAGCCATTTCACCCATTCTACTGCTGCATCAGCGTGCTCCTTATCTTTTGAAGCGACGAACATTCCAATTACAGGTGATACAAACATACCGTCATTAGGATACATGGCCACTCCGACTTTTGATGCAAAGCCTTCTGGCGCTTTGGTCGTGTCGTGGAAATCAGCTTCCATCCATGGACCGTTGGCGATCATTGCAACTTCACCGTTAAAGAAATGGTTTGCTGCATTCTCGTATTTCCCTCCAACTGCATCTTTTGTTGTATAATTCATGAACATTTTCTGTATCTTTCCCACAGCTTCTATAACTTCCAGAGTATTATAATCAACAGGATACATGGTATTCATCCATTTGTTTCCCTCTTCGTTTGCTGTGCCTATCATTGAATTAAGCCACAGAGTCGTTACCCATCCGGAGTCGGCTGTATCCATTGCAAAAGGTACTATACCGGCTTGCTTTAAAGCTTCTGCCTGCATGAATAGCTCATCCCAGGTCTTTGCAGGGCTTGTTATCCCTGCCTTTTCAAATAATTCCTTATTGTAGAAGTAGCCTATCTGCGATGATGTTTCAGGAATTGCATAAACTTTGCCGTCGCGGGTGTTAAAACTCAAATCTTCTTCAGGAAACAGAGCTTTCCATTCAGGATCGGCTTCCAGATATGGTGTCAGATCAACTACTGCATTACGTACCAAGGCATCATCCAGCAGATTATATCCTCCGGTGTATACTACATCCGGCAGCTGATCCGTGGATAACAGAACCTTGATTTTATCAGTATATGCCTGGTCTCCCGGAACTTCCTCCACCTGTAGATCGATGGTGTCACCATATTTTTCCTTGAAAGTTTCAATTCTGTTCTTCATCCATTCTGCGCCTGAATTTGAGCCGATATAGAATGTAGGAAATTTGACAACTACAGGCTCTTTATTTTCTGCCTTTGTTTCACTGCTTTGTTTTTGTTCATTGCCTACTTTTGTTGCAGAGCATGCAGTCATTGATACTATCATTGCTATTAGCAGCAAAACCGATAAAACTTTTGTGATTTTTTTCATATTTACTCCCCCTCATTTATTTTAGCCTTTCGGCTTAGATACACAGTCAGAACAGTTAACCTTTCACAGAACCGGCAGTCAGAGAACTCACCACCTGTTCCTGGAGCAAGGTATATGCTACAATGCTCGGCAGTATCATCATGGTTATGGCTGCAAACAAAGAAGTATAGTTGAAACTGAAAAGGGACAGAAAATAGTTCAGCGACAATGGCAATGTTCTTACCGATTCCTTTGTGGTAAGGGTCAGTGCAAACAAAAACTCATTCCAGGATGTCAGGAACTGAAGCACAGCCGCAGTCGCAAGGCCTGGTTTTGCTATCGGCATGATTATTTTGAAAAAGGTTGTCAGAAATCCTGCCCCATCGATGTATGCAGCCTCTTCCAAACTTGTAGGTATGCCGAGAAAGTAGCTCCGCATGATAAATAACGTCATCGGAAGCTGTAAGGCTGAATACACCAGTATTAAGCCCGTTCTGGTATCATTAAGGCCAATCCTGTTAACTAAAATATATATGGAATGGATCATGGATGTTGCCGGAATCAGCAATGACATTGAAAACATCGTCACTATCACGTTTTTTAGCTTAAAATCGTAACGGGCAATTATATACGACGACATACTCACGAACAACACATTAACTACAATGCTGCCCAGAGAAATGTACAGGCTGTTTAAGAAAAACATGCCGAATTTCTGCATGGTTATCCTGTAGCCAAAGGCTTCAAAAGTCAAATCTCCGATTATTTTAAATGCGTTCTTATACCCTTCGAAACTAATTCCGGATGGTAAGGCTAAAGCATTGCTAAGTATTTCATTATTTGTTTTGAAAGATGACATAGCAACCCAGATAAGAGGAAATAACGAAATTATCACTATAACCAGGAGGAATAGATATTTCAGGAACCATGTCACATATGCTTTAAATAAATTACGCCTTGAACTATATGAAACCATCACTTCTGCCACCTCTCTAAATATCCGAATGTCCAACCCTAAAGAGCCTGTTGATACTTATTACGAAAATTACTCCTATGATTATTATCGTTACTCCTACAGCATTTGCATAACTGTAGTTGTTCACTTTCATCGCAGTGTTATAAAGGTAAAGAGGAAGGTTTAGCGTGGTTGTTCCAGGTCCTCCTTTAGTTGTAAGATATATATGCTCAAATTCCTTCAACATTGATGTTCCCGCTACCACCACCGAACTTCCTATTGCATTCCGAAGAAGAGGAAGTACAATATATATGTCTGTCTGAAAACTGGATGCACCGTCTACTTTTGCCGCTTCAAGTATTGACTGATCAATTGATGAAATTTCAGCAAGTATTAATAGCATTATTACCGGAGCATATATCACCCAGCTGAGAGTTACTGTAAAAAAGGCGCTACGCGAGTCAAAATACCAGTTAAGGTTAAAATCTTCAAATCCTAGCAATCGTATAAAATTATTAACTACACCGTATTCAGCATTGAAGATGTTCAGAAATATCATGGCAAACGCTGCGCTGGATATAATATTGGGGATCATGTAGGATGTCCTGACAAATTTCCATCCTTTGGGATGCTTGGCAAGAGTTAATGCTACCAATGTTCCGATGCTGACATGTACGGTAGATTGTATGGCTATCCATATGAGCGTATTGCGGAAAGCAGTCCTGTATGAACTGTCCGATAACAACTGCATATAATTGCTGAATCCTGCAAATGACATTTTCGGCGTACTTAATTTCCAGTTAAAAAACGATGTGGAAAACACCATGCCTAATGGAATCCCATAAAACATAAAAAACAATACCAATGACGGAGCCAGAAACATTACAATCCAAAAGCTGCGTTTTTTCCCTTTTAACATTATCAATAGGCCTCCTTTAGGCATATAGGCTAATTCCATTCGCCTGCATATTTCTTATGGGCGTTCAAATAATCATTTACCAACCCTTTTGCAATTGAATATGAATTTACAAGGGGATGTACTGTAAGCGCATCGATCGCCATTTGCTTATCCTTTGTAAGTATTGATTTTACTGTCAGCCTTTCATACAGCTTTACATTTCTTATCAAGTTGGTAGGAATCACCGGCAATTCTGAAATCTTTTTGGGACGAACACCGTCCGGACCGATATAGCATGATACTTCTACTATATCACCGTCTTCCAGCCAGTCCACAGTGCCGTTATTAGGAACGCAAAGAATCATTTCGCTGGATTTACCGCTTGCCTTGGCTTCAATAAGTGCCAATGCCACACCGGCATATCCTCCTGCGTCTTTTTCAAAAATATCAAAAACAGGAACATGACCATCTTGATTTCTTTTTATGCTGGTTTCATTAGCCATGTAGCTGGCTTCACGGGCAAAATGGTATTTTGAAAAAATCTTCATGGCAGCATCAAAATCCTTGTTGATATCAATTTTGCTTAATTCCGATATCATTTCAGAATTTATCCTCTGGATTGTTTCACCTCTCGTAGAACCTGCTGCAACGATATTTCCCACCGGCTTTTCACGATAGTAGTAATAATACAGATATTCGTTCAAAAGGCACCCCGTTCTCTTTACCAGTTCAGGTTCAAAATACCTCATGTCAGTGTCCGTGTAAAGAAAATCAGAATGTATCAGTTCATCGGTAATATCATTGCCTTTCAGCTTAATACTCTTATAATAGGACAAATGGTTCAGTCCAAAACACTCCATTTCAAAATCTTTTACATCCTGCCCATAACACTTTGCCAACTGGCGCAAAAAACCTGATGGAGCGTCACATATACCGTAAACAAATTCAAAGCCAAGATCTCTCATCGCTTGAGTTACAAGGCCTGCAGGATTGGTAAAGTTAAAAACCATAACATCCTTTTTGGCATACCGGCTTATATATCCACAATACTCTTTCAGTACCGGAATTGAGCGCAGTGCCATGGCAAAACCGCTCGCACCGGTGGTTTCCTGCCCCAGCACACCGTAACGCAGGGCTGTTCTCTCATCAATAACCCTTGCTTCATCCCCTCCTACCCTGATGGTAGTTATTATATAGTCCGCATCTTTCACGGCTTCAACAGGGTCTGTGGTCAGTTCAAACTTCAGGTCGGGATCTATGAGCGATGCTGCCTTTTTAGACATGGCTCCGAATATGTTCAGCTTTGTTTCATTATTATCCATAAAAACAACATGATCTATTCCCAGGTCCCTTGACCTCTGAACGATGCTTCTTGCCAAAAGTATGGAGCGCACGCCGCCTCCGCCAAGTACAGTAAGTTTCACTTTCATACCTCCAAATCTATAGGCCGACAATAGCCTGTTGTAACGAATTCTAACCGTTTGATCTCCAGGTTGCAGAAATGAGTGGCTCTTTGAGATTGCTGCATTATTGAACCTGTTTTTGCAAAATTGATTTTCTGTTTACATTAAAATTATAGAACCTAAAACATTTCTTTTACATAGACAAAAGTTACATTTATATAAGAATTTTTACTTCTTTGTTTTTTGCCTCTGCTTATTATATAATAATCATGAAATGCACTGAAGCAATTTTTGATTTCTCCTCAACAACTTGTAAATTCAGAAAGGAAAAACGTAGAAATGGGTCGCCTTTCATTTTTTACAGAATTTATATACCGATTGAGATATTCATTAAGATACAGACTGGTTGCCAGTGTAATGGGATTGACATTAATTCCGCTGCTCATAGGAGGTAATCTGTTTTATTACTACCTGTTTGATGCACTGAAATATTCAAATGACAAGTACCTGAACACCACTCTTCAAAGTCAGGCAAACGAACTAGATTCCAAACTTAGGATGGTGGAAAGCACCTCCATGCTTATCATTTCAGATCCCGAAATCCGCCGGGTGCTTCTCCTGATGGAAAATGATCCTGCTGAATCGGGAACAGCTTCAGTAACAATCAATGATAGTCTGAAATCGTTGATGCTTTTTAACTATGCGTGGGACAGCCGCCTGATAAAATCCCTTTATTTAATCACACCTGACAGCAAATATTATTTTATAACCAGAAATACCAGTTATTCGCTAACTGCCCAGTATCTTGTAGAAAGCATGAAGGAAAAGACTGATCAGGAACAGTATTTGATATTACCGTCTTCAAACAACAAAAGTATTTTCCTGTGCAGAAAGATAAATGACCTGCATTTTATGAAAAATTATGCAACTCTTTTTATTGAAATTGATCAGGACTCACTTATGCATAAAAACAAGGAGGAAGACAGCAACCTTTCAATTATGCTGATAAGCGAGGATAATATTATAGTCTCTCACACAGATCCTTCAATGATAGGTTCAACAGCCCCTGATGAGCTGAGCAGTCTTGTGCCGGGGAGAATTGCTGAAATCACTGTAAATGGCATCCGGTATCTTGCAGTATCAAAGAAAAGCTCCGATTACAACCTTTTATATGTGGTATCTGTGCCTATAAAAGAAGCATATTCAAGGATGATCAGTGCTCAGAGAACCTTTTCCGTAATTTTTATTGTGGTATTGACTTTATCCCTGGTTATAGGAATAATATCTGCTTTCACACTGACTTCCCCGCTGAAAAAAATCACCAAAACGCTTTCAGATTTCAGAGCCCATAATTTTAAGGCAGAAATGCCTGCTTTTTCAACTATTGAACTAAATGAGCTTTCATTGGTGTATAATAAAATGGCCAATGAAATTGATCATCTGATAAATCAGGTTTATGAAAAACAGCTTCTTTTGACAGAAGCCGAGCTGCAGTCATTGCTTTCTCAGGTGAATCCACATTTTCTGTTTAATATACTGGAAAATATAAACTGGGAAGCACGCATTTCAAAAAATGAAAAGATATACGAAATGACGCTGGCCCTTGGATCACTGCTTCGTGCCACCATCTATTACGGCAAAAAGGAAAAGCTTTCCCTCGCGGATGAACTGCAGTTGGTATCCCAATATATGAATCTTCAGCAAATGAGGTTTGGCGACAAAATTAATTTTGAACTGGATATAGATAAAAATCTGCTGGAATATTATGTGCCTAGATTCTGCATACAGTCAATAGTTGAAAACTCCGTTATACACGGGCTTGAGAAAAAGCGCGGAAAGGGCTTAATAAAGGTAAAAGCCGTCTCAAGTAATGACAGCATATACATCACTGTTACGGACGATGGAGTTGGTTTCGATACATCCATGCTCAATCTGGAACTGCCCCGCACAGAGGTTGAAAGCAAACGTCCCCACATAGGCCTTTATAACACTCATAAGCGGATACGTTTGTTATATGGTAATAATTATGGTTTGTCCGTACATAGCACAATCGGTACAGGTACCACTGTTACCATTCATATTCCATTGGACAGAAAGGGATGACTTATGTTTAAAATGATGATTGTTGATGATGAGATGATGGTACGCATAGGGCTCAGCTCAATCATAGAATGGGAAAAGCTGAACTGCTGCATTCTGTCTGAAGCGGTAGATGGTATTGAAGCTCTGGAAAAGATCAGGCAGGATCCACCGGATATTGTAATCACCGATATTCGTATGCCTGGCATGGACGGGCTTGAGCTTGCCCGGCATATTTCAGAAGAGTTTCCCAATATTAAGGTTATAATTCTAACCGGTTATGCTGACTTTGAATATGCCCAGTCAGCAATAAAGTATGGGGTTATAGACTTTGTTCTGAAGCCGACTGAAATAGAAAGTATAGAAAGCGCAGTATCCAAGGCAGTAAAATCACTGGAATCGGAAATAAACAAAAACAGGCTCGTAGAGGATCTAAACTCAACTATAAACAGCCAGCTTCCGAATATGAGAGAAAAGTTGATTTGTGACTGCATAAATCTCATCATCACAGATGCCTCTGAAATTTCAAAATCCATGGAACAGCTCTCGATGGAAAGCAAACCTTTTTATATGGTATTGGGAGAGCTGGAGGATGATGTCCTTGAAATCCGGAATACCCAGGCCAGCAGTTGTCAGCCGAAGAACAGCATATTGAAAAACATTATGGACATGTCTTTTAAAGACTTCACCCACTGGTGTGCTGTACTGGATGAATCCCACTGCTGTACTGTAGTTTTGAGCCAAAGTCAGAGCCTGGCAGAAGACATCCAAAAAATACTGGCTGCATGTCATGATATTACAGATATCTTTGAAAGCTCATATGATTTACATGTTACTCTCGGCATTTCAGACAGAGTTCAGACCCCGGGAGCTTTTCGCATGGCATACGAACAATCCGTTTCCGCCCTTTCATACACTTTGCAGGATGGTAACAGAATAAACCTCTATGTTCGGAATTTTTCGGAAGGATATCCGGAAATCAATTCAATAAATACCATCATCAGCAGAATTATTAACTCAGTAAAGCTTGGTAAGATCGAAACGTGCAAGGAAAACATAACTGAGCTGTTTAACAGAATGATTGAAACAAAGACCTCCATTGAACACATGAGGGAAATTGCTGTTTTTATAGCTTCCAGCCTTATGCAGTTTCTTCCGGACAAATTTTTTGATATAGAAAGCAGCAGCGATAATAATCCTTTAGTTCTTTCCAAAATTCTCAAAACTTTTAATTCCGGCAACTTGAAATCACTGCTGTGCAGCCTTGCATTCCAGATTTGCTCCGAGCTTAAAAAATCATTTGTACAAAACAATGCCATCATCAGCAAAGTAAATGATTATATAGCACAAAACTATCAAAAGAACATTCGACTTGCAGCAATAGCAAATCATATTCATGTCAACAGCAGTTATTTAAGCAGGCTATACCGCCAGGAAACCGGAATTACCATCACTGACGCAATCTCCAGATATCGAATCGAGAAAGCAAAAGAGTTTCTCCAAAATCCGGAAATCAAAGCCTACGAGGTAGCTTATCTGGTTGGATTTGAAGACGCCGCATATTTTTCCCTGATGTTCAAACGCCATACGGGATGCTCACCAACCGAGTACAGACAGTTAAGTAACAGGGAGTAAACAGATAAATCTATCAACTAAAAAACTCAGCTAATAATGCATGCATTATTAGCTGAATATATTTTTATCATTTATATCTATGTATTCCATGTATCTGGCAGGGTCTTTCCCTCATTGCTTTGTCAGTGAATTGTCAAAAAACGTCAATAATATGATGCATAAGACATTGAGCTTTTTAATTTTCACCCTTGGACTCCTTTTCTTTTAATCTTTCCAGGCACTTTCTCAGTACAACATCAACCAGTCTTTTCTCTACACAACAAGGACCTGCAGGTAAAGATATTGCATCACATAGCTGTATTAACGCATCATACTCATTATATTCAACTTCAGTTATAAATCTTTGAATAAATTCTGTATCTTCATTATCGCAATCATTTTCTCCGTTATAACTCCTTATATCTTTATAAGGGAATGAATGAGTAAGACAAATTCGTGCCGAATCGGTGTTTATTGCATAATATAATTGGACAAAGTTGCAAAAAGAATTCCCCAATTTTGCAATAGTAAATTCCACATAATTGCAAAAGGCCATTGAAGGCACCACCCCAGAATAATATCCTTGTAGTTAGTTGGGGAAAACGGCTACAAGGAGGAATGGAGGATGCTATCAATGACCCAAATTAAGGATATCAGAAAAATGTATTTTGAGGAAGGGAAAAATATTAGCCAAATAGCCAGAGAAACTGGTTACGACCGTAAGACAGTAAAGAAATACCTTGATAAAGATGACTGGAATAAAGACCAGTCAAAAGTAAGGGAAAAAACTACATTTCCAAAGCTTGACCCATACAAGCCGGACATTGATGCTTGGCTTTCTGAGGATAAAAGAACCAGGCGTAAACAAAGACACACAGCAAAACGAATATATGAGCGGCTGTTAGAGAAGTACAAGGATGACTTTGGCTGCTCCTACAGAACTGTTGCAGGATATGTGGCAGTAAAGAAAAAAGAGATCTTTGGTAAAAACAAAGGTTTTCTACCGTTAGAACATATACCAGGAGAAGCACAGGTAGATTTTGGTGATGCCGATTTTTATGAAAAAGGTAAGTTATACAGCGGTAAATACTTAAACTTATCGTTTCCATACAGTAATAAAGGATATATCCAAGTTTTCAAGGGAGAAAACCAGGAATGTCTGTTTGAAGGCTTAAAAACGATATTTGAACACATAGGCGGAGTGCCACCAAGGATATGGTTTGATAATGCAAGCACTATGGTTACCAAGGTAATGAAAAACGGAGAGCGGACTCTGACTGATGACTTCTTGCGGTTTATGGAACATTACCGTTTTGAAGCAGCCTTTTGTAATGTGGGAGCCGGACATGAAAAGGGTAATGCAGAAAACAAGGTTGGATATCATAGACGAAATATGCTGGTTCCGGTACCACGGTTTGAAAGTATCAGCAAATTTAATAAAGAGCTTCTGCTTCAATGTGAAGAGGATGCGAAAAGAGAGCATTACCGTAAGGAAAGGACAATTGAAGAGTTATACAAGGATGACGCTGCATCCCTTTTGGAACTACCCAGAGTAGCCTTTGATACAAGCAAATACATAAATGTAAAGACAAATGGATATGGTAAATTTCTGATTAACAATGGCTTACACGAATATTCTGTAGCACCTAAATATGCAAATACATATGTATTGGTTAGGCTAACTGCCTTTGAGGTAATAGTGCTTGATGAAAACTATCGTGAGATAGTGCGCCACGATAGGCTTTACGGTGACCATAAACAACAAAGCATGCAGTGGTTGCCTTACCTTAACCAATTGGCGAGATGCCCAGGCGCATTGAAATACACAGGCATATATCAAATGCTGCCACAGCCTGTAAAAGAGTATTTAGAAGATTTGAGCAAGCAAGATAAGGGAAAGGTGTTAAAGGCCATTGCCAATCTGACACAGAAAAGCAGCTTTGAAAAAGCAGTAGAAACAGTAAGCACTGCACTATCCTACGGCGCCGCTGATATAGACAGTTTAATAAATCTACACAGCCGGCTACATGAAAAAGTATTGCAGCTTGAACCGGTGCGCCTGCCTGATCATATACCGCAGTTAAAAAGGTATGAGCCAAATTTTATGGTCTACGACGAGAGTCTTAAGAAAGCAGGTGTAGATGGATGTTAGTATCTGATATTGCTGTTTGCTGTAAGAGACTTCGCTTAAGCAAAAACATCGTGGAAATGTCGGGCAAAATACAAGCAGAAAGCCATCAGGAGTATTTGCTTAAACTACTTCAAGCAGAGATTACGCATCGTGAAAAAGTAAGGAAAGATAAGCTGATAAAGAAAGCTGGTTTTTATACCATAAAGACATTTGAGAGCTTTAGGTTCGATGAAGTAACACTTCCTGGTGGTATCACGCCAGAATACCTTAAAGAATGCGAGTTCATCACAAACAAGACCAATATTGTTATGTATGGCAATGTGGGTACTGGCAAGACCCATCTTTCCATTGCATTAGGAGTAGAGGCATGTAAGAAAGGTTTAGAAGTTAGGTTTTTTAGGACATCGGCACTTGTAAACAAACTGGCAGAGCAAAAGAAAGCCGGAACATTATCTGCTTTTTTAAAAGCACTTAATAAAGCCGACTTATTGATCTGTGATGAGTGGGGTTATGTCCCTCTTGACCGGATAGGAGCGCAACTCCTGTTTGAAGTAATATCTGAGTGCTATGAACGAAAGTCGGTAATCATTAACACCAACATAGAGTTTTCAAGGTGGGTAAATGTGTTTTATGACGAGCAGATGACAGGAGCTATCATTGACCGGATACTTCATCATTGCCACTTGTTGCTCTTTCCTGGCCAAAGTAATAGGCTGAGGGAATCAACATTAAACACATGAGAATTTAGCAGATAAAACTACTGGGGTTAACATAAAAATTCCACATCGGTGCCTGAGGAAAAAATTTTGCAAAAGTGAGGAATTTTCTCTTGCAAAAAACAGAATCGGAAAATCCTTTATCATTCATAAAACTATAGCCTCTTATGATATACTGCATGTCACATATACCAAATCGCCTATCTATATCATGTAACAAACCTAAAACATATGCGGCATTTGCATCTAAACCAGTACATTTTTCAGCAATGACTCTTGCTCAATTACCGGCTACTTTATTATGGGCAACCCAATCACCAGGATTTAAACTGTAAGCTTCATTAATAATCATTTCAGCTTCATCTACAGAGGGAATTCTCATTTTAAACCTTCCTATTCCTCGGCAATACAACTCTTTTGAACTTTATGGCATTCAAAAATGGTTGTGTTCTCCCATTGTTTATGTATATTAATCTTTTCAAAACCTGCTTGCTCTAATAAACATATCTCTGTTTCAATTGCCAAGGGCGTATCGAAATGATAGAATCCATATTCTGTTCCTTGTTTTTCTCTCATTCTTTTATATTCTTCTATGTAGAACTTTTCCTTATCAATACTCTTAACTGTATGATCGCCATTAATAAATCTTCCGCCAGGCTTTAATGATTCATATATTCTTTTGTATAAGGCTAATTTTTCATCGCTACTAAAATGATGCAAAGAATAAGTGGAGAGAACCAGATCATAGAGTTCAAAACCAAAGTTGATCTCAAAATATGAGCCGCAGATTACTACTATATTTGATATCTTATCTTCAAACTTTTGTTTTAATTTCTCAAGCATCTTCTCGGATAGGTCTATTGCAGTCACTTTGGCATCTTTATGTATTTTGAATACTCTTTCAAGCTCTAGTCCGGTACCACAGCCCAAATCTAATACTTTAGCAAATCCGTTATCCATCGCTATGCATCGCTCAACCTCATCATAAAACTCTGTTAATGACATCTCATCAAGCATATGTCTATCATAACTTTCTGCCCTTTTATCAAAAAAGCAACTCATCTCTTCAAGATTGTTTTTACTCATTTTCATATTCCTCGCTTCAATGTTAGTCATAATATAATGACGTAGTGAAACATATTATTATATTTCATACTCCAAAATACCAAGGGTACCCATTGGAAGCTCTTTTAGTACACGGCCATTGCGAAATACACAGCATCCCCCATTGGCCTTACCTTCACCCTCTGCATAGCTATTTATCATCAGTACTGGAGCTTGAATCTCTTTTACTTGAAGTGCATATTCATCTCTTGCGCTATTTTCCCATTCTTGTGCAGAATAATCAATATATAGCGGCCACAAAACACAATCACCCTTCAACTGCTTAATCAAATCAATATTTTTGTCATACCACAAGTCTCCGCATATAGCAGTTGTAAATCTTTTGCCTTTGTAATCAAAAAGTGAAAAACCATTCCCTTCTCTATAATATCTACCATCTGCTATTGTTTCTTTCCATCCGGGTGAGATTCTGCGATAATTATTAATTATTTCACCATCATCAGAAATAACTATAAGGAAGGAGTAATCATTCAACATATAATTTCACCTTTTGAAAAGACTGGTGTTATCTATCTACCTTATAATCCATTGGAACTTAAAATATTTTTTATATCTTTTCTGGCAGCCTGAATAAACTCTAAAATTTCCTCAATAGTTATGTATTTTACAGGGTTTCTATGATGGCTGGCACCGCTGTCATACCAATGGAGCGTCCGTTTATTCCAAGCATTTATTTCATCTGAGGTTAAAATACCATCTACGTCAAAAGGCTTGGCCTCCTCCAATAACTCCCACACTTCCTGACGCCATTCAAGCTTTTTATATAATTCGAAATCAAGTTGGTCTGTATCATTATAATATGCTTCTCTAATATCCTGTATTGGATTAGAATCTTTCTCATATTTTAACTTAAATCCATTGTAAAGCGTTTTATTCCAGAAAATATCGGTTAGAATATGGATTCCATACCCTAGCAAAAAACTATAATTCGATTTGGTTTTATTTTGCTTAAGAAAATCAAGCACATTGTGCTTCCATTGTTCTCCATCCGAATATAAATGAGTTATTCTCTTATCTTCTTTTCCAGTACCTTTACGCATATGTATAGCATCTGGAGATATGCTTCCAAGATAAAATTCAGGGCAACTTCTCAATGCAGGTATATCATGAGCATATTCTCTTGCGGCACAAAGATGAACCATAGGTAGTGGCACTAAAATTCCCCCCTCAAAAAATGTTTAAGCAAAGTTCACGATTTTTTTGCGAGATTAGGGTTTAGGATTTCATAGCAATCGCACATGACTATTTTATCTGGCTTTAATGCAAGCGGAGCATTTTTTGTTTCAATATAATACTTCATACCACATTTTCTCATTACTTTGCCAGAATTGGGGTTTTCTATATTGTGTTTTGCAAATATTCTGTTGAAGCCAACCTCATCAAAAGAATACTTTAATACTGCTGCCAGTGCTTCTGCCATAATTCCTTTACCCCAGTATGCTTTTGACATGCAATATCCTGCTTCAGCTTCACCAATATCATCTTTGGGGTTTAACAAGCTTATAGAACCAACTAAATTGCCATCATAAACTATAGCCCAATTATAACAATTGGGATTTTCGTAATCTTTTACCCAAGACTGAAGCAAGTTTTTTGTTACCTCAATACTCCCATGCGGTTCCCAACTCAAAAATTTTGTTACTTCAGGATCATTAGCCCAGTGGTGAAAAAACGCCATGCTTCTATAAGACTCAACCTCTTATAATTCCACGCCCGGGTTCTCTTGGCAAGCTGACCCCATGAGGCACAACTGGTTTAGTACCTCCACAAAAAGATAATACAGGCTTTTCAGCCTTTCCACATCCCTGATTAATCCAGGCACTTGAAAATACAACTCATCTACTCCTTCAGGAAATTCCGCGCCAAACCATCCCTCATCATCCTTAACCTCAAAATATATTCTTGGCTGCTGTGAAATAAGCTCACGAATTTTCGGGTTTGAAAACAACCTCTTTAATTTCTCCGTATCATTGCCCTTGATGATAAAGTTCTCATCAAAGTCAGGGTATCCAACTTCAACATCCTGCATTCCCAAAAGCTTCCCTAATTCACTGAACACACCGCTGCGATAAATTTTGAACCTGAAATGATCCTTATTGATAAAAGGTGCCCTCATCCTTGTATATGTGGTAGATGTTTTTCCGTTAGAAACAGTGTAGGTGTCCAGGGTTATTGTCCATTCATTAGCCTTTGCTACTACCTTTTTCCCACGCCAAAATCCTCCATCCACTATATCAGCTTCAATTTCTTTGCACAGTTGGCTCCAGATTTCTTGTTGACTGGGACCGAAAAGCCCTCCAAATATACTCATAAAAACCCTCCGTTAATATAATTTTTAAACAACAGAATAAATTGCGTAGCAATTTCCACACGCCGTTTCAACGAAGCTGGAGATTTTAACTCACCGTCCATTGTGAAATCAGGCAGCTGCCACATGTAAGAGGTAGAGAAAATCTTTAGCCTCGTTATATTCATCCATTAATCGTATATGAACTACTGACAGCGCTTTTCCATGGTCTTATCACAGCTTAAGCTCAAAAGGATACTTTTTGTGCTTCCGTTTTCTTTTTTATTATGGCCTCAACAGCAATTAGAAGAATTGCCACTAAAGCAAACAGTATATACCTGCTGCTGTTATCTATATAACCTACTGGCGACATAGTGACATTTTCACTTGAAGCTGCTGCCACAAACCGCAATGGACTGCTCATAGCACCGATTATATTAAAATCAGCACATGCCCATTCAACATTTTCTTCAAAAACCTTTTTTATGTGCTCTTTTTCTCCATAGGATAAATGAAGTCCATCAACGCTGTCAAAATTTTTGCTTCCTCCCCGGGAAGGGTCTGCAAAATGCCATTTTCCATCAGAAAAAAACTCTACCCAGGCATGAGCGCCAGCTTGATGGCTCCAAATAAATAATTGCCCTTATAACTTTAAAAAAGCTTTTTCTCATTCTATCCCTCTCTTTCATATTGTCTCAGCCGTTGGTTTGCTTCTAAATGCTCTATATAAAGAATAACAGACAATTATAAAGACTGCAAAAGCAGCAACAAACTGAACTGCAAATGCATCCACTCCTGTGCAGAGTTGATCCAGCAAATGAAAAGGTTTAAGAAACACATCCCAGCTATTAAACCGTAAAAATCTCCCGATATAGACACCTACTCCGGATAACAACGCCACCATTAAAATCCCTAAACGGCTGAACAGCTTTGACACTTTATTTTTTATGCCCTGTTCAATCAAATAGAGGGATTCCAAGCCAACTAATATGGCAAACAAAAATCCGATTCCTATTACCAATAACTTTGCCCAGGCTGCAATATCGGTGCTATACATGACATCTCCGACCTGTGAGTATCTATCCGCTTCTATTATCCGCAGAAGCTTATCATTTGATATATGAATAAAATCCGTTATCATATAAACAGAGTTTGGAAAGAACAGCAGCCAGAAAATAGCCCAAAAAACAGTCTGTCCAAAAATTCCTCGTTCAATGGCATATCTGACTTTCACCGCAAAAAGCAATGGCAACATGGCTAAAAAGACATTCCAAGCCAGCATTATATAAAGGAAACTAAAAGTGCGTAAAAACATTACAAGGCAGATAAACCAATACACAATCATAAATGATAACTGCCCATTGTATCTTTCAATTAACTTCACCATAAAATCTCCTTTAACTTATTCATGCCTTTACTGATTTCTATGCCTTTAATCTCTATTCTCCAAAGAATTGATAAAAACCTTTTCAACACTGAATACATGTTTCAATTCTTTGCTATACCTGGCGCTCAGAGCATTTTTTATAAACTCGTCTTCTACTATTAAATAAAGGGAATCATCTTTTACTTCAATGCTTCTGACCGATCCAAACCATGCATCAAAAGACAAGCTTCCGACAATTGCTAAAAGCCTTCTATATTGTTCGGGATATTTTTCCCATACCGTTCCTTTAACAGCATTATTAACAACATCCAATTTTTTTGCTTGACCTCCGGTGGACTCTCGTGCCGGTTGATGTACAAGCTTCTCTTTTATCTCAGATAATTCTGCCCGAATAGCTTCAAGGGTTTCCTCAATCCTGACTATTTTTTCGATAATTTGCTTGTTATATTTGCTCAAGGTGAATACCTCCTACAGAACACATTGTTTTAACATATTTGTATTCACCCCATTGCCATTTATGCCCTCAAAGAATAACAGACAATTATAGAGACTGCAAAGCAATGATAAACTGAGTTGTAAAGCCATCCATTCCTGTGCTAACTGTCATAAATTTAACATGTGTGGGAAACTCTTTTTGGGATATTCCAAGTGAATATTCTCATGAGCTTTTTCCTTACGCAGGTAGAATATATCACTTACCTGGCATTTTCAAAAAACATTTTGCATTTGTCCGCGCGATATTTTGATACTACGTATTCGACTGTCTGTCCGCTCTTTGAACTAATTTTATTCTTTATGCAAATCAAAGGGTGGCCCTGCTGCACCTTCAGGAATCGGCTTTCTTCCTGTCCGGCATAAATAACCTCCAGAGAACTGCTGCTTTTTGACGGAAGCAGGGGGTATTTGCCACGCATAATATCATAGGCAGGCTTATTGGCATTAATATCCTCAATTATTGACGGAAACAGGTTCAATGGTATATATGATACGTTAAGTGCTATGGGACTATCATTTCGTAAGTTTACATATACAATCTTTGCAAATCCTGCATTGTGACCGGGACTGACTCCAAAAGCAGCACACAGCTCCTGATTATCTCTAATGTCGATACGCTCGGAAAAAATTATGCTTCTTTCTCCTGGCATATCACTATCCAAAATAGAATCCGTAAATCCCGAATAATCCTTGATATCAATTTTTAACTTTGCTTCCGATACAAAGGTACCCTTTCCTTTTTCCTTATAAAGATAACCGCTGTTGGTGAGATCACTTATAGCCTGGCGCACCGTAGGCCTGCTGATATCGTACATTTCGCAAAATTCCTGCTCTGACGGGATTTTGCTGTTTTCTTTGTATTCCCCATTTTTTATCTTCTCGATGATCAGATTTTTTAGTTGTATATATAAAGGCGTGTCACCGTATTTATTTATCATATGAGTTGCCTCCCATCTTTCACAAGGAGACATCTTCAATTGATAGCTCTTCCTGTCGAAAGAGTGCCTCCTTACCATTTATGATGTAAATACATCATAACTATTCTACAGGAAATTCATGTATATTTCAACACAGTTCAAAATAATACTACATTGCGTCACTTAAAAATTGCGGAAATATTATTTATACAACCTCTTAAGATTTACTATATTTAGCTTCCTCTATAGAGTCACTAATTCAACTGTTTGAAAGAAAAAGTCTGATTGAGCTTGATGACGGCAAAATTATTCTGACTGAATTGGGAACAGGGTTTGGAAAAGCTCCTAAGCTGCTGACTGAACTTAAACAGCTCAGACTTTATTCGCTGTTGTTAATACGATTGTAGGCTCACTTATTCCAGCTTATCAAACTCTTGTGATAGGTCAATTTATTAATACAGCTATGGACATATTTAATGGCAAAACACCGTATTCATCGATATTTTTACCGATAATTTTAATTATGGTTTATGTGATTTATTCAAATACTATATCTTCAATTGCACAACTTATCGATACGTCTGGCAGGAATAAATTAAATGCAGTTTTACGAAAAGAATTCGCTTTAAAGCAAGCCCGGTAAGCATATAAACACATTTGACCCGATAAAAGAAACGGAGTTATATAACGATTTTTCAAAGATTTGCAGTGCAAAAACAGCTATCATCGTTACTCACCGTTTAGGTTCCGCAAAAATAGCAGACCGGATCATAGTTATGAAAAATGGTGAAATTGTGCAGGACGGTAATCATTATCAATTGATAAGCGAAGAAGGGGAATATAAGAAAATGTTTGAATTACAGAGTAAGTGGTATGTTAACCAATTCCCCAATAGTAATGTTGTTTAACATAATCTAAAAGTGTTAACGGTATATGATGCAAAAATCCGTCTTAACACTCTGCTATAAAAACACAAAGTTGTCGCCCATCAACCCTTTTTGACCGCTGGTTTTGCTCATAAGCCCTGTCCGCAATATTATGCAGACAGGGCTTTGCTGGTATGACAAACATGCCGTCAATCTGTGATGAAAGTCCACAAAGGACGTATTTGAATTCATTAATACAGTGACAAGAACCTAGTAATCAGCCAAATCTATACCTTGAGATCGACCTCGATGTTTTCAATCCCGTATTTTTCCAGAACCGGTTTGACATATTCCTTTATAAACTCATCCACCTGTTCCGGTGATCTTCCGATATAGTTCTCCGGCTTCAACACCGCTTCCAGCTCCTCGTAGCTCATGCCGAAAGCCTTGTCGGCAGCTATCCTTTCCAACAGGTCATTTTTCTTTCCCTCTACCTTGACCTGCTTGCCTGCCTCCATGGAATGAATCCTGATGCGTTCATGGAGCTCCTGCCTGTCACCGCCCTTTTTAACCGCTTCCATCAGAATATTTTCCGTTGCCATAAAGGGCAGCTCCTCCAAAACATGCTTTTCAATAACCTTAGGATAAACAACCAGGCCACTGGAAACATTGATATAAATTCCCAATATAGCATCTACAGCAAGGAACGCTTCAGGAATGCTTATGCGCTTGTTGGCAGAGTCATCGAGAGTTCTCTCAAACCATTGGGTGGAAGCTGTTATTGCCGGGTTCAAGGCATCGATAACCACGTATCTTGCCAGGGCACATATTCTTTCGCTCCTCATGGGATTTCTTTTATACGCCATTGCGGAAGAACCTATCTGTTTTTTCTCAAAAGGCTCTTCTATTTCCTTAAGGCTTTGAAGCAGCCTTATATCGTTGGCAAACTTATATGCGCTCTGGGCTATACCGCTCAAGACGTTCAAAACCCTGCTGTCAAGCTTTCGGGAATAGGTTTGGCCTGAGACGGGAAAAACTTTCTTAAAGCCCATCTTTTCAGCTATAAGCATGTCCAGCTTTCTGACTTTTTCATGGTCTCCGTCAAACAAGTCCAGAAAACTTGCCTGAGTTCCTGTAGTGCCCTTGCAGCCGAGCAATCTCATATTCTGCAGCACATATTCAAGATCCTCCAGATCCATCAGCAAATCCTGAATCCACAGACAAGCCCTCTTTCCTACCGTTACAAGCTGGGCCGGCTGGAAATGGGTGAAGCCCAATGTCGGCAAACTCTTGTATTCTACGGCGAATTCCGACAGTTTACCTATAACCGCCACCAGCTTCTTTCTGATGAGCTTTAAAGCTTCCGTCATTATGATAACATCCGTATTGTCGCCAACATAGCATGATGTGGCACCAAGATGGATGATCCCCCTTGCGTCAGGACACTGTTCCCCATATGCATGGATATGGGCCATCACATCATGCCGGAACTCTTTTTCCTTTTGCTCTGCAACATCATAGTTTATGTCATCTTTGAACTGCTTCAACTGTTCAATCTGCTCATCGGTTATATTAAGGCCCAGTTCCCTTTCTGCTTCTGCCAAGGCGATCCACAATCTTCTCCACGTTCTGAACTTCATATCCGGTGAAAAAAGCTCCTGCATTTCCTCACTGGCATACCGTGCATTAAAAGGGCTTTCATAAGTATTTCTCAAAATCCTTCAACCTCCAACTAATCTATTAATACCAATTATTATACATATTTTTATATTTTAAATCCACATATCAAATCAATTAATGGGTGATATACCCAAATTCCACGAAAAAAAATTGCGGGATAGAAATCCTCCCGCCTAAATATTTATGAATATGAGATTGATGATTGGATAATCTAACGGAAGCTATACCTGCTAGAAAACCCAAAATTATTATATTATTGTTTACTCACGAATGCAAGCATTGCAGCAGATTTCCACGTCTCAAGGCATCCCTTGGATACCCCGGTGTTTACCAGGTGTAATATTTCAAACAATATGTTAAGCTCTATACGCTTTAACTCCCTACCTTCAGTAAATGAAGCTTGTGTGTCCTGCTTTTCAAGATTTTCTTTATGCTTACCAGCTGTACACAAATGCAAAGGATTTCTATTGCCTTCTTAAGCTCTTCTAAAGTAGGATAAGTAGGCGCGATACGTATGTTTCTGTCATGAGGGTCCTTGCCATAGGGGTAAGTGGCTCCCGCTTTTGTCAACGTGACACCTGCTTCCTTGGCCATGGCAACTACATCCTTTGCACAACCGTCCATCGTATCGAGGCTTATGAAATAGCCGCCATTAGGTTTATTCCACCAAGCGATGTCTTTTCCGCCCAGTTCTGCATCAAGGATGCTCAGCACGGTATCAAATTTGGGCTTGAGAATTTTGGCATGCTTTTTCATATGCTCCTCAATTCCTTCCACCGTCTTGAAATAGCGAACATGCATCAACTGGTTTATTTTGTCCGGCCCGATGGTCTGGAAAAACATCTGCTTTTTAATGAAATCAATATTTTCTTTGCTGGAAGCTATCATTGCAACACCGGCTCCCGGAAAACTGATCTTGGATGTTGAAGCAAATATAAACACCATGTTGGGATTTCCGGCTTCCTTGCAAGCTGCCAGAATATCTTTGAGCTCATCATGTTTATCCGACAGGTGGTGCACTGCATAGGCATTATCCCAGAAAATTCGGAAATCCTTTGCTTTTGGCTTTAAACGTGCAAATCTGTCCACAACCTCATCGGAATATGTAATTCCTTGTGGATTGCTGTATTTGGGCACGCACCAGATACCTTTTATGGATTCATCGCTGCTTACAAGCTTCTCAATGGCATCCATATCCGGGCCGTCACTTTTCATATCTATATTTATCATTTCTATTCCAAAAAACTCGCATATGGAAAAGTGCCTGTCATATCCGGGCACAGGGCATAAAAACTTTACCTTGGGCAACTTGCCCCAGGGAAGTTCACTGCCTAATACACCATGGGTCATGGCTCTGGCAATGGTATCATACATTATATTAAGGCTGGAATTGCCTCCAACAATGATCTCCTCCGTCGTTACCCCCAGCATTTTGGAAAAAAGCTCTTTTGCTTCAGGAATTCCATCAATCAGCCCATAGTTGCGGCAGTCAGTGCCGTTTTCCGCTATCAAGCGGCTTTCACTGTTTATGCAATCCAGCATTTCCATGGTGAGATCCAACTGATCCGCACCCGGTTTGCCCCGGGACATATCCAGGTTCAAATTCTGGGCTTTAAACTCATCATATCTATTCTGCAATTCTATCTGCAATTCCTGCAAATCAACAATATCCATGTCTTCAAAGCGTCTCATTTCATCATTCTCCTATTATTGATTTTAATACATCTGACGGATTTCTATCCGAATTTTTTATATATTATTCTAATACATACTATGACTTTTTGCAAGTTTCTGATATGAATTATGCAAAAATTTTAATTTCATGTACCTAAAGAAGTACAATAAATTATAACCACCTGTTTTACAGGTGGTTTGATATAAATTGGGAATTTAAAAGATTTTTGTGTAAGAATGAGAGGATTGCCCTAAATACACTTGCCTTGCTTGTCCTGGGAAATAAGTTGTTTAGAATGACATTTTGTCAGTATACTTTTTGAGGGGTTGCCATCTGTATATTGGCTCGATACCTTCCGTTTTGATCTTTAATAATAGTATTGTTTTCCACCAATCTAACAAAGGCAGCCTGCAAGGAATCCGATTCATATATAGACTGCGCCATTGCTGAATTTAACTCTTCCATAGACAGAGCATTGGTCGGGAATAGCAAATCATAGATAAATGCCTCTTCCATATTCAATACCTTAGAAAAAATTGCAGTCAGTTTCCCCTTTGCGTCAATGGATAAAAGGGAGAATAATCTACATAAATCATGACTGCTTACAAATTAGTTTTTATATATAATTTCTTCAAACCCATCACCATCTATATCTTTATATTTTCAGTGAAAGAAGTCAATGACAAATGTAGTGCCTGCTACCCCTTGAAAGCCTGTAAAAAGACGCATCCATACAATTTTATGTATGGATGCGCCGTATTGAATAAACCTTATAATTATTCTTTTGCAGAAGCTTTGTTAGCAATATTAACCATCAATTTAGTTATCACGTAAAATAAGATCAAAACAAGGAATACTCCACCTAAACCATAAAGAGTAACTAAACTGCCAATTCTGGCATTTTCCAAAACACTATCCCAATTTATATTCATTGTGATATCCTCCTACTTTAATAATGCCGGTACCAGCGCCAGCAGAAGTCCGCCTGCCACTATAGAACCCAGCTGTCCTGCCACGTTTGCGCTGATGGACTGCATCAGAACGAAGTTGGTCGGGTCTTCCTTCTGCGCCAGCTTCTGTATAACCCTTGCTGACATCGGGAAAGCAGATATTCCGGCTGCCCCTACCATCGGATTTACTTTGTTTTTCAGGAACAGATTAAGGAACTTTGCAAACAATACTCCACCTGCGGTATCGAATATAAAGGCAACAAGTCCCATAATCATGATAAGGATTGTTCTCGGATCCAGGAAGTCTTCTGCCGTCATTGTTGAACCGATGGTGATTCCCAGGAGAAGCGTAACAAGATTTGCAAGCTCGTTTTGCGCCGAATTGGAGAGCCTGTCCAAAACTCCGCAAACTCTGATAAGGTTACCAAACATGAGGGCACCAACAAGGGAAACACTTATCGGAGCAATTATTCCTGCTATAACCGTTATCATTATCGGGAACAGGATTTTTACTATTTGAGGTACTTCTACCTGTTTATATTCCATTCTGATCATTCTTTCCTTACGGGTTGTAAGGGCTTTTACCACAGGAGGCTGTATTATCGGCACAAGAGACATATAGGAATAAGCTGCCACAGAAATGGGTCCGAGTAGCTTTTCTGCGAACTGCGAAGCCACGAATATCGATGTCGGCCCGTCTGCTGCTCCTATAATTCCTATTGATGCCGCCTCCTTGATATCAAATCCGAAAAATATCGCCACCATCATGGTGAAAAAGATTCCAAACTGCGCTGCTGCACCGAAAAACAGCATGAAAGGATTTTGCAGAAGCGGTGTAAAATCGATCATTGCACCTACTGCAATGAAAATAAGTATCGGGAAAAGCTCCGTCTTTATACCTGTATTATATAGGATACTCAGAAATCCCTCTTCTCCGATTGCAGAAGACAGAGGAATATTGGCCAGAATTGCGCCAAAGCCTATAGGTAGAAGAAGCATCGGTTCATATTCCTTAACTATAGCCAGGTATATCAGAACACCTGCTACAGCGAACATAACCAGATTTCCCCAACTAAGATTAAGTATTCCACCAAATAGATCCTGCATTTAGTACGACCTCCATTTTAATATATATATAGTTTGTACACATATACAGTATAGATATAGACCAGCCATATTTCAAGCATAAAGTTTGTCCCAGGACAAAATTATTTAAACTGCTGTCGTATGTAGGTTTCTATGTAAATGCAAAAAGAGGATACCCTTTACAAATAGGCATGAGGATATCCATCCTATAAGTATTTCCACTATATTTTACCTTTTTAGCATAAAATCATTTTGCCTTTTCAAGAGCTCTTTGGACTGCCACTTTCCAGTTTTTTGTACTAACTGTTGCACCGCTTATAGTATCAACGTCATAAGTTTGCTTCTCAATCATCCTGTTTGCCATTTCAACCCTGTATTCTTTCAAATTGGGATATACTCTTCCGTCCACCTCTTGTCCGGTCCATTTCTCATAGTCAACCTCATTGCCTTTGTCATCCAGTCTCCTTAAGACAATGCTGGTTATCCTGCCATTGGCGATTTCTACTGTAGCATCCTCAGAACCATGCTCCCAGGCATCGCCTTTTCCTTCATAGGTTCCATCCTTATATGTTTCAGCCGGTTTATTTTCATCCTGTTTAGTATCTTCAGGCTGAGTTGTATCGCCGGTTTGCGTTTTATCATTTTGGGTGGTTGTACCCGGCTGGGTTGCTCCCTGCTTATTATCCTGATTACCGGTTGTGCATCCGGTATATAATAATACTATCGACAGAATCAATACTGCTGCTAAAACCATCAGTTTTTGCTTTTTCATAAACTATACCTCCAGTTGCTTTAATGTTGATATATGTTTTAGTTTTAACAGCCGTATCAATCTTATACTACGATACACTTTGTGCTAAAATTGTAAGATACATGTTCTGCCGATAAAAGCAAAGCAGCAAGCTTTTTTGCTTTAAAACTCGATGGTTGGCGCACCCCACATCGAATCAAGTCGCTGTCTTTTTACTTAGCTTCTTTTTAAAGAAGCAATAAGCTTATATAAGTAATAAGCATTGGAATTGGCTGCAGTTGATATCGGGTTCTTCAGCTAAATCATATTATTTTACTACAGCATTATCTAAAGACGAAAAAATAGAACACTTAACGTTTTCTGCTTTTATGAACTTCATGTTCTATTTTAATATGCTTATCGAAACATTCTTCTTCCTTAAAATTAAAACTTGTATAAACTTATTTTAAAACCTGCCGGATCACCCTCAGAAAATTACCTCCGGCAATCTTATCAACTGCCTCCTGAGGATAGTTCAGCTTAAGAAGCTCGTTGAATATCCCGTCAATATTCTCCACTCCTTTTATCTCCCTTGGAGTGTCGTCAATACCGTCAAAATCTGCGCCTATACCTATAATATCAATACCTCCAACCGAAGCTATATGCTCTATATGATTTATGACATCTTTAAGGGAAGCTTCCCCTTCGTTGGTCAGAAACGCCGGACACAGATTCATTCCCATAACTCCGCCGTTGTTTTTCAACGCAAGAATTTGCTCATCCGTTAGATTCCTCCTGTGGGAGCATACGCTTTTGGCATTTGAATGGGAAGCTATAATAGGCTGCCCGGATATTTCAACCACATCCCAGAAACCTCTTTCGGACAAATGTGATACATCCACAATCATGCCCAACCGGTTCATTTCCATGATTACATCCCTTCCAAAGGGAGTAAGTCCGCCGCCGGTAATTCCGTCGGCAACACCATCGGCAATTTCATTTCTGTGATTCCATGTAAGGCATAGGCTTCTCACTCCAAGCCTATAAAACATCCTCAGAGCCGAAAGGTCTCCCTGCAATGCATCTCCACCCTCAATGGAGAGGATGGCCGCTACTTTGGAGGAGCTCACAGCATTTTCAATATCCCTGTAATTACAACATGACATTATATTGTCACTATATATTTCTATCTGTTGGTAAAACTTATCAATAATCTGCATGGCACGTTTCATTGCATAAGCCTGACAATATTCAGGACTTATGAACGCGGCAAAAAACTGGACATAGCTGCCTTTTTGCTTCATTCTTTCAATATCTACATGGCAATTATTCCTGATGAGATTCTCCTTTGTCTCCATCAGCCTTGTAATCGTGTCACAGTGAGCATCAACTATAATCATAGTATACCTCCTAAAACGCATTCTTGATAATGTTAAGGTCGTAATCCGCCTTGTCCCGGTATATGATTTCGATAACATCAAATCTTGCTTTGCTGTCATTGAGGCCGTATCTATCCAGGTATATACCGGCCAAATTTCTGATGACAGCTTGCTTGCTTTTGCTTACGGCTTCTGAAGGAGTGCCATATAAAAAACTGCGCCTGGTTTTTACTTCGATAAAACAAATATATTCCCCATCCCAGGCGATTATATCAATTTCTCCCAACTTGCCTATTCTGAAATTCCTATTAACTATTTTATAATTGCTTTTGATTAAAAAGTCTGCAGCAATTTCCTCTCCGAAGCTTCCCAGCTTCCTTTTATTTCTTCCGTCCATGCTTTTCACCAAATATCCTGTCCATATCGCTCACATATACTAAAATTCCGGCCACCACATCATACAGTTCGTCGGGTATTTCACTGCCTATCCGCATTTTTCCCAGCAAACTCACTAAACCTTCATCTTTATATATAGGTATATTGTTCTCTTTTGCTTTTTCTATAATTTTTTCCGCAGCTTCGCCTTTAGCTGCCGCAATCAGCTTTGGTGCTTTATCTTCACCAGGTGTATAACTTAATGCAGCAGCTTCTATGATTTTGCCGTCTTTATGCTTGTTCATCGCATTACTCCTTCAGCTCCTGCTTTATATAAGCATCAAAAAGCCTATATTTTATAATCAATGGAGGAGTTTCCCACTGTAACCTTTTTGACAACCTTTTCCACATTCATCACATTAATTCCCTCATCAATAATGCAATACCTTATATCCGCCAATCTATAGCCTTTTTCCTTTAAGCTTTCATAAAGCTCCGTATGATTTTCTTTAAAAAATTCCATTACTTTTTCATTTTCCACTCGTATATTGAGATTGATGCTCTTTCCCCGCAGGGAAACCAGCGTTTCTACAGTACCCATATTGTTGGTGTTCAATGCTATCAGCATTGTAAAATTTTCCGGGTCTATCCTCTTCCGTTTTGAGCCCTTTTTTAGTATATAAAGCTCCGCTGTGCCATTTCTTTCAGGGAGTCTGACAGGAATCTGAATATATACGGAATTATTGTAGATCTCATTCATGAAGCGGATGTTATTTTCAATATTATCCATGCGGTTCAATAACTCCGGATTTTCCGGAAGCCGGGATGACAGCACGGCCTCTTTCAATTCCGACAGCTTTGCCAGCATATCCCTATACAACTGCCTTAGGTTTACACTATCTTTATCGATATCCGGTTTGCTGATATCCAGAAATAGACTGTCCAGCTCTCTTTTAATTGATGCCATATCCCTTTCTTTATAAGCACCGGTTTCATCTTCTGCTGCTTTAAGTGGTTGATGACCGGTCTCATCGCTTTTTAAATTGTTCTCTCTGCCTGCATTAATAACCTTCTCCAGCAACAGCCTGATATTATTGGAGTTTTCATCGTTGGAACCTTTTATCGAATTCAGCATGCTCAAAAGCTCTGGATTACCGTCTTCTTCAACATTCAACAAATTCCCGTTTTCGATCAGCTTATATATTTCCTCTTTCAGGATGGTTAAGTCGCCCGCTCCGTCAGAAAGCCGGCTTAAAATATCAGCTATGTTTTTCGGAATATCTGTTGTGTTGGAATTGACGACGTTCCCAGCAGTTGAAACATTGCGGTTTTCTTCTGAAAAGGAGTAGACAGCTTCTTCTAAACCGCCCGGCAGTGAAGGCTGTTGATTTTTTACTGTGCTTTGCGTCTGGCTTTCTTGTTTTATGATATCCTCCAGAAGGCGGGAAATTTGCTCCATCTCAGACCCAAGCTTGAATTTTCCTTCCACCAGCTGGTTTAGCGCATCGGCATTTCCCTTTGTAAAGTCTGCATCATGGGAATAAAGAAACACCGCTTTGGAAGGTGTCAGCTCTTTTATATTTTTTACTGCGTCAAGAAGATTAAGAAACAGCTCTTTTGTCAAAGGTATCCTGCTGCTTTGCATTTCCTTTATGATATCCAGGCTGGTCTGATCCGGTTTTATCCCAAAGTTCATCAGAAGCTTTGGGGCGCTCTCCTCTTCTGGCTTTATGAGTTCTGAATTTACAGGCTCCATTATCAGCTGGCTGTCGAGCCTTGCTTTTAAAAGCAGAGTGAGGTAATCCCCGGGCTTTGCATCTATAGCATTGGCCAAGGCCGCGGTAAAAACAGTACCGTCAAAAAGCTTCATGGTAAGCTCCTTTGAAGACATTTCAACGATCTTTGCCTTTATGACATCCCCAATGTTCAGACTGCTCAGGGCATCTGATGAGACAGGTATGCTGATATTATTCATCTGCAGGATTGTATCAATTTTCATAAAAACCACCTATGAGCATATTTGGAAAGCTATACGGTAAAATGTTTAGTAAAGCTCACTCTATGTATCGGACAAATTCCGTATTTTTTTATAGCATCAATATGCTCTTTTGTCCCATAACCTTTATGCTTAGCAAATCCATACTGGGGATAAAGGCCGTCCATCCCGGTAATTATCCTGTCACGGGTTACCTTGGCAATTATGGAAGCAGCAGCTATTGAAACGCTTAGAGTATCACCCTTTACTATATGTATCTGTTCTATATTAACCTCTTCCAGTTTAACAGCATCGGTAAGTATCAGATCAGGCTTGGGATTCAATTGCTCTATCGCTTTTGACATAGCCTTTTTCGTGGCATTGAGGATGTTTATTTCATCAATGCATTTCTCATCAACCATGCCAATCCCATAAGCCACAGCCTTTTCCATTATAATATCATATAGCATGTCCCTTTGCTTCGGAGACAGCTTCTTCGAATCGTTCAACTTTTCAATGAAAACATCCTCAGGTAAAATCACTGCAGCAGCAACCACCGGACCTGCCAAAGGCCCCCGGCCCGCTTCGTCAACCCCGGCAATGTACCGGTATCCTTTTTGATATGCATCCTTCTCAAACTTACACATATGGGCGAATCTGCCTTTTTCCTCTTCCAGGGAAGCCTTTTTCCTCCTGTACTTATCCATCAGCCTGTCAAGATTGATGTCACAGGTGCTTTTTAAGGATTCCAGATAAGCTATGGCAGAATCCACATCCATATCCTTGATAATATTCTCCACATCTTTTATTCTCAACTTTTTCTCCATTTGACCATCCACCGTTTTCAACTTTCCTTCCCTAAGCTTTCAGGCGGCCTCTCCAGCGTTATCCTTCCGATTTTTCCCGCCCGGAACTCATCCAGCACGATGGAAGCAATCCTGGAATAATCAATCTCGCCGCCGGAAATGATGCATCCCCTTTTCCTTCCGGCTTCCTCCAGCAAGGTTATTCCATCCTTGCCTTCCAGGGACTCCAGCTTGAACCTTCCTTTCAAGCTGTCCGGATAAGTCAGGCTTAGTTGCTCCATGAGCTTGCCCGCAATCTCTGTCGTGTCCAATATGTCATCCTTTATCGCCCCTGTAAAAGCAAGATTTAAGGCCACCTGCTGGTCATCGAACTTGGGCCACAATATTCCTGGAGTATCAAGAAGCTCAATCTCCTCATTTAGCCTTATCCACTGCTTGCTGCGGGTGACACCAGGCCTGTCTCCCGTCGCTGCGCTGGCCCGGCCGGCAATCTTATTGATGAAGGAGGATTTCCCCACGTTGGGTATGCCCACCACCATGGTCCTTATCGGTCTGAATATCCTTCCCCTTTGAAGGTCTTTTTCCCTTCTGTCCTTCATCATTGTGCGCAGCCTGCTTTTAAGTTCATTAATGCCGGTACCCCTTACAGCATCAATAAAAATATTGGTATAACCCTGTGAGCTATACCATTTACTCCATTCCTTCGATATTTCGCCGTCGGCCAGATCCGACTTGTTTAATGCAACTACCCTTGGCTTATTTTTAATAATCTCGTCAATTTCCGGATTCTTACTGCTAGCTGGTATTCTCGCATCCAAAAGCTCTATTACAATATCTACGAGTTTAAGGTTTTCCGCGAGCAACCTGCGGGTTTTCGCCATATGTCCGGGAAACCACTGTATGTTCATCATTTCCTCCCTGCATATGCTAATATATAGTACCAAAATCCTTTAATGGGTATATCCTGAAAACAGCTTTTCCTTTTATGCGATCAAAATCAATAAGCCCTATCTGCCTGCTGTCACTGCTGTTTTCCCTGTTGTCACCCAAAACAAAAACCTTGTTTTCAGGTATTGTTATCGGAAACTCCATTCCGTAAGGTTCTGTCCTTCCTTTGGCATAGGGTTCGTCAAGCTTTTCCCCGTTTACATACACACTGCCGTCCTTTATATCCACCACATCCCCCGGCAAGCCTATGACTCTTTTAATATAATCAATTTCGTTCGGGTCAGGAACAGGAAGAAACTTAAAAGAGCCTTTCTGATATTCCAGAATAATTATGTCTCCCCTTTCCGGAGGATGAAAGAAATATCCTGTTTTATAAACAATCAGGCGCTGCTTGTCAAACAGGGTATCCTGCATTGAATCTCCCATGACAAGAGCCTGTTCAAATACAAAACCTCTTATCAAAAATGCCAGCACGACTGCTATACCTATGGCCAGCACCCATTGTAAAGCTTCTTTTAGCAAACTATTTTTCTTGTTTTCCGATTCCGGTGAAACTTTATTAGATTCCATAATTTTCTCCAACCTTGCTATGTATAGAATTTCCATATAATAAAAGGGACCTTCGTCCCCTTTATTATATGCAATATTTTTCTTTATACAAGTCTTTCTTTAACCTTTGATGCCTTACCAACTCTGTCACGCAGGTAGTAGAGCTTAGCTCTTCTAACCTTACCTTTTCTTACTATCTCAATCTTAGCGATATTGGGGGAGTGTTTTGGGAAAATCTTCTCTACCCCTACGCCGTAGGAAATTCTTCTAACTGTGAAAGTTTCCTTTAAACCTTCGCCTTTCATGGCGATTACTGTTCCATCAAAAACCTGAATTCTTTCTCTGCTTCCTTCTTTGATCTTTACATGAACCTTAACAAGATCACCTATCTCTATTGCAGGAAGATCAGTTCTCAACTGTTCTTGCTCCAAAGCCTTAATAATATCCATTAGGTTTCCTCCTTCCTTCCTAGACGTTCTTGTATTTCAAACAGAGGACCGTCCGTAATTCACACGGTAAGTATTATATCATATGAAATTTTTGTTGTAAATCATTTTAACGCAAATCTTCTTCTAATAGTTTCCTGTCTTCATCACTCAAATTCAGTTGGCTGAAGAGATCCGGCCTTTTGAGATATGTTCTTTTTATGGATTGCCGGCGTCTCCACTTGTTTATATTGGCATGATGGCCTGAAAGCAATATATCCGGCACTTTTCTTCCTTTAAACTCATAAGGGCGGGTATACTGCGGGTATTCCAGCATGCCGTTGTTCAGGGATTCATCCAGATAGGCTTCTTCCTTTGCCAGCACTCCCGGCACGAGGCGGCTTATGCAATCGATGAGCACCATAGCCGGAAGCTCTCCTCCTGTCAGGACATAATCCCCGATGGAAACTTCCTCATCCACTATCTCTTCGATAATCCGCTCATCAATTCCCTCATAATGGCCGCAGAGAAGGATAAGATGCTTTTCTTCCTTCAACCTTTCAGCCATGCTCTGGTTGAAAAGCTTCCCCTGGGGGCTCAGGTATATTACCTTCGGCTTGTAATCCAGCTTTTCCACTATCGACATATATGCATCATATATGGGCTGTGCCATCATGACCATGCCTGTTCCGCCACCGTAAGGATAGTCATCCACTTTCCTGTGCTTGTCCAGGGTGAAATCCCGTATGTTAATCGCATTAACTTCAATGATATTTTTCTCCTGTGCCCTTCCTATTATGCTTTCCTTCAAAACAGCATCAAATATTTCGGGAAACAGGGTAAGTATGTCAAACTTCATCTTCCTTCAATCCTTCCGGGAGCACAACCTTTATTTTTCTATCCGGAATGGACACCTCCGTTACCACGCTTTTTAACGCAGGTATGAGGATATCCCTTTTGTTTTCCCTTTTCACCACATATACATCGTTGCTTCCGGTTTGCAGCACATCTTCCACAATACCCAGCCTGGTATCCTCCTCAAAAACCTCACAGCCGATTATGTCTGCGATAAAATAAGTGTCCTTCGGCAGTTTCACCGCATGTTCCCGGTCCACCTTCAAACTCAGGTTTTTGAGAGTTTCAGCAGAATTTGCATCATCTATGCCCTCAAACTTTATAATGACTAAATTCTTAAAGAACTTTACTCCTTCAATATTAAGCTTGTCCAAAGATGATTGCCTTTCTATATAAACCCACTTCAGTTTTTTAAACCTTTGAGGGTCATCCGTCAAAGGAAATACCTTTACCTCACCTCTGACGCCATGGGTGTTTATTATCTTTCCCACGTCCAGATATTGCTGCATCAATATTCACCGCGCTTTTACCAGTAATTTTAAGAAAAGAGGACATTTCACTGTCCCCTTTCCTTTATTGAATAATCTCTACAACAACTCTTTTATCTTCTTTTACTGCTGCCGCTTTTACAACGGTTCTTATTGCTTTTGCAATCCTGCCCTGTTTTCCGATTACCTTTCCCATATCCTCTTTTGAGACTTTCAATTCGAGTATCAGCGATTTCTCGCCTTCCACCTCATTTACAGACACTTCGTCTGGATAATCTACCAGGGCTTTTGCTATCGATTCGAGAAGTTCTTTCATTGGTACTACCTCCCGTAAAGCTCATGATTGTCAAATATTACTCTATTACTCCAGACTTCTTCAAAAGTGCTCTTACTGTATCTGTAGGTTGGGCACCATTTTTCAACCAAGTTTTTGCCTTCTCGCTATCAATGCGTACCTCTGCAGGTTCAACCATAGGATTGTAAGTACCTATTTCCTCTATAAACCTTCCATCCCTGGGATACCTTGAATCAGCAACAACAACTCTATAGAATGGATTCTTTTTAGCTCCAATTCTCTTTAATCTGATTTTAACTGCCATTTTTGTCACCCCTTTCTGCAAATCATCGATAATATTAATTAAAATATTGAATAATGAACAATATACATTGTCTACTATTCATATTTAATTACCAACAGATTAAAATGTCCTTACAGGATCAATCCATCAAAACGGCATTTTAAACTTGCCGAAGCCTTTTCCGAAGCCTTTGCCCTTGCTGGCGCGCTTACCCATATCGTTCATCATTTTGAACAGCTTTTTCATCTCTTCAAAATCTTTCAGGAGCTTATTCACTTCCTGAACCGATGTACCGCTTCCGGCTGCTATTCTCTTTCTCCTGCTTCCATTGATGATGGAAGGATCATTTCGTTCCTGTTTTGTCATTGATTTTATGATCGCTTCCACATGCTTCATCTTCTTTTCATTCTGCTCGGTGTCAATATTCCCGAGAGCTTTCGGATTAAGGCCGGGGATCATTCCCAACACCTGGTCGAGAGACCCCATCTTTTTCACCTGCTGCATCTGCTCCAGAAAATCATCCAGAGTAAACTGCATGGTGCGCATTTTCTTTTCCAGTTCCAGAGCTTTTTTCTCGTCGAAGCTCTCCTGGGCTTTTTCAATCAGGCTTAATACATCGCCCATCCCCAGGATTCTGGACGCCATTCTATCAGGGTAAAATGGCTCGATATCGCCCAATTTTTCCCCTGTGGCCGCAAACTTTATAGGTTTGCCGGTTACCGCCCTGACGGACAATGCAGCTCCGCCTCTGGTGTCTCCATCCAGCTTTGTCAGCACGGTTCCGTCTATTCCCAGCTTTTCGTTAAAGCTCTGAGCGACATTGACGGCATCCTGACCGGTCATGGCATCTACCACCAGCAATATTTCCTGGGGGTTTACAGCATCTTTTATATTATGAAGCTCTTCCATCAATTCTTCATTGATATGAAGGCGTCCTGCCGTATCTATTATGACTACGTCATGCTGCTTGCTTTTTGCATGCTCGACGGCAGCTTTTGCTATATCCACCGGGTTAACCTTGTCTCCCATTGAAAAAACCGGAATATTGAGTTGATCCCCTACTACCTGAAGCTGCTTTATAGCAGCCGGCCTATAGATGTCACAGGCAACCAGAAGGGGATTCTTGCCCTGCTTCCGCAGCAAACCTGCCAGCTTTCCGGTGGTGGTGGTTTTTCCGGCTCCCTGCAAGCCCACCATCATATAAACCGATGGAGGTTTAGGCGAAAAGGTTATCTTGCTCTGCTCCCGGCCCATCAGCTCTATCAGCTCTTCATGGACTATCTTTACAACCTGCTGTCCAGGCGTAAGGCTTTCCAAAACATCCTGGCCGACAGCCCTTTCCGACACTTTATTTATGAAGTCCTTAACCACCTTGAAATTAACATCAGCTTCGAGAAGCGCGAGCTTGATTTCCCGCATCATCTCTTTCACATCTTTTTCAGTTACCCTTCCCTGACCACGAAGCTTTTTTATAGTTTCCTGAAGCTTTCCCGACAGGTTTTCAAATAATGCCATATATATAAATCCTCCTGGATAAACAGTAAATAACCACTAAAACTTGCTTATAATCTCCGTTATGCCATCTATCACCTTTTCCAAATTCTGTCTGTCTTCACTGCTCAGCTTACTTGCGTCAATTCTCTTGAGATAAACCAGCACTTCCTCCGCCCTGTGCTTTTGTTCCATGAACTTCTGCACCAGGCCCATCTTCTGCTCAAATTTGTTCAATGCCGCTTTACCTCTTTTTATATTGTCATATACCCCCTGCCTGCTTATATTAAAGTACTCTCCGATTTCCCCCAACGAATAATCGCTGTTGTAATGCAGATCGAGAATCTCATATTGCCTTTTGGTAAGCAATTGGCCATAAAAGTCAAGCAGTAAGGATATTTCAAATACACTATTCATTATAATCCCTTTTCGTGTAAAGCATTTTTACTTTACACCTTATTATAAAGTTATGAGCCACCTTTTGTCAAGGACTTAAATATAGTAACTTTCAGTAAACATAATCTAGCAGAGCATTTATATCAGCAAATGCCCGGGATTATGAGAACAAAGCTTCTACAAACTCCCTGGAGTCAAACCTCTGGAGATCATCCAGCCCTTCCCCGACACCGATAAGCTTCACCGGTATATTCAGCCCCGATTTTACGGATATCACAATTCCGCCTTTGGCAGTACCATCCAGCTTGGTCAGCACTATTCCGGTAATGTCTGCCGATTCGTTAAATATCTTGGCCTGCTGCACCGCATTCTGTCCTGTGGTGGCATCCAGCACCAGCAATGTTTCACGGCTGGCTCCCGGGAGTTCCCTGTCCAGTATTCTGGATATCTTCTTTAGCTCTTCCATCAGATTTTTCTTTGTATGAAGCCTTCCGGCAGTATCGCAAATAAGCACATCCGCCTTGCGGGCTTTTGCAGCTTGCACGGCATCATAGATCACTGCTGCCGGATCGGAGCCTTCGGTATGCTTAATTATGTCAACACCCACCCTATTGGCCCAGACATTGAGCTGATCTATCGCAGCTGCCCTAAATGTATCTCCTGCTGCGAGGATGACTTTTTTACCCCTCTGCTTCAGGGAATGGGCTATCTTGCCTATGGAGGTCGTCTTGCCGACACCGTTTACACCTATTACGATTATGACCGACGGTTGAGTGTCTAATTTCAGCTCCGAATTATCAATTCCGAGGATTTCTGTAAGCTCCTCCTTCAAAAGCTCCCTTACCTTCGAGGCATCGGTTATTTTTCTTTCCCTGACCTTCTTTTTCATATCCTCTATTATCCGGGTACTGGTCTCTACGCCCACATCGGAGGTGATAAGGATTTCTTCCAGCTCATCGAACAGATCGTCATCGATTTTTCCGAAAGAAACCAGCATCTGATCGATTTTCTCCGTTATTCCCTTTCTCGTTTTTTGAAGTCCTTCCTTAAGTTTGTCAAAAAAACCCATGGCTTGCATCTTTCCTTTCAATGTTGTTTGTTTATTATACATTTATCCTATATAAAAGATTTTTTGATTGCTTTAAGCATTAACTTTCCCCATCTAAAGTAGGTTTTATTGCCATTTTGAGTATTGCCTTTATACATCTACAGTAGTTTTTATTATTTTTTTGAGCATTTAACCTTATCCCTCTGCAGTAGATTTTACTATATTTTGAGCATTATCATCATTCCTCGCAGTACATTCCTCTGCAGTTTTAACATATATTTCATCCCTAAAAATTCAATGATATTTTGCAGAGACTAACCGCTTGGAGGGCTTTGATATCCCCTCTGATTACAGCATATAATACTCCTGTCAGCTTACCTTCTCACCCATTTTCATGGATACCACCTTGGAAATTCCCCTTTCCTGCATGGTCACTCCATAAAGCGTATCCGATGCTTCCATTGTACCCTTTCGGTGCGTTATCATGATGAACTGGGTGTTGTCCGAATATCTCCTGATATACTCTGCAAAACGGTATACATTGGCATCATCCAGGGCTGCTTCAATCTCATCCAGGATGCAGAAAGGAGTCGGCCTCAAGCGCAGTATTGCAAACAACAGGGCAATTGCTGTAAATGCTCTTTCGCCACCAGACAGCAGCATCATGTTCTGAAGCTTCTTTCCGGGTGGCTGGACCTCTATCTCTATACCGCTCTCAAGGACATTTTCCTGATCCGACAGTATCAGCTCAGCTCGCCCGCCTTCAAACAATTCTCTGAAAACAGTGTTGAAGTTTTCATTTATAAGCCTGAATTGCTCCAGAAATTGCCGCTTCATCGTGGAAACCATCTCATTTATAACTTTCTTCAGCTTCTCCTCGGCCTGCTCCATATCGTTTTTCTGCAATGTCATAAACTCATAGCGTTCCTTGGTTTTTACATAATCATCAATAGCTGCTACATTCACAGGACCCAGTTCCCTTATTTCATTCCTGTACTCGTTGATCTTCTTTTGGGCCTGAGCGACGCTACCTATGTCCTTTTTGAGCTCCAGGGCATTGGTATATGTCAGCTCATACTCATCCCACATGCGGTTTTGGACTGCTTCCATTTCAGATTCAAGCTTGGCCTTTCTTACTTCAATACGGTTGAAATCCTCCTGGAGGAGAACTATGTTCTTGTTAATTTCAGTGATTTGGTTTACGATGTTGGAGGTTTCCTCCTCCAAAACATCCTTTTCCTCACTGATCCTGTCTATTTCAAGAGTCTTTCCGGTTTTTTCAACTTCATTGCTCTTCAATAGCCTTTTTAAGCCTTCATTTCTCTCCTTTAGCATCTTTATCTCTTCATTATTCTTCGCCTTTTCCGCATCCCTTCTGGCAATGCTCTTTAAAGAGGCTTCCTTATCTCCGGTAATCCTGACCAGCGCTTCTTTGACACTTTCAATGCTCTCCTGAATGGAATTCACGGATATCTTGAAGTTGGTTATATCGCTATGCAGGTTGTCACGCTGTGTCTGCACTTCCTTGTGCTTTTCCTGATGACCGGAAACAACTTTTTTCGTTTCTTCTATATCCTTTTCTATCTCGGCATATTCCCTATTGTATTTTTCCAGTTCGTCAGCAGTATCCTTTTCCTGGCGGGACAACTGCTCCCTTTCCTGCTTCAGCATGTCAATTTTTGCATCGGTTTTTCTTATGTTCTCCAATATCTGATTTAAATGGCTTTCATCCCTCACCTTTATTAGCTCGTTATTTCTTATCTTTTCTTCCTCTGCTGAGATATCTCCATTTACTGAGTTGATCTTTTCGATAACACTGCCAATTTCCTTCTCCAGATCGGCCAACTCAGCGCTGAGCTTTTCAGTTTCTTCTTTCAGCTCTATTATTTCCCTGTTTCTGCTTAAAATTCCCGACCCTTTGTTTTCACTGCTTCCACCGCTCATGGAACCACTGGTGCTGAGCACATCTCCTTCCAGGGTCACTATCCTGAAGTTGTAGCCAAATTTGCGCGCCATTTTAATCCCGGAATCCAGGTCTTCGACCACCACCACCTTGCCCAGAAAGCTTAAAATAATGCCTTTATACTCAGGGTTGCAGCTGATAAGATCCGAAGCCACCCCGCAAAAACCTTCCTGCTTTTTGATTTCATTTATGAGGCTGCCATCGAAGTACTTACCCTTTACCGCGCTGATCGGAAGAAAAGTGGCTCTTCCCAGTTTTCTGCTTTTTAGATACTCAATAGCCTTTTTGGCATCTTCCTCGGTGGTGGTGACTATATTCTGCAGTGCTCCCCCCAGGGACATTTCCACAGCCGTTTCATATTTTTGCTCCACTGTGATAAGCTGAGCCAGAGCACCATGTATTCCTTTTCCAAATTCCGGTGACTGGCGGCATGCCTGAAGAATCTGCCTTACGCTGCGATTGTAGCCTTCCAGATTCTTCTCCATGTCCTGGAGCATTTTATATCTCGAATTTTTGAACTGAATATCATTCCGGATTGCGTTTTGCTTTTTTCTCTTTTCCGCCAGCTCCCTGTCTAAATCTTCTTTTTGCCTGTTCAGTTCTTCCAGAACCTTCTGGCCTTCCTTTATTGCCTCTGTAGCTTTTTGCACACTCTCCGACAGGTCTTCCCTCTGCATATTGTCCCTGTCTTTTTCGAGGTATAATTCATGGATTTCCCTGTCGATATTGTCCTTCCTCTTCCTGATATTGTCCATATGGGATTTCACATTGCCTATCTGAAGCTTCTTGTCCGACAGCACATCCATTTTTTCCATGATGCTGGTTTTCAAGCTCTCGATATATCTTTCAGACTCATCCAGGGATTCCAGTATATCCTGAAGGTTCTTCTCATACTCCTCCAGTTTCTTGGAGTACTCCTCATACTTATTCGTAAGGTATTGGATTTTGCTCTTTCTGGAATTCTCCTCCTCTTCCAGATGCTCTATCTTCTGGTTTATTTCATTTATCTCGCCGTCCATGCGGCTGATATTCTGAAGATAGTTGTTTATTTTTTCTTCGTTTAGCTTTATCTCGGAGTTGTACCTTTCGTTATTTCCCTCCAGGTCATAATATTCCTGCTTTTTTATCTCCAGAGTTTCCTTGAGGAGCTTCAGACGCTCCGTCTTTTCCCTGTTTTCCGCCGTAATAGCCTCCAGCTTCCTGTTCTCGCTGTTGATATTCTCTTTTACGGTTGAATATTGCTCTTCCAGCTCCTTAATCTTTTCCCTGTATCTGTCAATATTCTCTATGTAAACATTGACCTCCAGCTCCTTAAGAGTTTCCCGCAGGGCAAGATATTTCTTTGCCGTCTCCGACTGCTGCCTCAGAGGCTCCAACTGAGCTTCCAGCTCATTAATTATGTCGTTGATCCTGAGAAGGTTCTGCCGGGTCTGCTCCAGCTTTTTTTCCGCTTCCTGCTTTCTTACTTTGTATTTCATTATCCCCGATGCTTCTTCAAAGATAAGCCTTCGGTCTTCAGAGCGGTTGCTTAGGATTTCGTCCACCTTTCCCTGCCCGATGATGGAATACCCATCCTTTCCAATTCCTGTATCAAGGAAGAGTTCATGCACATCCTTAAGACGGCAGGGAGTTTTATTTATAAAATATTCACTCTCGCCGGATCGGAAAACACGCCGGGTAACGGTGACCTCGCTAAACTCCACCGGCAGCGTTCCGTCAGAATTTTCTATAGTAAGGGATACTTCTGCAAATCCAAGGGGTTTTCTATGTTCGGTTCCTGCGAAAATTACATCCTCCATTTTGCTCCCTCTGAGGGTCTTCGCGCTCTGCTCCCCCAACACCCATCGGACAGCATCGGCTATATTGCTTTTACCGCTGCCATTGGGTCCCACAACGGAGGTAATCCCGGAATTAAAATCCAGAGATATTTTATCTGCAAAGGACTTGAATCCTTGAATATCCAATCTCTTTAAATACAAATTTAACACCCCAGTTTATGTCTTTTCCTTTGTTCATTAACCATATAATTTTAACATAATATTGCTTTTACTGCAAAAGCTTCATATGCCGCTAGAATATTGATATGCACTCCGCCGCAGGCATAGCTTTCAGCTTGGTCATCTTGCCATTATTGCAACACATGGTGTTTTATACCCATAAAAAAGCCCGTTCCTTTAAGGAACAGGCTAGTACCGGCTATTTATCTGGATTCTACAATAAACTTTATAGCTGTTCTTTCCTCGCCATCAATAAATATCTCAGAAAAAGCAGGCACTACCACCAAATCGATTCCATTGGGTGCCACGAATCCTCTGGTGATGGCGATTGCCTTTACAGCTTGGTTTACTGCTCCCGCTCCGACTGCCTGCAGCTCAGCGGCAGAATTCTCTCTCAAAACCGCTGCCAGCGCTCCTGCAACAGATTTAGGTTGTGAGTTTGCTGATACTTTTAGTACCTCCACATTTTTCCCTCCTAAAGTAAGTTTTCTATTACAGCTTCTTTTAATTGTCAACTGTCTAAAGCTCGATAACAGGTACCGGATGAAATCAATGCAAGCAACTGCCTATTCAACCATATAATTCCTCTGGTAAAAATATTAACTAAACCTCGCCCATATAATATTCTCTATTTCCCTAAATTATCCTTCTATTTATAAAAATTTTCAACCTTTTACAATTATATCTAAGGAATTGTTTTCCTTCACCAGGATTCGTTTGAAGTTGTAAGTTTTGGCGAGATAATTTATATTTGCGCGTTTTTGACCTATAACGTCGGAGATTTTTCCCTTTCCGGCATAAATGATTATCTCTTCCCGGCCTTCCAAGTTTTTCTCCTTTATTTGCTTTTCCATCCTCCAAAGCAACCGTTTTGACTCTACCAGTTGTCTGAAAGCCGGATGGAAAGGTCCGGCGACAACATCCATATCCTCATTGATGTTATTCGTAGGCTGCAATCCAACCCGTATTACATTAATCCCGTTGGCTTCATACATATCCAGGAGCTCAGCACATATGGAAGATGCATCCTCAAGGCTTAGCGGCTTATATTTCCCTTCATTATACATCTTCTCCAGATATGTGCCTTTAATCACCAAGGTAGGATAAATCCTTACAATATCCGGTTTCAAAGCTATAACCTTTCGGGCTGTATCAATATCCTTTTCAGCATTGTCTCCCGGCAGGCCTATCATCGTCTGCAGGCCAAGATTGATCCCGTATTCCCTGATCATTCCGGAAGCCTTTATCACATCCTCCACCGAATGTCCTCTGCAGCTTTTATCCAAAACTTCCTGATCAAGACTTTGAACCCCTAGTTCGATGGTCGCCACATTATATTTTTTCAAATACTCCAGAATTTCCGCATTTATATAGTCGGGCCGTGTTGATAGGCGCAGAGCTTTAACCTTGCCTGCTTTTACATATCTGTTTGCGGTTTCAAGGTACTCAATCTGCCGATCCTTTTCTATCCCTGTAAAGCTTCCTCCGTAAAATCCGATTTCTACATAATCCTGATTCTTTACCGTAGATAAGTTGTCTTCTATAATCTTCCGCATCTCCTGCATTGTCATTTCGCGGACCTGCCCGCTTATGGTCCTCTGGTTGCAGTAAATACAGTCAAAGGGACAACCTTTGTGGGGAACAAAGACAGGTATAACAATATGTCTCGATTTCATTCTGCTCCTCGCTGGATTTTTAATCTTATGATTAACAGTATTTTACTGGTTTAAGCTATTGATATATTCCGTGTTGTTTTCTAGCCCCTGCCATTATTGGTTAAAATTGCCCGATTTTAGGCATCAATTCATACCAAAACACCATAATATTTATAAAAAGCTGACGATTTTCAACCAACCCTGCAAAGAACTATTTTTCATTCATCATACTCGTTCTGCAACTATTTCTTCTGCAGTTTTTCATGCTTATCGCAATTATCAGCTACTTGTTCTTGTTTAATTTCTCAATAGCTGATTTTGCAGCATTTTGCTCAGCTTCCTTCTTGCTTTTTCCCGTCCCTGAGCCCATAACCTCGTTGTTGACTTTCACCTGGGTAACAAACACTTTATTGTGATCAGGACCTTTTTCATCGATAATCTCATATACTATCCTGCAGTCGTTACCCTTTTGCACCATCTCCTGGAGCTGAGTCTTAAAATCCAGAAATAGTGTGCCCTTTACGGCATCCTCTATAATGTGGTGCATGTTTCTGAATATGAACTCCCGGGCCTTGTCCATGCCGCCATCTATGTAGATTGCTCCAATTATTGCTTCAAACGCATCCGACAGGATCGAAATCCGTGACCTTCCTCCGGTAAGCTCTTCTCCCTTTCCCAACAGAAGGTAATCTCCGATATGCAGGTTTTCCGAGCACTTTATAAGGGTGGCTTCACAAACTATATTGGCCCTTACCTTTGTCATATCTCCCTCTGCCAGCTCCGAATGCCTTGTATAAATGCTTTCGCTGATTACGATGTTCAACACGGCATCCCCAAGGAATTCCAGCCTTTCATTGCTCTGTACCTTTTCATGCTTGTTTTCATTGGCGTAAGAACTGTGGGTCAGAGCCAGCACAGCGTTATCCTTGTTCTTAAAGGTATAACCAATCTCCTTTTCGAACTCTGATATTTTTTCGTTCAGTAAACTCCTTTTATCCATTTTTCCTCCATATGACTCGGGCATTAGACTACATACATCCATTCACATATGCACTCTGATGCCCATACATAATTTATCCGTTGTAACGGCAATTTTAAAATAATTTGCGGGAAAACAGTTTAGACCTCCGAAACAACAGAATGCATATTCAATATTATATACAAAAAACACTGTTTCTTTTAGGTAAAATTTTCACAATTTTTTTTGCTAAATTTATACAGATGAACAAATGTCCTTTTAAAGAGATTTTAACCACAAAGAGCATCTCTGCTTTCATATGCAAGGCATATAAAGGCGGTGTTACCCGCCTTTTGCCCTTTATTCAAATTTTTTAAACAGGATGGTGGCATTATGTCCGCCAAAGCCTAAAGCATTGGACATGGCATATTTAATGTCTGCTTTTCTTCCTACATTAGGCACATAGTCCAGATCGCATTCCGGATCCGGCGTCTTGTAATTTATTGTGGGAGGTAAAAATCCATCTTTAAGAGCCATAGCTGTTGCAACTGCTTCAATAGCTCCGGCAGCTCCCAGCAAATGCCCTGTCATCGACTTGGTTGAGCTTATAGCCAGCTTCCTTGCATGATCTCCAAAGGCTGTTTTAATTGCTGCAGTTTCATTAGGATCGTTCAACGGGGTTGAGGTTCCATGAGCATTTATATATCCAACCTCCTCAGGCCTTATTCCTGCGTCATCCAATGCCATTTTCATGCTTCTTGCTCCGCCTTCGCCACCGGGAGCCACTGCTGTGATATGATATGCGTCACAGGTGCAGCCATAGCCTACAACTTCTGCCAGGATATCGGCACCTCTTGCCAGTGCGTGCTCAAGCTCTTCCAATATCAGAATCGCTGCCCCTTCTCCCAGTACAAAACCGTCTCTTTCGGCATCAAAAGGTCTTGACGCTGTCTTGGGGTCCGGATTTTTTGTCATTGCACCCATTGAACAGAATCCTGCAAAGGATATGGGAGTTAATGCAGCTTCTGAACCACCGGTAATAATTATGTCCGCATCGCCGCGCTGTATGACCTTGAAAGCGTCCCCTATTGCATTGTTGGAGGAAGCGCATGCGGTGACTACACACTCATTAAATCCCCTGAAGCCATATTGGATCGCAATGCGTCCTGATGCCATGTTTGCTATCATCATTGGAATAAAAAAGGGACTGATCCTTCCGGGTCCTTTGCTTATAAGGACACTGTGCTGATCTTCCAAGGTCTGTATTCCGCCAATTCCTGAAGCGATTATGACTCCGGCCCTGTCCTTGTTGATTTTGTCAAGGTCCAGCTTTGAACCTTCTATAGCCATTTTAGCCGCAGCCAATGCAAACTGTGTGAACCGGTCCATCCTTTTTGCATCTTTTTTGTCAATGAAGTCATTCGGGTCAAAATCGTTAACTTCAGCTGCTACCTTTGTGGTCATTTCGGATACATCTATCCTTGTAACCTCAGTAACCCCTGAAACTCCTTCCTTAATGGAATTCCAGAATTTATCCAAGCCTATTCCCACTGGAGATACCACTCCAGCCCCCGTTATTACAACTCTTTTTTTCATATATCCTGTTACCTTCCTTTCAAATCTCTCCAAGTTTTATAGAAAGCATCAAGTAATAATTATTCATACCGATAATGCCTAAAACTGTTGCGATGGTGTGCGTTTAACTATAAAATTCCCACAGCTTGCATATTGATAATTTTGGGATTTGAGCGCCCATTTTGTAAAAATCATTTATAACCGTTCTGTATGTTTTTTATAATAGACGATGTATGAGTTCATACTATGGCGTGTATATATAAAAGTTCACATTGCTATATAAACTATAAATATCTCTTTATAGTACAAACAATAAGGTGAGCTTTATTGAAATGCTTTTACCGGAAAGTGACACAATGATGCAGATATACTATCCTAATTCTTATAAAAAAAGCCCCTATTTAAGGGGACTTTTTTTATTATGAATTATTTTTGATATAGTCTACAGCATCACCTACTGTTGTAATCTTTTCAGCCTCACTATCGGGAATTTCTATATCAAATTCCTCTTCCAGAGCCATGATCAACTCTACTATGTCCAGTGAGTCCGCTCCTAAATCATCTATAAAGGAGGATTCCATTGTGATATCATCTTCCTCAACACCCAATTGATCAACTATAATTTTCTTTACTTTTTCAAATATCATAATATATTCACCTCCTTCCAAAGGGGGTAATAAAATATAATAATAATTGCTGATGAAAGCCCCGCCAGTATCCTAGCAGCAACTCCCACATAAAGATATTATTACATAACCAATCCGCCGTCAATATGTATTACCTGCCCGGTAATATAATTTGCATCGTCTGAAGCAAGAAAACCTACAACATTAGCCACATCTTCAGGAGTCCCGAACCTGCCGAGGGGTATGTTGGAAAGATAGTTTTCTTTCACCTTTTCAGGCAATGCTTCTGTCATTCTGCTAATAGTCAGACCCGGAGCAACGGCATTGCACGTAATTCCTCTTGACGCCAACTCCTTTGCGGTAGTTTTGGTAAGACCTATCATCCCTGCCTTGGAGGCTGAATAGTTTGCCTGTCCGGGATTGCCCATAACTCCTGCCACCGACGTTATATTAATGATTTTCCCGCTGCGCTGCTTCACCATGATTTTTGCTGCGGCCTTTGTGCATAGAAAAGCACCTTTAAGATTGGTATCCAGCACATCATCCCAGTCTTCCTCGCTCATTCTGACCAGCAGTGTATCTCTGGTTATGCCCGCATTATTTACCAGTATATCGACGCTGCCAAAAGCTTCCTTGGCGGTATTGATCATTACTTCTACGTCCTCAGCACAGCTTACATTACCTTTTGTTACAATTACGTTATAACCTGCCGCTCTTAATTCCTCTGCCGCTATATCTGCAGAATCCGAAGATGGCGTTGAGTTAAGCACTACATTGGCACCCATCTGGGCCAACTTAAAAGCAATGGCTTTCCCAATACCTCTTCCCGAACCGGTTATAACAGCAGTTTTTCCTTTTAGACTCATAGCTATACTCACCTCCTGTATTTTTCCGGAATAAGCTAGCCGCCCAGTTCTTCCAGAACCTTATTGAGAGTCTCCATATCTTCTACATTTAAGGTTTTTGCATCCTTGTCTATCTTTTTAATAAAGCCGCATAAGGTTTTACCTGGCCCTATCTCTACAAAGGTATCAACACCGTCATCTATCATTTTTCTAACGCTGTTTTCCCATAAAACCGAACTGCTTACCTGCTTTATCAAGAGATCTTTAACCAGGTTTTTATCGGTTACATACTCAGCAGTGACATTTGATACCACAGGTATAGCCATATCGTTCAATTCAATTTTCGCAAGCTCCATGGCCAGCTTTTCACCGGCTCCCTTCAACATGCTGCAGTGGAACGGCGCACTTACCGGGAGCATTATTGCCCTTTTTGCTCCTTTGCTTTTGCAAAGCTCCGCCGCTTTTTCAACCGCCTTTACTTCCCCTGCCACAACAATCTGTCCTGGGCAATTGAAATTAGCAGGTTCAACTACGCCTTCGGATTGAGCTTCTTTGCAGCATTCGATAACCGAATCGTTATCCAGGCCGACTATGGCCGCCATAGCGCCTACACCTACAGGAACTTCTTCCTGCATATACTTGCCCCTTTTCCTTACAAGGGCAACAGCGTCCTTAAAATCCATTGTACCGGCTGCCACATGGGCACTATATTCGCCAAGGCTCAATCCGGCAACAACGTCCGGTTTTATTCCCTTTTCCAGCAAAGGCTGCATACATGCCACACTGGTAGTGAGGATAGCCGGTTGGGTGTTTTCCGTGATTTTAAGAGTCTCTTCATCGCCTTCAAAAATCATTTTCTTAACATCAAAGCCCAGAGCTTCCGATGCCTGATCGAAAATAACCTCAGCAGATTTGTATTGCTCAGATATCTGTTTTCCCATTCCTACATACTGTGCTCCCTGACCGGGAAAAATAAATGCCAGTTTTCCCATAAAACTCCTCCAGTTCCATCGGTATTATTTATATGCTTATTTGCTCCAGCGTATCATGGACGACGCCCATGTCAGACCACCGCCAAAGCCTACCAGTACGATGTTGTCGCCTTTTGAAACCAGGCCCTTTTCCACTGCTTCATTTAATGCAATGGGAATGCAGGCTGAGGAGATGTTTCCGTATTCCTGTACATTTATGTATACTTTGCTTTCGGGAACGCCAAGCCTTTTGGCAGCTCCCTCTATTATCCTGCTGTTGGCTTGGTGGGGTATGATGAGCTTTATGTCATCCAAGGTGAGATTGGAATCCGCTATAACCTTTTCTGATGCATAGGCCATGGTGCGAACTGCAAACTTGAAAACTTCACTTCCATCCATCCAGATTACATTTTTATTCTCATGTTCCCTCTTGGCGGCATCTTCTTCGTTCATATATAAGCAGGGAATGGTAATATTATGTCCCATGGTTCCGTCGGCACCCATTTCAATTGCCTGTATTCCATATCCCTGTTCTACCGGACCGACAACAGCAGCTCCGGCTCCGTCACCGAAAAGCACGCATGTAGCCCTGTCTTTCCAGTCAACCACTCTGGATAATCCTTCGCAGGCAACTATCAATATGTGCTTATAAAACCCCGTATCTATAAACTGCTTTGCCACCGTAAGGGCATACATGAAGCCGGAGCATGCCGCATTCAAATCAAAAGCTGCAGCGTTTTTTGCGCCGATTTTGCCCTGGATTATGCAAGCCATTGAGGGAGCGAGATAATCAGGAGTTTCTGTAGTTACTATCACCAGATCTATTTCTTCTGCCGTTATTCCCGCGTCAGCCATCGCTTTGTTTGCCGCGTCCACTCCCAATTCATATAAGGGCTGATTTTTTTCCAGCAATCTTCTTTTTTGAATACCTGTTCTTTTAACAATCCATTCATCCGAGGTATCTACCATCTTTTCCAGGTCTGAATTGGTTAAAACCTTTTCAGGCAGGCTTTTACCCAATCCCAGTATTCCTACGCCTGTCTTTTCACTGCTCACTATCTTCTACCTCCATGTTTGTAAAATCTTCCTCAATCTGTTCCACTATTGTGCTTCGGGCAAAGCTATATGCCTTAAATACCGCATTCTTAAAAGCCTTGGCATTGGAATTTCCATGGGCTTTCATGACCTTTCCGTTAACGCCCAGCAAAGGAGCTCCTCCGTATTCCGAAGGATCAAGCTTTTTCTTAAAGGCCTTAAGTCCATTTTTAACTATAAGGGCAGAAAGCTTTGATATAATATTTTTCCCGAATATATTTTTTATTTCACCAAATAGAAAGGATCCTATACCTTCTGTGTATTTTAAAATGATATTTCCGACAAAACCATCGCAAACAGCGACATCAACTTTACCTTCCGGGATATCCTTTCCTTCGATATTTCCCGAAAAGTTGATATTGGATTTGGACAATAGCTCATGAGCTTGCTTTATCGTTTCATTTCCCTTTTTATCCTCGGAGCCCACGTTTATAAGTCCCACCCGAGGATTTTTAATGCCGAATACGTCTCTCATGTATATATAGCCCATTATTGCAAACTGGACAAAATTTATAGGCTTGCATAGGGGATTTGCTCCCGAATCGATAAGGAGAACACCATTTTTCTTTGTGGGAAGAATTGTAGCCAAAGCCGGCCTGTCAACACCTTTTATCCTGCCCAGTATGAACAGGGAACCTGCCATAAGCGCTCCGGTATTTCCGGCAGAAAGAAAAACATCTCCCGACTTTTCCTTCAGCATATTAAAACCGACAACCATTGAAGAGTCTTTCTTTGTCCTGATAGCCCTGGTAGGGGTATCCTCCATGGTTATTACTTCCTGGGCATGTTGGATTTTCAACCTGTCGCTGCTAAATTTATTGCTCTCCAAGATGCTTTTTATTTTTGCTTCATCACCTATAAGTATTATCTCAAAGCCATCCTTCTCATTTATGGCATCAATACACCCTTTAACCGCAGCCTCCGGCGCATTATCGCCGCCCATAGCGTCTACCAGTATTTTTACATTGTCACTCATAATGTCACTCCCCGATGGGTATTTAACCCGTAGATAATTTGTCTTTTAAACATCTAATTATTACTGCTCTTATCGGAAATCGACACAAGTATGAACTTGCCTCTGAATACTTCCGTTTGCTTTTCCAATATATTAACCCATACGATAAAGTTATTTTCCCTTTTTCTTTTTACCTCAGCTCTTGCCACCAGTTTTGCACCAGAATGCACCGGCACTTTATACTTGATATTCGCAACACCTACTAATGCGACCTGGGCATCAATAACAGCAATAGCCAGTGATTCCGCAAGGGAATAAATAAAGTGCCCCCGGACTATCTTGGTTTTTTCAAAGACCATGCTGTTGTCGGTCTCCAAAATGGATATGCCTCTTTGATTCAAGGTTAAATCCACCAGCTCACCAACAATCTCCTTGCTGTTTAAGGATTTCACCTTTTCATGGTTTTTTTCGGCAACGTTTTTTATTCTCTCCCGGAGCTCCGGAATCCCAAGCTCCAGCCGATCCAAACGTATGGTAGGAATGCTCACTGAAAATATTTCAGCCAGTTCCTCATCGGTTAAAAAAGGATCCTCCTTCAATTTGTCCATCAATATGCTCTGTCTCTCTTTTTTTAAGAAGGATGACCTGCCCATTTGTCACACCTCGCCAGCTTTATGATAAATTTCAATGAATACTTATTACCTGATACTAATTATTGATACTAAGAGTATATAACATATCAATTGACTTTGCAACTATTTCCTTAAAAAAACACTCCTGTGCCTTTTGAACTGACATTAGAAAACCCCTTTCATTCGTTTTCTGTCTAACAAAAGGGGTTCTCTTCATTTCCACAAAGAGTGTTTTATAAATCCACCTATTTAATTATCTCCCGTTCATATCCGTCTATCGCCCTTCATTGCCAGTCCTCAAAACTTGCCTATTTTTTGCTATATAATCATAGCCGGAGTAAACGGTTATTATCACTGCGATGAACATCAAATATCTGTCCACGGCTATATTTGTAAACAACGAGAACGGTAAATTATTCAGCAGGGAAACCGTAATAGCCACCATCTGTGTCGCTGTCTTAAGCTTACCCAGCTTGCTGGCGGACAACACCAATCCTTCGCCGGCTGCCACAAGCCTAAAGCCTGTTATAATTAATTCCCTGGAAATTATTATCATCGCTGTCCAACTGCTGACACCATGCCCGGTCAGTTCATAACGCTGTACAAGAGCAATTAAAGCTGCTGCTGTTAAAAGCTTGTCCGCTATAGGGTCGAGGAAGATCCCCAGCTTTGTTATCATATTCCTCTTGCGGGCTATATGCCCATCCACGCCGTCAGTGCTTGATGCTATGATGAATATTACAGCCCCGATAAAGTTACCGTAATTTATGATGAAATCATTCAAGGCTTCCAGTTGATTGTGCATGAAACCCAGCATACTGCTTTTCACTACCCAGTCAGGTATGGGAACTACGAAAAACATGAAAACAGGGACAAGCAATATCCTTCCTAAAGTTATCTTATTGGGCAGATTCATCAGTAACCTCTCCTATCAAATCATATTCATCAACATTCAGTATTTTCACGTCCACGATATCTCCAGTTTCAAGGGGAACCGCACTGGCAAAGTATATGACACCGTCAATCTCCGGAGCTTCAGCGCTGGTTCTCCCATAATAGAAAATACCATCATCGGAGACTCCTTCGACGATAGCTCTGTATTTTTTGCTCAGCCTCTTTTTGTTATTCTCAATACTTATATTCTTCTGCAACCGCATCAAACTGTCAAGCCTTTTTTCCTTAACTTTCTTGCTGACTTGAGGTTTAAGCCTTGCAGCTGGAGTACCCTCCTCCTTGGAATAGGTAAATACACCCATTCGTTCAAACTTATACTCCTCAACAAAATCATACAGCATTTTGAAATCTTCTCCCGTCTCACCGGGAAAACCCACAATAAAAGTAGTCCTTATTACGATACCGGGAATCCTGCTGCGAAGCTTGGTGATTAAATTCTTTATCTCTTCGCTGGTTCCGCGCCTTCCCATCCCTTTTAATATCTTGTCGGATATATGCTGGATGGGGATGTCTATATATTTGCAAACCTTATCATTTTTGGCAATCTCATCTATCAGTTCATCATCTATCTCTTCAGGATAGCAGTATAGGAGCCTTATCCATTCGATTCCCTCAATTTTGCTGATTCTTTGTATCAATTCGGTCAGTTTATGCTCTCCGTATATATCCGTGCCATAACGGGTGGTATCCTGAGCCACCAGAATAACTTCCTTTACACCATTGGAAGATAAAAATTCCGCCTCTTTTACCAGCTCGTCCATTTTTCTGCTTCTATAACGGCCTCTAAGTGAGGGTATGATGCAATAAGTACAGCAATTGTCGCAACCTTCTGCGATTTTGAGATATTCGTAGCCTTTGCCGGTGGAGAGTACCCTCTCCTTTCTAAGATAGTCAACCTCGTCCAGTTTTCCGTATAAAACCGGCTTTTCTCCTTTGTATGTCCGTTCGATTATATCTGCTATTTCCCCATATCCGCCAGTGCCTACCACCGCGTCCACTTCCGGTATCTGCTCTATTATCTGCTCTTTATATCTTTCAGCCAGGCATCCGGTTACTATCAGCCGGCTGCATTTTTTATCCTTAAAACTTGCCATCTCTAAAATTGTATTTATGGATTCCTGCTTGGCCGATTCAATAAAGCCACATGTATTGACAATGATTATATCTGCTTCCGTCTCATCATTTGTTATTTCAAAATCCTCTTTTTTGAGCGCTCCAAGCATTATTTCACTGTCTACAAGATTTTTGGGACAACCTAATGAAACAATGCCGATCTTTTTCTTCAAATTCTATCCTCTCCCGATAAAATATTAAGCAATCCTTTGCTATATTAGCCATATTATGGTATGCCTTAAGGAAAAAAGCGAATGTCCATTATGACTGCTTCTATTTGCTTACTTTTAAGCTTCTTGAGCAATAAATTTGCCTTTGCATAAAAGTTAAAATACAAGCCAAAACGTGCAGCCACACGACGTCCGGCACTAAAAGCCCAGTGTCGCTTCGCATTCACCTAACCTGTCGGCTGGATACAGCCTCTATACATTATTTACTATACATAATTGGTTGTCAACTGTTTTTGATCAAGTCCATCGGAAGCAACTCATTTGCCTTTTTTAAAAGGTCCTCTATTTCATTTTTAAGCTTCTCAATTTCACTATCCAGATCTTCCGGCTTAACTCCAAGGTTCTGAAGCTCCGCCAGAATATCCTGCTTCTGCTTGTTCAGCTGTTCTAACCGCGCTTCTGCCCGTATACGCAGGTTTTTTGCCTTGTCCAGATTTTCTTTTATCTGGCTTAGTTCCTTATCAAAATCTGCAGCCATCAATGGACCTCCTCATAATGTTTTATTATATCTTTTAATTCTGCGTCGCTTATCGCTGATCCGCACAGAGGACATCTTCCCAAAACTTTCAGATGCCCGAGGTATTTCTCCAAAAGCCTATCTATCTGCTCCTTGTTATTCCCCAGGTATTTTTCACCTTCTGTGATATAGCTGGAAATGCTGTCAAGGTTTTGCTTAATCTCCTGAAGTTTGGTAAGCCTCAATATATCTTTCTCGGCTTGTGCTACCTGCTCCTCAGCCAGGCTTGCATGTTTAATCTTGTTTAAGTACATGCCGGCCTTTTGAATGTCTCGGATAATATTTCGGTATTTCTCATTAATTTCTGCCAGTTGATTTATTCTTTGGATTTTTGATTCCAGAAGCTTTGCATGATGCTCAACGTCCTTGATGACCTCGGATGCGTCAAGGACTGAATGACATCGCTTAAGCTCTCTGTCCAGGCCTGCTTTTAATCTATTTAATTCTTCAAGGCTGTTTTTTCTTGAGCATTTATCATCCAGCTCGTCAACAAGCCTTTTGACCATTTCCAGATTTTCAGTTCTTTTTTGCATTTCTTCCGATTCCCTTATTCCTTCTTCCACCTTGTGGAGGCTTTGTCCAAGCCTTTTTATGGAATCCAGCTTAAGGGCTAAACTGCTGCATCTCAAGATGGTCGTCTCACAGTCTTCCAGGTTTTCGAGTTTTTTCAGAACAGTTTGGGTTTTCTCCAGCTCTGTTTTTATTCCCTCATACCTGTCCCTTGTGTTTTCAGCCAGTCTCATGCGTTCAATCAGGCTGCCGAGCTTTTGGATTAATTCCTCTGATTCCTGAAGCCTCTTTTTCATTTCATCGAGATATTGGAAGTCATCTATTTTAGACGAAATATCCTTCAGTTGGTTCCTTATCCGGTCTTCTGACTGGCTCTCCCGGCGTATATCCACCATGCATTCCCTTATGGCGTTGTCAATGATATGTACTCCTGTAAGCCGGCCAATCGCCTTTGCTCTTACAGCTCCTGTTTCTGCGATAAGGAATGGGCTCTCCAACTGATCAGCTATGTTTAAACTGGATTTCAAATCCTTGTCCAGGGTTACTTTGGGTATGCCATGAGCTTTTATAACCTCTTCCGGCACTTCGTTTCCGAAGCCCTCAAAAGACTGTACCGTTCCATCAGGACTTATCACTGTGTACTTGTTCCTGCTTTTGGACCTTTCCCTGATGATTTCATAGCCGTTGCTCAATTCTATGGATACCCTTGCTGTAAAAGCCCCGTGCCTTATAAATTCCGTTCCCCGGGGTTCATTATAGAGCACCCATTTTAACGCCCTCAATATTGCCGATTTACCCTGGTCCGACGGTCCTGTTATGACATTAAGGCCTTTTCCAAACTCAATAACAGTGTGCTCATGAGATTGAAAGTTATCGATCACCAACCTGTTTATATCGCTCATTCCTCTTCGCTACCAGCAGCAAGATTCTCCCTGGCGGTCGCAATCCTTCTGATAGCTTCCTCCTTGACTTCATGGCTTAATACATTATTTGAAGCAATCTCCTCAATAATGCTGTTTATGTCAATCCTGGCAAACTCTCCTGCGGCAGTTATGCCCTTATAAAAAAGGTGCAGCTTCATGTTCCTGTCTTGAGAGATCTCCAACATGCTTCTGTCCAGCACTTCTTCCCCCGGAAGGGCACTTTTTAACTCAACTTCCTCTATAGAAATCTTTCCTTTTTCAACATCAATAATGGCTACTTTGGGCATGCGCTTTATCTCGCTTATTGCATTGGTCACCCTTGTCAAGCTTCCCGGGTTTACAAAGTACTTGTTTCCCAACCTCTTCACTCCAAATCCGCTATGATAATGTCCTACCAGAGTTATATCCGCTTCCGTGTCCTTTATGTCATCGATCAAAACATAGCGTATTCCCTCAAAAAACGGCTTTTCCAGCAGCATTCCATGGATGATGTTAATCGCGCAGTCTATATCTTCTCCTTTTTTAATAATATAGTATCTTCTGAAATCCTCTCCGTCTATGTCATAGTTATAGGACTGCCCTGTCAGCTGAACCCTGACACCGTCTTTTTCAAGGATTACAATATCATCATAGCCCAGCAAATTTATCAGGTTTATGCCGTCCAGGATGCCCAGCATCGTCCGGCCTAACGTTTCGGGATTTTGCCCGTAAATATCGTGGTTTCCGGCAATTGTGTATATAGGCTTTCCCATGTTTTTTATGATGATGGCAAATTCCCTCACAATGGCCGGCGATATGTCCGGCCGGTCAAACCAGTCCCCTCCATGAAGTATATAGTCAATATTCTTCTCTAAAACCATCTGCCGGATCTCTTCAAATTTCACCTTAAGTGTATTGTAAAAATTATCGGTCCTGTTTCTGGGAGTTGTACCCCTTATGTGTGTATCGGTAAAAAAAAGAAACCTCATAGCTTTCTCTCTTTCGTCATACTTGATATTTTAAATTATATCACAATTGAAACAAGTATATAATATAATTACCGCTATGGGGATATTTCCCCTACTTTTCCTTTATAATCCTGTTTATCACCTTGCTGGCAAGGTTGTAGCTGAATCCTCTGCCGCAGAGAAAGGTATAGGCTTTTTTTTGCACCTTTTCATCCCTCAGGTCATATCTTCCGAATTTCTTTGATATAAGCCTCAGAGCAATTTCCTCATCATCCTGGTCCACTTCCCTCAGTACTTCATCTATTATCTCATCCTCTATACCCTTGTTTTGCAGCTCCATTTTCAGCATTCTAACCGACTTTGGTTTCAGCTTAATCCTGTCATTTACGAACTTCCGGGCATATACCCGGTCGTTTATATAACCCATATCCTGCAACTCTTCTATTGCTTTTTCTATCACATCGCCGTCATACCCTTCCCTCTTGAGCTTTCCATAAACCTCCCCGCTGCTTCTTTGCTTGAGAGACAGGTATTTTACCGCAGCATATTTGGCAGCTCTGACATTTACTGTATTCTTAATGTACTCCACATCCTCCTCGGTAAGCTCCTTTTCTTCATAAAGGTTTAGGGAGATGTAATCCTCCCGGGAAATAGAAAAGGAATAACTCCCATCAATATACACCAGCAATATGTCCTTAGAGTTTTTGCTTTCCTCCACCGACGTGATAACCATCGCGTCCTCCTTTTTTATTGAAACAAAACAGGAGCATGGTTTTCAAAATAATGCTCATCATAATTTCGACCACCAGCTCCTACATTTAGTTATACATTTTATCATCAATGAAGAAGTACCATCAGTAAAATTCTATATTAATGTCGGTTTTATTCATCGCTTTCCGGCATTTCATCGTCATCCGTGCTTATAGGCTCGGTTGCGGAAAAGGAATTCACCGTCGAGTTTTTATAAAACTCCCGGATTTTTGCTTCTATTTCGGCAGCGATATCTTTATTCTCCTTAAGGAACTGCTTCACATTCTCTCTGCCCTGTCCAATCCTCTGACCATTATAAGAGAACCATGATCCGCTCTTGTTGATTATATCCAGGTTTACACCCACATCCAGGATGTTTCCTTCCTTTGATATGCCTTCGCCGTAAATTATATCAAATTCTGCCTCTCTAAACGGCGGCGCCACCTTGTTTTTAACCACCTTAACCCTCGTTCTGCTTCCTATCATATCGCTGCCCTGCTTGATGGTCTCTATCTTTCTGACATCAAGCCTTACCGATGCATAGAACTTCAGAGCCCTTCCACCGGGGGTAGTTTCCGGGTTTCCAAACATGACACCAACCTTTTCCCTCAACTGGTTTATGAACACAGCAGTAGTTTTTGACTTGCTTATAACCCCTGCCAGCTTTCTTAAAGCCTGCGACATTAGTCTTGCCTGCAAGCCCACATGAGCGTCGCCCATCTCTCCGTCTATCTCTGCTTTCGGAACCAAAGCTGCCACAGAGTCTATTACAATAACATCGATAGCTCCGCTTCTTACCAAGGCTTCCGCAATTTCCAGCGCCTGTTCGCCTGTATCAGGCTGGGAAACTATCAGATTATCTATATCAACACCTAAATTTTTGGCATAAACCGGATCCAGAGCATGCTCCGCATCAATAAACGCTGCATCTCCGCCTGCTTTCTGCGCTTCTGCAATTATATGCAGCGCAACAGTGGTTTTACCGGAGGACTCCGGCCCATATATCTCTACTATCCTTCCCCTGGGAACGCCACCTACACCCAGGGCAATATCCAGACCAAGAGCTCCGGTCGGGATAGCCTCCACATTCATATGGGCATTTTCTCCCAGCTTCATAACAGCTCCTTTGCCGAACTGTTTTTCAATCTGCCCCAATGCCATTTCCAGTGCCTTTTTCTTCTCAATCATATCAACATATTTCCTCCTTAGAGAAATTAACGAACATCTGTTCTTAAATCAATTATATATTATAAGGATTTTAGTGTCAATATTACTTTTGCATTTTTTTACAAAAATTTAAAATATTTTCGAAATTTTTCTATAACCTTGCGCCATTTTCTCCATTGCAGTTTTAAATATCTCAACAGCTTCATCAACCTTTAACAACATGGCAGTGATAAAGAACACCAGTGCTCCGACCGAGATCTCCATCATCAGGTATACGAGCTCGCCTATTTTTGACTTAATGCTGAAAGGCCTGAGGAAATCCACCACAGCGAAATGATCCATCACTGCAAGCACCATACCCATGACAACTGAAGCGAGGGCAACCTTTATAATGAAGTTCATAAGTTGTCCGATGTTCAGTGATTTTGTTTTCTTCTCCAGCTTAAACATCAGCATGCTGGCATTGAGCATGCTGGACAGGGAGTAAGCCAATGCAATCCCTGCCACCTCAAGATTTGTCATGCTGTTGAAAAACTGGCACAGCAAAGCATTTGCCGCGATGGTTATTGTGCCTACATATAAAGGTGTTTTGGTATCGTTTATCGCATAAAAAGCTCTGTTGATTATGGCCAGCATCGACTGGGTAATAAGGGCAATGGAATAAAAAATCAATATCCTTCCGGTCAAGGCGATGTCAACCTTGTCCGACCATTTATAAATTGCACTTATCACAGGAACATTCAAAATCATCAAGCCCACAGTGGAGGGAATATTCAGCATAAGAACCGTTTTTAAACCTTTGCTCACGATTCTGCTGAAATCTTCCTTCTGGTCCAGCACAGACTTCTCTGACATGGCAGGAAGCAAAGCCATACCCATGCCCATGGCAAACACTCCGTAAGGAAGCTGCCAGGTATCATTGGCATTTCTCAAAGCCGTTACGCTTCCGCTGGAAAAACCCGAAGTAAACTTGTTCAGAATCAGCAAATTAATTTGGGTAATCGAGGATGCCAGCAGGGAAGGCACAGCCAGCCTGAATAACCTTTGAAAACCGGCATGCCTTATTTTAATTACCGGCCTGTAATATTTCATATTTTTAATGGCAAAGGACAGCTGAAATAAAAAATAAAAAAGGGCGCTGCCCATAAACCCCAAGGCCACCTTTTCCACGCCAAACCTGCTGAACATCAGGACGCTCAAGGCGCTTCCCAGGTTATATAATGATGGACCATAGGCTGCGGCTGCAAATTTCTGATATGAGTTCAGAACGCCGTTAACCAGTCCGGCCAGCATCAAAAATGAAACGGAAGGAAACAATATCCGAACCAGTCTGACTGTGAGCTGCTTTGCTTCTTCCGTATAACCTTTGGCCATAAAATCCACAATTCCCGGTGAAAATACGATTCCTATGGCGCTGATGATTATCATTGCCATGAAAATTACATTTATAAACGTCCCCACCGCTTTCCAGCCATCTTCCTCATCTTTTTTGGCTATATATCCCGTCAGCACCGGAATCAAAGCAGCAGAAATCGCCCCGCCTACCAGCAGGTTATACATGAGGTCTGTTATGCTGAAGGCCATGTAGAAAGCATCGGTTTCCATTTTTGACCCCAACAAGTTGGAAATGAGCGTCGTCCTAAGAAAACCGGTTATCCTGCTTACTATTATGGCTGACATAACAACAATTGCAGCTCCGGTCAGTTTTTTCTTCTGTGATTCCTTCAAAACTTTTCCTCCTGATATCAAATATTAATTATTGATTCATGATATGCAGCCGTATCATATCGAGGGCGTTAAGGGCAGTGATATTCCTTATTTTTGCTCTGTTTCCCATGAGCCTTAACTCTCTGCACTCAACTTGATCCCCATATGCCAGGGCTATATATACAAGGCCGACGGGTTTTTGCGGCGTGCCACCCCCCGGGCCTGCTATGCCGGTAACAGACAATCCTATATCCGTTCCGGACCTTTCTTTTATTCCCCTTGCCATTTCCACTGCAGTTTCCCGGCTTACAGCGCCGAACCTCTGTATTGTTTCGGGATTTACTCCCAAGCATTCCACCTTCGACTGGTTGCTGTAAGATACTATACCCCTGTCAAAAACCCGGGAGATTCCGGGCACATTGGTCAGCATCTCCGCAATCAAACCTCCAGTGCAAGATTCAGCCAGTGCTATGGTTATGTTCTTTTCGATAAGCATTTCTCCCACCACTGCATAGAGTGGTTTGTCTTCCAAGGAATAGATGGTATTCCCCAGCCTTTTTCTGATCTCGTCCACCACAGGGGCTATCAACCCTTCTCCTTCCTCCCGGCTGCTGCAGTTGGCCGTGATGCGGAGCGTAACCTCCCCTTCCTTGGCATAGGGAGCAATAGTGGGATTTGTCTGATTCTGTATCAAATCCATTATCTTTTCTTCCATAGCCGACTCGCCGATGCCGATCATCCTTATATGCTTTGAAACCAGCATGCTCTTTGCTTTATTTAAAAAATAAGGTATAACGGTATCCTCAAACATAGGTTTCATCTCTGACGGCGGCCCCGGAAGCATTATTACAACCTTTCCCCCGGACTCAATAATACACCCGGGAGCTGTGCCGTTGTTGTTGCTGATGACGATGCAGCCTTCCGGCAGGTAGGCTTGCTTGATATTATTCTTTGCCATCGGCCGGTTGGTCTTCGCAAAGTATTCCTCTATTTTCTTAAGGCTTTCCTCATGCAGTACAAGCTTCTTTCCAAGGGTTTCAGCTACAGTCTCCTTGGTAAGGTCATCTTGGGTAGGCCCCAGGCCTCCTGTCATAATTACGGCATCAGAGCGCTTTAACGCTATCTCAAGACAATCCTTAAGCCTTTTAGGATTATCCCCCACTACACTGTGGTAATATACATTAACCCCAACCTCAGGAAGACGGCCTGATATATATTGGGCATTGGTATTTGCAATCTGCCCCATTAAAAGCTCGGTTCCGACTGCTAAAATTTCCGCATTCATATGAAATCCCTTTCTTTTAATTAGAATGAAAATTGCATATAATAAATGCAACTATAGTGATCGCTGCTTCAATTATTATATCATAATTATCCATATTTAAATAAAAACTTATATGCAGGGATCAAGATTATAGCTTTATTTTGGTGGTAATTATAAATTAGAAAAATTGACAAAAGGAGGTATTACGATGCATGAAATTACACCAAAAAAGATCACAGTTGTAGGAGCAGGCTTCGTAGGCTCGACAACAGCTTATACCCTGATGCTGAGCGGACTGGTTTCTGAGATAGTTTTGATTGATATAAACAAAGACAAGGCCGAAGGCGAGGTAATGGATATGAACCATGGCATGCCCTTTGTAAGGCCTGTCAAGATTTATCAGGGATCATACAGCGACTGCGCCGGTTCCGATATTATAATAATCTCCGCCGGCGCCAATCAAAAGCCGGGAGAAACAAGAATAGACCTTGTATATAAAAATACGGAAATCTTCAAAAGCATTATAGGAGAAATTTTGAAATATAACACTGACTGTATCCTATTAGTTGTGACCAACCCTGTGGATATTCTCACCTATGTAACATACAAGATTTCAGGATTCCCTAAAAACAGGGTTATTGGTTCGGGTACGGTTTTAGATACCGCAAGGCTCAGATACCTCATTGGAGACCATGTCAATATCGATACAAGAAATGTGCACGCTTATATTATTGGTGAGCATGGAGATACGGAAGTTGCCGCCTGGAGCACTGCCAGCATAGGAAACATACCTATGGACAAATACTGCGAAGACTGCCGCAATTGTCCTGAAAACATAAGAAGGCAGGACATATATAATGAAGTAAAAAATGCAGCTTACAAAATTATTGAAAAGAAAGGGGCCACATATTATGCCGTCGCTCTGGCCGTCCGGAGGATTGTGGAGGCGATATTAAGAAATGAAAACTCCATACTTACGGTATCAAGCCTGCTGGAAGGTCAATACGGCATTAATGACATATGCCTTAGCTTGCCCACAGTGGTAAACCATAGCGGTATAGTCAGAATATTGGATATGCCTTTGGATGATACGGAAATGGAACTCTTGAAGAAATCCGCCAATTCCCTGAAGGAGATCGCCGGCAAACTTAAATTGTAGTTCCGCAGACCTTGCGGCAGCGAAGCCAACACAGCGGTAAATTACCAATACTAACAGAAGTTAAGCTGTTTAATTCGTACCATTTAACAAAATAGCTTTATGGATAAACGGATAACATAAATTATCCGCAAAAGATTGAATTTTAAGTCCTTTTAATATATAATTGGATTAAAAGCAAAATATAGGTTTATTTTATGCTTACCATATTAACAGTGATAAATAATTTCCATAAAGCGAATATGCAATCGATTAAACTCTTAATTCCTGCGGCATCCGAAAGATGAATTACTTTCTCCTTGCCAGAGGGGCTTGTTGATTCTCTATTCCGTGATATATGCTGCAAGTCGATATTATCAAGAGGAGAGTCTTATGTATACAACTGATGAGGTTCTAGGTAAGATTGTGGACAATATCGAGAAAGTAATAATCGGCAAAAGAGATTCCATCGAGCTTTTACTTCTAGCCCTTGTCTGCAATGGTCATGTATTGATTGAGGATGTTCCCGGTGTTGGTAAAACCAGTCTGGTTTCCGCCATGGCGAAATCGATCAACGCTTCATTCAAGAGGATTCAGTTCACGCCTGACATACTTCCTTCAGATATCACAGGCTTTTCGGTTTTCAATCAGAAAACTGGGGATTTTGAGTTCAGGCCTGGTGCGATCATGAGCCAGATTATCTTAGCCGATGAAATCAACAGGACTTCCCCTAAAACCCAGGCCAGCCTGCTGGAGGTTATGGAAGAAGGTCAGGTAACCGTGGACGGCGCAACATACAAAGTTCCCAAACCATTCATGGTTATGGCTACCCAGAACCCGGTGGAGTACCTGGGAACCTTTCCTTTGCCCGAAGCTCAGCTGGACAGGTTTTTTATGAAGGTCTCCCTCGGGTATCCCTCTGCCAATGAAGAAAGCATGATACTTTCAAGGTTTTGCACATCTAACCCCCTTGAAACCCTGACGCCGGTAGCCGACAGCCAGGATATAATCAGCCTGCAGGAAAATGTCAAAAATGTGCATGTGGATAAAAGCCTTAAGGATTATATAGTTGATATAGTAAGCCAAACGAGAAGGCAGCCGGATGTTTTGCTCGGAGCAAGCCCCAGGGGTTCCCTTTCCCTTTTCAGGGCATCCCAGGCATGGGCGTTTTACAACAAGCGCAGCTACGTGATCCCTGATGACATCAAAAAAATGGTGTTTCCAGTCTTATCCCATAGAATAATTCTGAAGCAGGAAGCAAAGCTTAAGAAAATATCTACACGTGACATACTTGCTTCAATAGTAGACAGCATTAAAGTGCCTGTGGTGGATTGATATGGCGGTTAATAGGTTGATTTACGGCATATTGCTGGTGCTATCCGTATTGTTTGCAAATTTTTATGGCGGCAAGATACCTTATATGCTGCTGTTTATAACGCTTTTACTTCCGCTTTTCTCCTTCTTATACACCTTGGTTTTGTTTGCGAGCTTTAAATATATTCAGTCGGTGGACGGCAAGTATGTTTTAAAAGGCGATAAACTCAAATACAGGCTTAATATAAATAATGAAGGACCTCTTTACTACCCTTATGTTAAAATAAACTTCCATATAAGCAGCACCTTTTTAGCCGGGCAATTACAAGAGGAGAGTTTTTCCCTTTTGCCCGGAGAAAAGACATCTTTTTCCTATGAACTGGAATGCAAGTACAGAGGAGTATTTGCTATTGGGCTTAGTTCCGTTGAGTTCGAAGATTTGCTTGGCATGTTCAGACTCAGGTTCAATATCAAAGAGACAAAGGAGATCATAATTTACCCAAAGATTGTTTATCTGGATATATTTCACCTAAGGACCAGTTTCCTTTCGGATACTCATACCCTTATTAATTCTCTGTATGAAGATTTTACGACCATATCCGATATCCGGAGATATTCCTATGGTGATACCATGAAGAGAATACACTGGAAGCTGAGCGCTAAAATGGATGAGCTTTATGTTAAAACCTTCCAGGGAACTTCCCGGACGGTAGCAACGATTTTCCTTGATTTGAATAGAATTGAAGGCCCTATGGAAAACCAGGTCATTGTAGAGGACAAACTTATAGAATCTGCTGTTGCTGTAATTCGCTATTGCCTATATAACTGGATACCGGTGGATCTTGTATATTGCACGAAGGATATAGTAAATCTGGAAGCCAAAGCTCCGTCGGACTTTGAAAGGATATACAAAGAGTTGGCCCAGATTCGCTTTGATCAAAGTGTTGCGATTACCGACGTTATGGAACTATTTTGGGCCGGCAGCATTAAAAAGACAGATGTTTTCATATTTACAGCAGATTTAAACTATGATTTATATAATCAGATTTACAAGATACGTCATAACGGTTATGATGTAAATATAATCTACATATCCTCTGACACCCTAAAGAGTGGAATAAATCCGGATATCGCCAGCATAACGGAGTTTCTGACCGACATCGGTGTTTCCGTTTACCGGTTGGAGGTTAATGATGATATTAAACTGGCACTGGAGTCTAAACTATGAAGATAAAAAAGCATGTTCTTGATATTATCGTCAATACTATGCTATGTTCATTGATGAGTTTCAGCCTCGTTTATGCCCTGGTACATTCGCTGAACTTCAATGATTATAACGCCATGCGAATATTTATGTATGTATTCGTTTTGTCGGTGGTGTTTTCTTTGGCTTTCTACAATAAGATCACTACTGTAATATCAGCTCTGCTCACTATCTGTGTTGTTCCCATGGCAGTATATATGCAGAGCAGTAGCATGGATTTATCTCAAATACTGGATATTCAAGATTACATTACATGGCTGGACGGATACACTGCAGGCTATTACGAGCTGGAAAGTAACTATGTGCCCATCACAGTTTTCCTGCTCATTGTGCCAATAACCCTTCTGGTGCATGTTTTCACCTGCAAGCGATTCAACTTCCTGATAATCCTGACAGGCAGCACGGCCCTTTTTGTATGCCAGTGGATTATGGGGTATTTTATGAGTTATTCATCCTTTTATATATACCTGTTTTCGATACTGATATATTATTTCCGTTTTATCCATGAAAAGAAATTGCGCCAAAACCCCAAAAGCTACTCCAGTCCTGCCGTGTTCACACTGCAGATCATACCCCTGTCCTTGGTGATAATATTAACAGCCTCCCTTCTGCCCTCCCTGAATGAACCGATAGGCTGGAAAGCCTTAACCAGCAGGATTAATTCTGTTATAGATAATTTTAACAGCACTTTTTTCAGCACCCGGCGTTTTGAATATTTTTCCGTGGCATCCTCCGGTTTTGGAAGCCAAGGGAGATTAGGCGGAGGTGTTGACCTTGACAAAACCCATGTTTTGAATGTTAACTCTCCCAGACCGCTGTATCTTAAAGCTGCCATATCCCCAACCTATACCGGCTACTCTTGGATAGGCGGCTATAGCAGGGCTAAAGATAACAGCAATAACGAAAATATATTGCTGGAAGACTTGGATGAGATGCGTACAGGCATGTGGATCTTTACAGGAGGAGATGATGAATCCTTCGAAAAGTATTTTTTTAATGATCACCTGGAAGTCAGCTTTGTGAACCTCACAACCAAATCCATGTTTATACCGCCATACACATATGGTATAAGCCTGGCAGCCGGCTCTTCCAAAACCAATATTGGCAATGAAGGCGTAATATTCCTGGAAAAAGCGGCACGAAAAGGTTTTTCTTACTCTTTGGATGCCTTTAGTCCCAACTTCTACGCAGAAGGTTTTAGCGATATCCTCAGGAAAAGCAAAAAAGATTTTTATAAAAACCTGCTTACCCAGATAGATAAAAATAGCACAGTATATGTTATAGGCAAGGACGAATCCGGCAAACCCTTAATCTATCGCCAGAATATTTCGGAGGGATCCACAGGCTTCTTCTGGACTGATATTGATGATGAACTCAAGACAGTGACAGATTTGGATACTATAAGAAAGTTCTATGAAGATATAGGTTATACCGTAAAAGTAATAGAAGGCGAGGCATCCGTTGCCAATGTCGCTAAATATTTTAATTTTTCCAACAGAATCAATGTGGAAATAAATCTTGATGGCCAGGATGAACCTTTGTCTGTGTATAAGCTTGAAGACCTTCAATCCCTCAGGAAAAAGACAATAAACCTTTCGGCAAAAGCTGACATGATAAGATCAAAATATCTTCAGCTTCCTGACACCCTTCCCGTGAGGGTAAAAGAGCTTGCGCTATCTATTACATCGGATTATGAAAATGATTACGACAAGGCAAAAGCAATAGAACAGTTTTTTAAAGGCAACGGCTTTACTTATACCCTGTCCCCACCCAAAGCACCAAGAGGTGTTGACTTTGTAGACTATTTCCTTTTTGACACCAGGCAGGGGTATTGCACATATTATGCTTCTTCCATGGCAGTGCTTTTAAGATGCGCCGGCATTCCTGCCAGGTATGTGGAAGGGTATGTTTTGCCTGCCAAACCTGAAAAAGACAACCTTTACAAGGTAACCAACGAAATGGCCCATGCTTGGGTAGAGGCATATTTTGAAGGATTCGGATGGCTGCAGTTCGAACCCACTCCACCGTTCTCACCCATTCTCTACAGGAATTCATCCAGCGGCAGGAGCTTTGACAGCAGCTTCTACTACGAGCAGGAGATGATGGAGTATTTGAGCAGACTTGGTATTCGCGGGCAAGGTGCCGCACCTGTCATAAACAATACTCCTGTGGAATTGCCGGAGGAAAATGAGGAAAAATTTGATATCCGTATATTTATTATTATAGCCTTATTATTGCTTACCCTGTCGGTCATATCCTATAATGCTTTCCGGCGGCGGGTTATGCTTTTTAAGGCTAAGAAATCCAACCCCAAGGATAGTGTCATCAATTTATACAAGTACTATCTGAAAATTTTATCTTCCATGAAGCTGAATATAAAACCCGGAGAAACTCCCTTCCAGTTTGCGGAAAGGGTGGATTCCTATCTCCTTCTATTTAAACCCGACACTTTTAAAAGGGTTACGGAGATATTCGTAAAGGCTAGATATGGCAATGTAGACATCAGCACTTCCGACCAAATGATCGTATATGACTTTAATGGTAAACTGAAGGATAAAACTTTAAGGGAAATGGGCAAGGTAATATACTTTATCAGAAAGTATATTTTAGGCAGGCTGTAGCTGTATAATCCACATCGAGTTGATATTCCATTTTAACATCTCCAGATTTATCTTATCAAATGGTCGGGGTATATAGGAGCTTTACACTCCTATATACCCCTATACATTCCCTATCCTTCCTTACATGTCTGATATCCTTAATATTTATCGAATCAGCCCTAATCCTTTGCGATAGACCAACTACAGCCTCATATGCTTGAAGATACATATGCCGCCAGATCAGCATACCTGTTGGAAAAGCCCCACTCATTATCATACCAGGAGACAACCTTCACCAAATTATCACCAAGTACCATGGTAGATAACGCGTCTACAATGGAGGATGCCGGATCACCAATATAATCGGTTGAAACCAGAGGTTCTTCCGAGTAATTCAGAATACCTTTCAATTTACCTTCTGCAGCAGCCTTTAATGCTTCATTAACCTCATCCTTTGTAACGGTTTTTTCGGTCTCAACCACCAGGTCGACCACCGATACATCCGGAGTTGGTACTCTAAAGGAAAATCCATTCAGTTTGCCTGCCAGTTCCGGTATGACAAGCCCGATTGCCTTCGCAGCTCCTGTCTTAGTCGGTATGATAGACATGGAAGCAGCCCGTGCCCTTCTCAAATCTTTGTGGGGTAAATCCAGAATCCTCTGATCATTTGTATACGAATGGACGGTAGTCATAAAACCTTTTTTAATGCCAAAGCTGTCATTCAACACCTTTGCCACAGGAGCCAGAGCGTTAGTTGTACAAGATCCGTTAGAAATAATGTGATGCTTGGATGGTTCATATTTTTCTTCATTTACGCCCAACACTATCGTAATATCCTCATCAACTGCTGGTGCCGATATAAGGACCTTTTTAGCTCCTCCCCCGGTAATGTGTAGCTCTGCCTTTTCTCTTTTTGTGAATAATCCTGTGGCTTCAAGTACGACCTCAACCCCATGCTCCTTCCAAGGAATGTTGGCTGGATCTTTTTCAGTCAGAATTTTTATTTCCCTTCCATTAACCACCAGCATGTTTTCTTTTACTTCAACATCTCCATTGAATTTTCCAAACACCGAATCATACTTTAGGAGATGAGCAAGCGTTTTTGCATCCGTCAGATCATTGATGGCTACCACTTCAAGCTCCTTCGGGTACTTCTCCAATATCACCTTGAATGTGTTTCTTCCGATTCTTCCAAAACCGTTAATTCCAACTTTCGTACTCATTAAATACCCTCCTCTTCGTTTTTTACAGATATGCTTGTTATTTACTACAAATTAAGTATAATAGAAAATGAGATATAAATGAAATGCATATTTTTTATACCAGTTATAAAGGTAGGTTATATATATGAATCTGGAGCTATATAAATCCTTCTATTACATCGCACAATACGGGAGCATATCAAAGGCTGCCGACCACTTATATATAACTCAGCCAGCAGTGAGCAGGTCAATCAGGCAGCTGGAGGATGAGCTGGGATGCACCCTGTTTTCAAGAACCCCTAAAGGAGTCAAGCTGACACCAGAGGGTGAAATTCTTTATCAATATATTGATCAGGCCTTCAACTTCATATCAACTGCCGAGAGTAAAATTAAAACTGTAAAAAACCTGCTGGACGGAGAGGTCAGAATAGGTGTGAGCGATACCTTATGCAAAAATTACCTGATTCCATACCTCAAGCTGTTCAATACCCTTCATCCCAAAATTAAAATACGTGTGATATGTCCGACAACGCCAGGCATAATCAGCCTCCTAAAGGCCGGTAAGATAGACTTCGGCTTAATAAACATGCCTTATCATGACGATCAACTTGTTTTCAAAAAAATCATGACTACTCAGGACTGTTTTGTTGTCGGTGAAAAATACAGATATCTTTCAAACAAAAGAATGCCCTTAAGCGAAATCGTCAAGTTTCCTTTACTTCTGCTTGAGAAAAACAGCAACTCCAGATTATATATCGATCAATATTTCAAGGACAATTCCGTTTCCGTTGAACCGGATTTTGAGCTGGGTAACATAGACCTGCTTATTCAATTTGCAAAATATGATTTTGGGATAGCCTGCGTTATTAGAAATTTTATAGAGGAGGAACTGGAAAAAGGCAGGCTTTATGAGGTTAAGCCCATCGAAGCTATCCCTCCGCGGGCTATCGGAGCAGTATGGCTGAAGGATGTTCCATTATCAATAGCAGCTAACGAATTGATTGCACAATTAGACGATGGCGAAATTTCTGAGATTTGAGAGATTTTATAAAGATCAAATTCACCTCAATTTCACCTCAATGAAATTGTTCTTCATAAAAAAGCCTCCCACCCATATGAGTGAGAGGCTTTTGACACCTAGAAGGATTAATAATATACCGCTTTATTTTTATATAACCAATATAAATAGCATCAGCTAAACAGCACTAAACTCATCGGGAGAAAATCCAGTTCATCGCCGGGAAAATCTCCTTGGTCCTTGAATGATTTTTTAATCAAAAACTTGAAATACTTCATCCCAGGAAATTTAACGCGATTATCAAGAATAACAGCAATACTTAAGATAATCCCTTACTTATTCTCGTCCTCTTTCTCGTCGGACTCATTATGATTAATGCTTTCCTCAGCCGCACCTTCCTCCTGCGCATCAGCTTGTAACCCGCTGGTTTCTTTTGCCGCTTGTTCTTCTTCAAACTTGTCTATTATATGCTTCTTGAGGGTAGGATACACATAGAAGTTGGTCACCAGCCCTATAAAGCTCATGGTTATCAAAGGCAGCAAAATAATTCCTATGACAGGGTACCAGAAGGTTGCAATAATAATTAAGAAGCATAACAGCAAAATACCGAGGTTCGGAAAGAATCTCATCATGGAAAATATGAATGCATTCTTGTATAACTGCTTTACAGTGAGCTTAAAAGTAACCAGCATGGGATAAATATACATGTTCATCATCAAAAGGATGATGAAGGCCAGTACAATAAAACCGCTGGCTAGGGACATCAGAATATTATCACCGCGATTCAGCTGGAAATACGCGTTTAAATCCATGCCTATCAAAGCTACAGCCAAGATGTTTATTATAGATATAATGAGGCTCTGCTTAAAATTCCTTTTGGCGGCATCCCGGAAGTCCCACCAGGGAAAGGCATGTTCCTCCCGCGCATAATTTCTCAGGATATAAGTAAATCCAGCCTGGGCAGGCCCTACCGTTATTACAGGTATACATAAAAAGCCAGCGCCAAAGGTAAGCCTGGTAATGAGATCAGCAATGGGATCATCAATTATCATATCCGCTTTAAAGAAAAACGTGATCAGCATCATCAATAACAATGCCGGCAGGTTGAACAGAAAAAACATAAGGTTTATGCTTACAAGTTTCCAAAATTTACGGCCGACAATCCCGAAAAAAACGACTATTCTTGGCTTAGGAGGCGCATCTTTCGGAACTCCTGGCCCCGGTTTAGTATAATCAAAAAAACCAAAAAAACCAGCCAAATCTATCTTCTCCTTTGTATTGTATTTTGATCTTTAAAATAGAACCATCTGTATAAGTTGATAGTTCTATTTTAACAGTACTAATAAAGATATTCAAGAAAAAATAGCCTGTTTTGACGGCAATCCAAAGGCATCTTTTACCTCATCCTGCCGGCACGGTGAGAGTTTTTATACATTTGTCCATGAAAGCTCTCTTTTTATATATATATCCGGTATCTCACCCCACAATTCCCGAACGTTCAAAATTATCCACCAGCTTCTTCTGGATGAGGAAATACACTACCAGCAATGGTATGAGGTACAGTAACACTGCTGCCTGCTTTACGGCATCAAAAGCAAAAGTTGTTACCCCCGGCATATTATACCATGTGCTCAAAGCTCTTAAGACAGTATTCTGATTGGACGGATTAAAAGCCCGTGTAAGCGTATTGCTGACATAGGGACCGTCAGGATGGAAATATCCCGTATAATAGGTATCCCCGTAATTCCAAACAAAAGAAAGCACCGCTACGGTTACTATGGCCGGAACTGCATTAGGAAGCATTATGCTGTAATATGTCCTGTGAAAACCGCACCCATCTATAAGAGCAGCCTCTTCCAGCTCTGTCGGCATTCCCTTGTAGAACTGCCTTAATATGAATACAAAGAGGCTCTCTTTAACACCAAAGCCCAAGAAAGCTATGATAAAAAGCGTGTAAGGCTTATTGATGAGATCAATCGTATCCCCGGTAAAGGCTTTGATAAGTCCGAATATGTCAAAATGCTTAAAATGCAGATACTGGGAAATCAAAAGCGACTGGGGAGGCACAAGAAAGGTGAGGATGACCAGGAAAAACGCAATGCTGCTTAATTTGAACCTTACCCTGCCCAGAGCATATCCGGTCATGGAGCAGACAAATATATTTATTAACGTGATTATTGCCGAATAGCCGAGGGTTTTGAGCATGCCCATTCCATTTCCGTATATCAGTCGTATTGCAGCTCTGAAGCTTGTAACCGATCTCTTCATAGGTATCCATATGACATCGGGATTTCCCAAATCATGTAGATCGCAAAACACAACCGGCAGCACCTTAATCAGCGGATAGAGTATTGCAAAGCATAAGCCAGCTATCAGCGATGCCAGGAAAAAACCGTAAATAAGCCTTGAAAACTGTTTTTTTGTTTTGTACCCATCTTGAAAGGATTTTGCATTCCACTGGGAGGACAGCTTTTTTAAAACCGGATCAAAGAGTTTCATATATTGTTTTTACCCCCTTTTGCTTTAAACACAAGAAGCAGAATACAGAGATCTGCCAGGATGTTTATCATATAAACCATGGAAAGAGCCGAACCTGTTCCTATATTGTTTCTGTTGAAAGCAAAGCGGTATATTTCATTGGCAATCGGTGATGCCAGGAAGAGATCCACAAAAGTATACACGACAGCAAACAGGTTCACATTTGAAAGCATGGGAAAGGTGATTTTCCAGAAAACTTCATATCCATTCGCACCTTCGATCTTGGCTACTTCATACAGAGACGGATTAATCGATTGCAGGCCTGCCAGGAACACCAGCGTCTGAACTCCTGCCTGGGATATCAATGAGAATATGTTGCCCACCACCGATGAAATAAAGCTTGTAATCCTTAGAGGCAGGAATGTATAGGAAGTCAGTATATAAATGAGAAATGAATTGTCTATTGAGCTGTTGACCGCAGTATCGGTGATATCTCCCCCTGTGGTTACCATAAGCAGGTTGACGACAACCTTGATTCCCAAAACTATGGGCATGAAGAAGATGACCCGCACAATTTCCCTTCCCCTGTATTTCATATTTAGCAGTATGGCTGAGAACAGGCTGAATACCACAATTAAAGGCGTATTTACGAATATGTTCACATTTTCATCTATGAAAACCCTGAGGAACTGCTGGCTGCTGCTGGATACTTCCGTCTTGAACAGATCGATATAGTTTTGCAGTCCTACAAATTCCAGCTTCATGCCGCCATATTCACCGACCTGCACCGAATGGAAGGAGTAAAGTATTGTATTGAACAACGGCATGAGGAAAAACAATATGAAACCTATCAGCCATGGAGTCATGAACAGCAGAGCGTTAAGCTTGCGGGAAGTCAAATATGTCAAGTGAATGGTCTTTTTTCGATGGGATATGGTTTTCACCGGATTCACCTTCCTAATTTCCAGATTCTATATGATAGCCTAAAGCTTCAATATTCAAGCCTTTCACAGTTACAGGATACTTGTTGTAGTTGACAATTACCATGGACCCGTTTGCATACCTGGTTTCAAATACATTTTTTTGGAGTATGTTGTGTGACACAATTTCTCTTGATTTTATCTTATCAAAGCCATCCCGGTATTCCTTATACACATTGAAAATCGTATCTCGCAAGGCATCGTACTGTATTGAAAAATAATATGAAAATTCCGTGTTCTGGAGCACATCCACATTCTTGGCGCACAGGGTGAACTTGGGATAACTTCCAAGTTCAAAAGCTTGCAGAATATAATAGCGGCTCCTGTCCGACGACATGTTCACGTCCAGTGTCGTATACTCGGTAAGCCCGTTCATAACAAGCTGCCGGAAAGGTATGGAGCAATACATTGTGCCAAAATCGCTGCATTCCCTGGATACGTTTACGGCATAATCCGCATAAGATATCTTATCGGCATTGGGATTGTCTATAGCAACAGCTCTGGATTCCGACATCCTGGATATGTTCTCCCTGACTATCCTGTTGGACAAAACCGGATTGATTATTTCCCTGGGATTATAATTGGCGTAGTATGTATTTCCCATTTCCTTCAAATATGTACCTATATTGTCCTTTGTGGTTTTCAAAAATCCATCGACAATGCTGTCCAGGTATTTGGGACTGATTATATAATAGCTGCTGCTGTTTCGTGAAAATCTACCCGTTGCAGGATTGTAATCCATTATCTCCACAGGCTTCCTATTGAACCCATAAAGGGCATGCTTTTTCCTGTTAAATCCGTTGCCTTTTTTATAGACTCTCGTTATATCCGCTGCAAAAAACAGTTCATCGCCATTTTCAGCAATATATTCTGCCAGAAGGTCCAAGTCCCCGGCACTTCCATTTTCATCCACCAACTCCGCCTTTCTCAGCAAGCTGTGGTTAATCCCACCATTATATGCCCCGTTGTAAGCTATAACCTTGCTGATCCCCTCCATATCTTCCAAGATATCCCTAAGCTCTCGGTAGGTAGTCATGGAAATCAGCTTGTCGTATGGGACACCCAGTATTCTGTCCTCTATCGTAAGAGCGGCTATTATTTCTAAAAACAGCTTTGGTTTGTCTTCATAACTAACATGGATATTGTTTTTGCTTATTAAATATTCCCTGTATTCCATCGCCATATTGAAATAAGTGGCATCCTTTTCAAACAGCTTGTATCTTATGGTGAAGTCCATATCAATCATGCCTGTCGTGGAAAGATATCTGGCATCGTTGGAACTGTATGGTCCGAACACCTTTACACGGGAATACTGCATTGAATCGAAAGAGGCATAGACCTTGTTGTATGGTGTGCCATTACTTTCAGTGTCTTTAGTGCCCAATCTTACGTTTATATATGCGGTTTCGGCCCCTTCCTCGATTATTCCCATAAACCCCTGCATCGTACCCGAACCCTTTTGGTACATCATGCCAAATACAGGCATGTGCAAATCCTCCGGGTATTCCGGCATTTCGTAAAGCTTATCGTAATAGGTATTGTTGTATACAGGTCTGGTATACTCAGGATATCTGCCGTCGAAAGTGTTCAGTTTGAATAATGCTCCTGCTCCATCCGGCACCAATATATATCCCTCATCCACCTGATCTGACGATGCCAGCCCGAAACCGGGATAAACAACTATATTCTGGATGCTGTAAAAATCATTTTCATTTATTATTTCATAGGTAGGAATCCGGATGACAAGGTCATTCTCATCCAGGAATGCTTCCATTATGATTTTGAATTTTGCGGGTTCTGCAATATTTACCGTTATACCGAATTCTTCATTATCTTTTATGAGAGCTTCTCTGCTGTATCCCACATCCTTGGTCAGCTCAATAAGCAGGCTGCTGACAGATGCTGACGGAGTACCTGAAAACTTGTTATAATAACATCCGTTCTCCTCATCCTTTGCGTAGATCAATTCCAGCACATTCCTGTACATATGGATTTTTTCCTCGCTTATCTCTCCACTGGCGGATTTTTGATCCAATTTATCCAGAAACGCTTCCTGAAATCGACGGATTGATATCTTCTGGGGCATGTATTCATTGAGCCTGAAGGAGTCGGTTTCCATAAAATCCAGAACTATCTGCACCCCGTTATTTATTTTATTGATGACATATCTTCCGCTGCTAACACAGTATTTATACGCCGTCCACTCGTACAACTGGCTGTCCCGGCCAAGAAATCTCACAACCAGGGGAGATTTGTCAAATTCAGATATTTTCCCGTCATCATATATGGAATTCCACTGCACGCCGGTGGCAGTATCCACGATTCTTATGTTCAGGGTGTCGGTGTTGATATACATTTTTTTGGTGGCTGTACTGCCCACAAGAACTTCACCGCTTCGTGCCGGGATTTGGCCGGTGGTTTGGGACAATCCCGGTTTTGGTTCGTCTTTAAGCTCCCTACCTTTAATGCCCCTTTGGGCTGCCATTGAAAAAAGATTGGCTATCAAGGCAGTAACTACGGCTATTGCAGCAATTTTCATATAGCTTATGCTTTTGAGCTCCTGTAGAGCTTTCGGGAACAATGACACAATGATCCTATTCATTACCATCACCATCTTTTTGTCAATTCGTTGAATATAGACAGTACAAAATTCAATATCCTACCCATGAGGGTGAGATACATCATCGCCAGAAACAATATGATAATGGCGGCAATAAAGGTTGCTATCAGCATTTTGATATTTGTAAGGGCAGTATATTCGTGGGTGACGCAAAGCCCGCTGAATACAAGAAAACAGAACCATAATGTGCCAATTGACGTTAACGCCGTTAATATCGGCACTTCCTCGTAAATTACTGCATTGCTTAAAACAATTCCCACAAAGTCGAAAACTATCTTGGGCAGGAGGGAAAAACAGGTGACAACAAATATATCTCCGATTTTACCACTGCCGTCGAATATTGCCGTTATGCTCCAATTGCTTATAATGAACAAGAGGAAAGGAAGCAGAGCCAGTGAAAATATTCTTATGCTGTTTAACCTGTGAACAGGATTATAATTAATAATAAACCCTGTATACTGGTATTCCGCTATTTGAATCAATCCATACAATACCAGCAATGCTGCTGCAACTGCATACTTTCCCTTTTTATATGTTTTCACAACATAAAAGCCGTCAAAGGGATGAAATATCACATAACCCAGATATTTTACCATGTACATGGACCTATCCTCCCCGAGTTGGTTTTGCTATTCACCTTCTGCTTTCATGGATTTATGATATTTATATTCCGAGTAAACTATATATACGATGATGATGAGAACAATCACGGCAAAAAATGCAAAGTATTTTTGCACAATTTGATTCCTGTATCCGTTAAATGCCTTGGAATAATATGTCCTGTCATTCCCCAGCTTCAGATAGTACATGGCTTTTTCATACTCATCCTGCATGAGGAGATTCTTGCCTATGCCTACATACGCCGCCGTATAGTTGGCATTCAGCTTTAATGCCTTATCAAGCAATGCTGCCGTTTCATCCCATCTGCCGTGGTAGTAGCTTTCCGCTGCTCCCAGCGCAGCTTCCCCGAACTCCGTCTGCTTAAAAATGAAAGCTCTTCCCAGCTTCTTATCACCTATGATCAGTTTTTTGCCAAACCAGGCGATGCTCGAAGGCTCTTTTACATTGCCCTTGATATCCCCCGAACGGTTGAAAATGTTTAGAAGATCACCGTCAAAGTTATATATGAATACCCGTCCACGGGTTTTGTCCAGCAGTGCATAGGCACCAAAATCGGAAACGGCTATATCCACAAACATGCTCTCCTGCTGGTCTTCCCCATAATCCAAATCGCCTATTATCTTGTGAGTGCCGGCACCTATCAGGACATTTTCCCCCTTGGCATTCAGGCGGAATACCTTGTCGATAGCCGCGGAATCAAAAGTAGTGGCATAAACAAAGCCTTCCTTGTCTATATCGATATTGTTGAAAGAGGGAGCGTAGACTTTTCTCATCTTTTCTTTCTGCACATCAGAAGCTATGGACTTCCAGAAATAATCGACAACATTAACCCTGGGCTTGTTCACACCGAAGTACCTTGAAAAACTACCGTCGCTGTTTAGCTCAATTATCCCCTCATAGCTCCCCTGCACTACAATGAAAATCCTCCCGGCATTATCAACCACTATCTTGGAGGGCTTAAATACCGTGACGCCTGCCAGATTGGCCGGCCTTTCAATTATCCTTTTTAAGAAATATTCATCGCAGTCCAGAACTATTATTCTCTCTGCTCCTGTATCGGCAATGTATATTTCCTTTTCATCCTCTCTTACGAAAACCCCCTCAGGATTCGTCAGCATTAGCTGCTTGTTGTTTTCTGCGTTCACGATTATTTTGCCATCAGCATCTCTTATAAGCTTGACCGATTTCACCAGGCTGTAGCTTTCATCAAAAACGTTGAGCCTGCTTTCCACCGTATCAATCAAGTATATTTTGTCCTTTCCTGCAAACACATCATCAACACCCGCTATTTCTATTCCATTGGTCCGGGTGCTGTCGATAATGTCTTCCAGCTCATAGGCCGGTATGCTTCTCACCGGGTTTCCCCAGTAGTCGTATGTGTAATTTTGCTCCCTTGTATATTTGGCATTGGCATGAAGCCCCGGAATACTCAGACAAATTAAAAGAACAATACAAAAAAAGCTTTTTAACCTCATACACCAAATACTGCTCCTCTCATCGAATTTACCCACGCAGACGAACAGTTTTTCTGTCATTTCATTCCCGATGTGGCCATAGTTTCTATAACATTGCTTTGAGATATAATGAACACGGTTACCGGAACAACAAGCATTATCAATGAGACAGCAGATGCTACCCCTGTTCTGGCTACACCTGCACTCACTATCTGGGACAATGTATAACTTACCGGCTTCAATTTTTCCGCGTATATAAACGTACCTCCTGTTGTACCCCACAATGACTGGAACGACAACACTATCAGGGTTATCCAGGCAGGCTTTGAAAGGGGCATGATTATGCTGAAATATATTTTGAATTCACTGGCTCCGTCCATTTTGGATGCCTCCAAAAGGGAATCCGGAATTTGAACTATATTGTTTTTCATCAGGTATAAACCCAGCGTGGAACCTATGGCAGGTATTATGACCGCCCAGTAGCTGTCAATCATTCCGAGCTTCGACATGATTATATAGTTGGGTATTGCAGTAACCGAACTGCTGAACATCAACGAATATACTATAAGGCTTGACATCACCTTTGAGCCTGGAAACTTATACTTGGCCAGCGGGAATGCAGCCATCGAGCCTACGAAAACTGTCCCCAACGTACCTGCTGTTGTTATAAATACGGTATTGAATATGTACCGTGAAAAAGGAATCCAGGAGTTGCCGATTATGGTGAACAGGTCCTTGAAGTTGTTGAAGGTCGGATTCTGAACAAAAAGCCTTGGTGGAAACAGGAATATTTCATTCAGAGGCTTAAAAGCATTGTTTATAACATATATCAGCGGCCATGCGCTGAATAGACCGAAAGCTCCTAAAACCATGGTCATGAGTATGTCAACCTCGAGACTCCGGTTAGGCCTTCGGATTCTTCTCCTTGAAATAACCCTTAATGCGCTTGCCGTTTTAATTCCCACAGGCTATTCACCAACCTTTCTCAAAAGCTTCTGTACGATAATATTGGAAAGCATCATGAAGAGAAAGAGTATTGTCGCTATAGCGGATGCATATCCCATTTCATATCTAATATTTCCATAATCATGCAGATGGGTAAGTATGGTATGCCCTGCATATTCCACCGAAGGAAAACCTGCCAGTTCCATGGATATGCCTGCAACAGACAGAGACTGGGTTATCTGCATAACTGCGCCGAACATGAGCTGCGGCTTCATAGCCGGCAACGTAATAAACCACAATTCCTGCCACCTGTTTTTTATGCCGTCTATAATGCCTGCTTCATACGAGGTCCTGTCGATGTTCTGAAATCCGGCAATAAAAGCGAGGAAGCTTACGCCGAGGCTAAGCCACAACTGTACAATTATCAGTATGGGCATAACATACTCTTTTTTGTCAAACCACAGCACCGGCTCTGAAATAATTCCCAACCGCATGAGCCATGCGTTGGCATAACCGTACATATCTGAAGAAAAAATCAGCTTCCACATCAAATATGCATTTCCTGATATGGAAGGGGCATAGAAAATCAGCGTCATGATCGCCCTGATTTTCGGTGGAAGCTCATTGATAAGCCATGAAAATCCAAAACACATGATATAGCTTATAGGTCCTGTAATGATCGCAAAAAGCAAAGTATTCTTCACTGCTATAAGAAACACTTCATCATACACGATCAGATTTATGTAATTGCTCAAACCCGTGAATTTCGGCATTTCCAGCATGTTGAAGGAAGTAAAGCTCAAAACGATGGAAACTACAATCGGAATAAATGTAAAACATATAAAAATCAAAGCAAATGGAGCTATCAGGAGGTATTTCTCCTTGTGAAGCTCCCATGTTTTCAAAAAATTATTCCTGGCCATTGCTTTTTTTGATTTCAACATCCGGCACCTCTTTCCATCCTTAGAAGTATTGAGCGCCTGACCTGATACGAAATGGATCCGTTACTCAAGGTATGAAAGGTTAAATTCCCGACGCTTCTTGGAAAGCTCCTTGTCTATCGCCTTGATATTAAGATACAGCGCTTCCCTCGGGTTCTGACCGTTGGTAACTACTGCCTTGAAAGCATAATCTATCATCCTGCCTGTCATGTATCCTCCCGGTACCTCCGGAACACCCTCCGTAGCTTCAAGCTGCTGCATCAGCTGCTCTGCATGCTTCCGAGGCCACGGCAGCCTCATGATCAAATCTTTGTTGGCGGTAGCGTACCGCGCGCTGGTTCCCATTACTGCTTCCAGGGTATTGGCATATCTCATCTGGGTATCATCGCTCAGCCACCATTTCATGAAGTCCCATGCATTCTGCTTGTTCCTGGCAGAACTCATCATTATGCATTGCGTTGTATCGGACACTACAGTATTGTTGATGTTGCCGTCCGCATCGGCAATCCCCGGGACCGGTGCAAAAGACCATAGTCCTCTTATCTCCGGAGCAAATATTTCCAACTGGTTGTATGTCGTATACGGAGCTATGCCTATCGGCATCTCGCCGGTCCTGAACCTGTTGGAGAAATCTGCCGTTACAGGGAGTTTATAGCTTGTAAAAAACTCGGTAAGCTGATGGAACGCAAGCATTGCATCTTCCCCGATAAGCCCGCTGGCTATTCCATAGTCCTTTCCTACCCCTTGATATACATCTCCCCCATACTGGTAAACAAGGGATGTAAAAATTGATGCACCGGGTATGTATACGTCATAATTATTCATATGCAGCACCGGTATTATCTTTTTCATTTCATCCCATGTCTTAGGCGGCTCAAGTCCCAGCTCCCCCAAAATATCGTTCCTGTAAAACATCATCATGAACCATTGCTGTTCAGGAAGTCCGTATATCCCGTCCTGATGTGTAACAGGTTTCAAAGCACTGGAGTAAAACCTGGCGCTCTGCTGCGAAAAATCTTCAAATCTCGTAAGGTCCGTCAGGGCATTCCTCACCGCAAAATTAATGACCGTCGACTGGGGAATATTCAGCACTACATCCGGACCATTACCTGCCAAAGTAGCCGGAAGAATGACATCATTGGGAATGAGCTCAAGATTTATCGGTATGTCGGAATACGGTGTATAGCTGTCATCTATGAGGTTTCTGATTATCTGTGCCTGATCCCTGCCGGATGATATCCATACCTTTACCGCATCCCTGCTGATTTTCGCATCCGTCGTAAGCTTTGCATCATCGACAAAAAACGTTGAAAAGAATCTGACCAGCTCATAATAAAACTTTACAAAAGCATTGGGTTCTGCCTTCGGAAGCTTTGCTCCTGCTTTTGACAGGGTGAAGCTGTCAATTTCCAAAGGCATCTCGGAAATGGATATGATCCATGTGCCCAGCGCGGATATATTTCCTTTAAACGTCGTCAGTTCATTTATCACGTTTTCCGGCTTTTGTGCCAATTCTTCCGCCTGTACCGCCATTTTTTCTATGATTGCGGTCTTTTCTCCTTTTTCTCCCGATATCCTTACCAGCTCTTCCACCACTTCTTTAAGCCGGACGCTGATATCTTTGAGCTTTTCTTTAAATTCCGGTATCTTTTTGTCTATTTCATAGTCTATGAACCTATCGGGTACCAGACCTGTTATTTGAACAGTTTTCCTGTAAATCTCATTTAATTCAAATAAGCACTGCTCTACAACAGTAAGAGGTCTTCCAAAATCTCCGAGTACAACCTCAAGGCTTATGGTATTTCTGCCCTTTTTAAGATAAAATAGGTAATGTCCTTTTTCATCTCCGCAAACATAATTTTTAAATTCCCCGCTGAATTCAAAACCGATTTTTTGCGCTTCTTTGAAAGGCACTTCCCCATTTATACGTAGCTCCCGGTATGACTTGACACCCCTGTTGATATTTTGCCGTCCCCGGAACGACAGTTGGTATAACCCTTCTTCCGGTACTTCCACTTCCCAAATAATAAAATCGCCTGCAGTGCGCCAGTTATTGCCTCCCATGGTATTGAATACTATCTTGTAAGGATGGTATGGAACAGTGTTAGGGCTGCTATAGTCTGTTGACACACCTATGGATGGGGAAGATTTCTTTATACCCACTGTGTTTCCGTCAACGCGCTCCGCCTGGCATACTATGTTTTCACCTTCATACTCCGGATACTTTTCCTTTAAACAACCGATTACCTCTTCATAAGGCTTCGGTTCCGGTGCAGCCTTTAAAACTATTTCTCCGATCTTGACCGGCTCCTTTATCGACTCAAAGGCAATGGTATGCTTTCCCTCTGAAAAATAAAACACATATGGTTCAAGGCTTCTCTTTTGGGAATCGCATATAAATACTGTCCTCCATTCAGGCTCTTCTACAGCTACAGGGCGTATCTCATTTCGGTTTTTGGATATTATCCTGCCGTCTTCACTGTTTTTCCATATCCTGCTCAGCACGACCTGTTCCATGCCTTTAAACAGTATTTCACCATCTATGTATATTTTCCGTTCAATGCTTAAGTTTGTTCCCTTCAAAGGAAGATATGAAACCTGTATGTTGTAAAACCCGGCATCCTTGACGGTAAACTCCCACTCAATAATTCCGCGATCGCCCGTACTTATGCCATCGTCATCCAAAATGGCTTGCATATCATCAGTTTTTTTATACCGGGTGATGTCAATTGTGATTTCTGACCGGGAAATCTCATTATCGTAACCATTACGAACAAGATATTCGTAGTAGGACGATTCGTAAAACTCCCCATTTTGTTCGGTTTCCCCTGCGAAACCTTCGGCCAATACAGGGCATGAACCGATATTTCCTGCCGGCAGGAAAAGGTTTGACAGCAAAAGGAACACTAGAAAACCTGCAAGAGCTTTTTTCATACCCATCAGTTCTCCCCGAAACTTTAAATTCAGCCGGTCCATGGGCTTTTTGCTCTAAGACAGCCCATGGACCTCCTTACGTCATTCCTTTTATTCTACAATAACATCAAAGGATGCAGTTGCAGCGTTTCCTGCGAAATCAGTGACTGTTACTTCCACCTTATATGTTCCGGGTGTTGTTGTATCCAACTGGCTTACATCCGCCTTGATGCTGAATTTGATATCAAACCCGTCCTTATCGGTTGCCGATTCTATGAAGTCATTCGCCCAGTTTATGGCAGAAACATCTTCGTCCTTTGCTATCTTCCTGTATTCCGGCTTGATTTTGATTTCCGGCTTTTCTTTATTATTCGGGTCGTAGATGATCACAGTAGAACTTGTGCTGCCTTCATTTCCAGCAGCGTCCTTGATTTTTGCCATGAATCCGCCGTCATATTGGCCAACCTTGTTAAAATCAATCCCGCTGATATCAATAACAGCACCGGACATATCAAGTTCGCCATCAACATTGTCTTTGGCAGCAAATATAGTACTCCAATCAATTTTTGAACTATCCGTGCCTACGGGAAAAGCAACGGGTATATTTGCGTCAATCTTCTCGATTTTCGGAGCTATGTTATCCGTCGGCTTATCCGACATGAGAGCTTTTTCCGTGGTCGAAAGGTATTCTATCAGACTGTTCTTTTCAGCATCGACGGCAACATCATATTTGGGGGAATTGTTCAACCCATATATGGATTCTCCCACTATACCTTCGCTCCACAAGTTATATATTCCTATCGATTCTACAAATTCGTTTACAGGCGTTTTGGCTATGTATTTGAATATATCCAGGGTGTCTTTGCCAATCTTAGGATGCATTATGTCAAAACCACTGGCAAGAGCCGCGGACTCACTGTTCTTTTCCAGATAATCCATAGCTTTGTCGGTGCCTGCTAGCGCTTTATAGAAAGTGTTAAAGTATAACTTGTAAGCTTTCAGTGCAAGTTCGGTCCTTTCTTTGGATAATCCCTTCAGTATACCGCAGGTATCCATAATAACTGATGTCTGTTGGTATTTAGGATCATCGGGAGCAAGGTGGTCCGGCCTCGGAAAAGGCACTATGCCCATGGACTCTCCTCTGTTGGCAAGGCTATTGGCAGCTGACGAGCTCAGCCATGGCACCATGTTGGTGAACACTGTTTCACCATTACCAAAATCGTTGCCGTTCCAAGTCCATCCGGGAACCACTGAATCATCGCCATACCTTACCGACATCATGAGATTCTTGTTCATGAGATTATCGATATAGGCAATAGCCTGTTTGGCTTCCGGAGTATCAACCTCAAGACCGTTTTTGCCAAATACTGCAACCCCGTTGGAATGCAATGCCTGCACCGCCGTATACCTGTAGTCCGTCTGGAATGCCTTTATAGGCACATCAGGCCTTACGGGAGAAGGCTTTCCCGAATAAAATGCTGCAATCCTGGAAAGGTAATCCTCAAACTTTGACCATGTCCATTCTCCTCTCTTAAACAGATCACTGGGATATACCGTTTCTCCGTTTTCTTTTAAGGAGTCAACCTGCTCTATGTATTTGATGTTGTAGACCAGAGGCCAAGTTCTTATGAATTCCATAGAAAAATTCAGCATGTAGTATTTTCCGTAAATCTTGTCTACCAGCATCCACTTGGCATCTTCATCGTCAAGGAAAATGCTCGCGTAATCATCCAGCGGCTGAAGGATGTTCTGCCCCAGTATCGTCCCCTGACTTCCGTTCCACATGCGCACAATATCCGCGATGGGGTCATTGGCCAGAACGGACTGAAGCAGCACTTCCCTGACATCTCCGGGATATTGGATAATCTCTAGCTGTACGTTCATTTCATCCAGCACTGTCTTCATGGCAATCTCCGCAGCCCTGAGGTTTTCCGGGCTCATCCCTGGTTCGCCCGTGATTTCGTCCCTCCAGGTAGGATCCCATTCCGGTTCATAGTGGGTGCCAATTTTGATGACTATTGGTTCTCCCTTTGCCCCCTTGGAAGCAGTATCTTCACCTGACGTTCCGGAGGTAGTCTCAGCAGCCTTATCTGTACCGGTTGCTTCTTTATCATTTTTCTCCCCCTGTTGCTTGCTGCAGGCGCTTAAAGCCATGAAAATCATCAGGCAGGCCAACATCATGGATATAAATCTCTTTGCTTTTGATAACATGCTAATCCTCCTTTCCTTATTTTCACATCCGGTGTTGTGTTATGAAAAAATGATGTGCCATATTTTTGAGTCGAAAACTTACCTATAATAACAGAGTTGGTCTCCTAAAGGCCGACATGCAATACACTCTGCTTTGGTTGCCTCCCATGCCGGACTTTATTTTTCAGCAACAAAAGTGACGACCGAACATGCCGGAATCTCATATACTTCATCGGGCATTATTTTAGCGACAAAATCACAGTCATGATTGTCTGACGTTTCATAAATGCTAATCTTTCTTCCTCTTACCCCTGCAAGAACAACAGACTTTGATTGGTCCATAGGATTTATGGCGACAACGACGGTTTTATCTCCTTTTGGACTTGCATAGGCAGATACCAATACGTTTTCATCCTCAATGGAAGCTTCTATTCTAATGTATCCTTTTTCAATAAACTTGGCGTAATTTCCAAGGCTCCAGCCACGCTTTGCCATCTTAAATTTACGGGTAGGAATGTCAACGTACACAAGTCCGTCCCGATAGTCGTAACGGGATACTGCCAGCCAATGAGACCAGGATGAGACAGAGAGTATTGTCATATCTTCATGTATTGTTTTTGCCATTACCAGGGCCGCATCCATTCCCATGCTTCTTCCGTTGACCATTTCACACCATTCTGTTTGGTGAAGCGGAAGCATGTTTTCGATTTTGGAAAAATAAAGTGCAGCCTTTTTTTTGTCCGTTTCACTTGTCCAATAGGAGTGTACCGCATAATGGTCAATTGCTTTTGACAGAACTTCATCATCCATTATTCTTTTATACATGGTCAATGTGTACTTTTCATCATACCATTTGCCCGACTCGTTAATTGATATCTTTACCGGCAGCTTTCTTCTTTCCAGCTCCAGGACAACTTCCCGGGACAAGCTGATTACTTCCTCAGGTTCATAATGGCATCCCTCCTGTCCGGATTTCCATTCCCACTGGGGCTCATTTATTGGGCTCAGGTATTTTACCGGAATGCCTTCTTTCAGGATTAGCTCTGTAATGTCTACAAGGTATTTTGCAAATTCAGCTTCATTCTCCCTTGGCAGATTCGACTTGCCCGTCTCTTCGCCGGAGGTGAACCCTGATTTGGTCAGCCTTGCCGGAGGGCTGTTGGCAAACAAAACCACCGTGTCAGCTCCATGCTTGACCGCTTCTTTCATCGCGTTTATCGCATTTTTGTCCCTGCCTAAGTCATAAACTCCCGGGGACACTTCAACAGTTTGTGTGCGTCTCCACTCGTCGGACACTTTCGATGGTCCCCCGGCACCAATGTTATACCTGTATATATCCAGCCCTATGCCCTTTTCATCGTCATACAGATATTCCATTATTTCACCAATGTTTTCCCATCCACCTACGTCCTGCGCCCACCAGCAGCCTGATGCGCCAAAACCTTCCACCGTCTGGTAAGTCATGTCATAATCCAGTGTTATTTTCGCTCCCAAGCTTTCAACACCCCCGCCATCAGTTTTTTCAGAATTCGAGACTGGATTGCTGCAAGATGCAAAAAGTAAAACATACAAGACACAGATTATAAATATGCAGGTCCTCATACTCATACTATGAACATCCATTCTATGTTAAATTTTTCCAATTGAAAGTTTTTAAGTTCATCTTTTAACCGTTGTATTTAGCTGAAACTTTTATAATGTATCTCTAAAGAGCATATTGAAAATATTTATTTCGATAAGTGAGATGATTATAATTGAGACTGATTCATTGCATATCCATTGCCGGATTCAATATTTCCTTGAAAAGAATTATTGCTTGCCAAGCTCCTTAGCAGGATAACAGCACGAATGGTTGCAACATTGAAATTGAGAATAACCCTAAAGCTTACACCAATGATGTATATTCTGAAACCGATTTCACTTCAATCTATTAATACCATATATTTACATTAATGTCAATAGTTATCCAAGAAAATAGTTTAATCCTTATAAGTGCAAACTCTTGAAATGCAAGTAATTAATGCAAGTTGACCCTGTCTAAAATGATTCTATTTATTAATTAGTGTCGTGCAGTAAATTGTAAATGTTTATGCGGCTATCCCTAATTTGGTAATAACAGCATCGACGGTTACCCCTTTTACTGCACAAGTATATGCAAACTTGGCAATTGAAACCAAGTATTGTTTGCGGAAATACCCTATGGTATCTCCTAAAGTATCAAGCTTTAAGGATTTCTTGTTTGAAACCCTGAAAAGCTCCAGGAAAGTGTAGGCCATAAAGACCATGCTCCAGAAGCGCTTTATTGAAGTTAAGGATTCTACCTGGTATTCATCAAACCCAAGTGAGTTTTTTTGATACCGGTAACTTACCTCAATATCCCAGCGGTTCTGGTAATATATAAGGATTTCGGAGGTGGTAAGGCTAACATCCGTACTTAGTATAAATGCTGGTTTATCGGATAAATCGGGTTTGCTCCAACAAAACAGAATAACGGCATTTTCAAGGTCATTGATTTTACCCTCATACCTATAAACATAGTAAGTATTGTCACCTGCTGTAACTGGGCTGGTTTCGTCCTTACTGATAAAGGTTGAAAATTCTCTGACACTTGTTTTAATGCCTCCAGGGTAAATCACTCTATTGGATTTTATTCTTCCAATGGTGTGATATCCTTTTCTTAAGGCATGGAGCATCACTTTACCCGATGTATACCAGGCATCCAACAACAAGTACGTTGTTTCTGTAACCGGTATAAATTCATCAATAAGCTGCATTGCAAGCTCTTGTTTATTCTTAAAATGCTTCTTTGCTTTATTGCCAAAGAACTGCTTTCTAAGATAGAGCTTGAAGTTTTGTGGTAATGAATAATCAGAAATCTTATAATGGGAAGTAACTATGCAATGTGACCACATGGGTTTTCCGTCACTGTGTGAATGATGGAAATCAAGGCCCTCAATCTTTTTGGTAGACTTATCTTTTTTACTCAAAGAGT